>PAMN02000011.1 GCA_002707335.2 Methanobacteriota archaeon | reverse complement strand
CGAAATGGGTTCCTCGCGGATGTAATTTCGTTTAGTATATCTTGTGCTTGGGCTTTACTTCCTACCAAAATGTGCCTAGCGTGAGCATATCTTCCTTCAATCATGTAAAGGCCTCGTTATTGATTCGACGTGTAATCTGTCTGCTAAATGTGTTGCTAAGAATATTACAGGTGTGTATATCCAAGCACATATGTATGTTATCCAGATTATGGCTATGATTATGCTTGGTTTTTCTATTGTGTTCTGAATTATTCGTATGTGCAAGCCAATAAAAAGCATGAGCGAAACCTTTGGGAGAAATGACGAAATCCTTAGTCCGCTCTTTTGCCCCGAATAAATTGCTTTTACAGGAACATGTTCAATTTTCCACCCTGCCTTTGATAAATTCATCAGCCACCAATTTGGGTAGCCGTAACCCTTCCACGATTTAGAAAAATTCCATGATTTTAGCACTTCACTACTTGTTGAAGTGTATCCGCACTGAGGGTCTGAAACTCTCTGTCCGCACGCTAAAGTAGTCAATAAGCCGAGCAAAAAAGTTCCTATTTGTCTAATCAAAGGCATCTTTTCTCTTCGGTCAGCACGTTCTCCTTTGACATAGTGTGCTTTATTCTCGATAATTGGATTGATGACATTTTCCATATCAGAGGGATCCATTTGGCCATCTCCCGCAATTACAACTGAAACAAATTTACCTTCAAAAATCTGTAACAATTTTTGGTGACCTGCGTCAATTGCAGCACCAACTCCTTGACCGTTTAATTTAATCAAGTTGGAATTTTTTGCAATAGAGGCAGTACTATCTGTTGAACCATCATCAACCACCACGACCTTATCTACGTAATCAGGTATAGTTTCCAATACTTTTGGAAGATGTTCTTCTTCGTTCCTTGCGGGGATTACAACACCTATGTTCCAATCCCCGAGCATGACCTTCCGATTCTATTCAGTGTCATGAATTTGCGTATTAATCAAAACAAGGTTTCATACCATTTAAGTCCGAGCCTTTATCATGCAAAGCAACGTATTGCTTGTGATTTTTACCTCACTAATTTTCATAATTCCCGGCTGTGTTGAGCCAAATAATATGGAGGAAGATGCATCTGACGAATCATTGATTCCAGAGAGATTGAACATCGTTGCTGAAACAGCTGGAAGAGATATAGATAGAGGAAATTCAATGGATATACTTGAAGACGCTTCAGGATCAAACACTCTTATTCTATGGGTCTCAACAGGTTGTTCCGGTTGTCATGACTGGACCGAAATGATTGCAGAAAAAATGAGTAATGGCAACTTGTCAAATGATACGAGAATCATTACAGTTCATCGCTATCCTTCATTTGAAACAAAAGAAGATGTAATTGATGTTTATGCAAATGAAAACAGTTCGACAAACTCTCTGTGGCCCGTGCTACTTCCATTTGATGGACAAAAAGCAATTGATGTTTCTTCAGGAAAGAATACCGAAATGGATTATCAAGATGCGTTTGAAAATCCTGCCACGCCATCTTTCACTATTATCGATGGTGATGGATACACCATTTGGAAAAACAAGAGATATTGGGCAAATGAAACTACTTTAGATGATGCACTAAACATACTAAACAGAAATTAAGATCTAGGTGAGAAAAAGCGTTTTGTCAGTCAAGGTGTCCAAGAAGTCTAAGTTGTAGTGATATTTCGGAAGTTCATGGAGTCACTGCGCATTGTGTTAATGGGTAAGGACTTTGAATTACGAGTAGTATCTCTGATAACTCGTTCAAGGGAGTTATCTGATGAGGTCTTATTGTTAGATTTAGGTAGTTCTGATTCCACTATTGATTTAGCTAAGAAGGTAGATTGTGGGGTTCTAAGTTATTCAGGAGAGACAATTGCGCCTAAATTAGCAACTAAATTACTTACTACAGACTCTGAAAAAACCAGTTTACTGATAAATGTAAATTCTAGACTTAAACTCAGAGATATACCGCTGCTAGTTAATAGAACGAAAGAAAATTGGGACATACATATGTCTTTTTTGAATAATGAAGGAAATAAAACAAACCCGCAAGAAATGGGTTATCGCTCAGTTGAAATTTCTCATCTTGCAGCCACCCAATTGGGGTTAGAACATTTATCGCAAGCAAATCCTGAAGATTCTCCTATGGATTTGGATGAAGATCTAAGAGTTAGAGTGCTTTATTCAAAACCTCTTCCAAAGGTAAGACAGAGAGAGTCACTTGCTACTGCGTCTCGTTTTGCTCAATTATTTTACTGGATGCTAGAATCAAGACATCCATTGATTCTGTTTGGTGTCCCAGGTATAGTACTTTTTGCTGTAGGCTACAAATTATCTGGAGATGTTCTTGATAATTTCCAAGAATGGAATCAAACTAGTTTAGGAGTCGGATTAGCAGTAATTGCTATAACATTATTAGGGCTATTCGCAATGATGGTCGGTCTGATTTTATACATAATGGGCAAGCAAGTAAAACAAATTCAATCTCACTATGAGTTTTGGCCTACGGAAGATTGAGGTGGTTTTTTGAAATATCTAGTTTGTTTTGACATGGATAGAGTTCTAGTTGATCATTTGTCTACATGGCAATATGTGTATGATAAATTAAACATTTCAAATGAAAAAGCATTCAATTTGTATAATCAGGGGAAATTGGATGAATGGGATTGGCTAAAGTTGGATTTGGCACTTGTAAAAAACGCACATCCGAATATAACTGATGAGAAGTTGAGGGATTTATGCAAGAACACACCTTTGATGGCAGGAATAGAAAAATGTCTTGATTGGATAACTTCACAGGGTCATGAGGTTGCGATAATAAGTGGTGGGATGCAAGAAACAGCAAGACAAATTTCCAGTATGTATCCTTCAGGTAAACCTTGGTCAAAACGTTGGGGAGGTATAAGCAGGCATTACCAAGTTGACACCAAATTTCATGTTTTTACTAACGGATGGTTATCAGATTCGGAAGGAAATGTGGAAGATTACGGTAGATATCAAGTGCAAATGAACGGAAAAGGAGCCATAGTGAAAATGCTTCAAAGAAGATTATCTATTCCTAAAGAGAGAACAATATCTATTGGAGATAGCATTGGCGACTTGGGTATGTTTCAGGAAAGTTCGCATTCAATTTGTTTCAATCCTTATGATGAAAAACCAGTAAAACACGCAAAAGTTACAATACGCTCTCGTGACCTAAAAGATGTATTGGAATCCATAAAGGATTTCATCAAGGAGTAACTCTTCTAGAATCTCTTGGGAAGGGAATAACTTCTCTGATATGGTCTGCACCAGATAGCCATGAACAAACTCTGTCAACTCCTAATCCAAATCCACCGTGAGGAACTCCTCCATAAGTTCTGGTATCGATGTAGAATTGGTATGGTTCTCGAGGAACTCCTTCCTCGTCGATTCTAGCAAGAATCTCTTCTTCAGACCAAGTCCTTTCTCCTCCGCCGATTATTTCTCCATAACCTTCTGGAGCCAACAAGTCGTGACAAAGAACATAATTTCCATCATCTGGATCTACACGATGATAGAATGGTTTTGCTACCTTTGGATAGTGTGTCAAGAAGTGTGGTACATCGAAGTCTTGAGTCAACACTTTCTCTTTGGAATAATCCAGATCTTGTCCCCATTCAATTTCAATATTCATTCCTTGCAGGGTTTCTACTGCTTCATCATAGCGCATTCTTGGATATGGGTTGTCAGCATATCTTGCCAGTAAATCAAGGTCTCTGTCTATACTTGTAAGTTCAGTTTCTCGCTCATCAAGCACAGTTTTTGCAATGTGGCGAACCAATCCTTCACCGTGTGACATGATTTCTGCATTAGATGCCCAAGCAACTTCCATCTCAGCGTGCCAGAATTCAGTTAGATGCCTGCGAGTTCTACTCTTTTCTGCTCTAAATGATGGCGCTATAGTGTACAATCTTTCCAATGCAGGCATTGCTGCTTCGGCATAAAGTTGCCAAGATTGAGTTAGATAGGCCTTTCTTCCAAAATATGGTACTTCAAACAGCGTAGAGCCGCCTTCAACTGCACCTGCTACGAAATTTGGTGCTTGATATTCAGTAAAGTCTCTTCCACGGAAATATGAATGGATGGCTCCAAAAACACTTGAACGAATCTTGAGCATGTCTGTCATGCGGCCAGTTCTCAGGTATAGATGGCGATTATCTAACAGGAATTCAGTCTCTCCACCATCTGCTGCTTCCATTGCAGATTCTGTAATTGGGAATGGTGTTTCTGGCCTTACTGCACCCACTACTTCAGCACTGGTCACAATTAATTCATGGCCTCCAGGTGCCCTTTCGTCAGCGTTTACAGTTCCTTTCAAAATCAGTGATGCCTCAATTAATGCACCCTTTAGTGATTCGAAAGCATCATCACCAATAGCGTCCCTCTTGGCGACACACTGGATTGTACCAGTAGAGTCCCTGAGTACAACGAATCTGATTTTATTAGAGCCACGAGTTCTCTTAATCCAACCTTTCAACTCTACCTCGGCACCATCATGTGCACCTGCTTGGACATCTCCAATCCAGTACTCTTTCGCCATGGGTGGTCGTAGAAGGCATTGTGCTTGAATGCCTCGCTTAATTTGGGTTTGATTATTCTCTTCTTGAGACTAGCATTGCAGCACCTAGAAGTGCAATAATAGTGAATGCCGGAGAAATCCAAGGCACTTCCATATTGACTTGTTTTGCTACACCCTTCATGTCTGCTAATCCTAGTACCATGCCCCAGACTGGGCTGTAATCATCATCACAGCTTACTGTGACAATATCACCTGAAGATATTCGAGAATCAGAATCTTCATCACTGAATGTAATAGTGCAATTTACTTCTTCTCCACTATCTGTGACTACTTGTAATGCAGCTCCTCCATTCATTGCTGTGTCAAGTGGAACTTCATAGCGAATTGTATCAATGTCAGTATCATTTTCATAATCATAGTCACTCTCATAGATCACAATTCTTTGTTCATTACCTGAAATCGGGTATGTTGCATTGTACTGACTAATTACCTCAGAGGAGTGGTTGGCATTGTAAATCAAATTGTCACTCAAATCGATTAGCATGGGTGTGGAAGAATCAACCTCTGCCCATGCCGGTTTTGAAAATGATTTCAACTCTGATGTTATAATGCATTCAAAGGTGGAATTCGAGATTTTTGTACCCAACATATTGTCATCATCATCGAAATAAACTGCGATATTCATTTCCTCGTCTTCCCCAGGTAACTCCATCTTTGTTTCCACATTAACTGCTCTTACTCCGTCTTCATCAGGGAACCTTTCCTTTTCTGATGAGAATTTTAGTCCAGGGTCATTCTTCATGCCCTCTGCCATGTAGTGGTGCATGAAGCACATTTCAATTGGCCCGGATGAATTCGCAATGAGCTCATTTGCTGGACTAGAATCTAAGCCTGAAATAGGAACTGTTTGTGCTGTAAAAGATTCAGAGTCCTCGGACATCCATGAAATCTGGTATTTGTCTATCCAAATATCTGTGGAAGTTGACCCAAAAATCCCCGCAGAAATTTTCGAATAACTCCGAGCGTTGTCCTCTGAGGCATACATTTTGAATTCAGTACGAATTGTCATGCCATCTTGTTCCATTTTCAATTCAACATCACAAATCCATGAACCCGCCTCTCCCGACATTACATCTTCTTCTGATGGTTGTTCATCAACAACTGAGAAGAACTTGTCCTTTGAATATGGGTCAGGGAAAAGCATCGAGTCAATCACAAAGGCGTATAATGCCCAGCTTAAAGCGGATAATATTAGCAATCCAACAACACTCATTGCAAACAATTTAGCCTTACCACCTTCTCTTGATTTTTCTTCAACTGGGTTCCAATCTAAATCACCTTCTTGGCCTTGCGGATTAAGTTGAAAGACGTTATCTGTAGCCGGAGTTACAGGAATTTGTTCATGTCCATTAACTTCATTTGGAATCCATTCTGTGCCATTCCAGACAAATTTTCCATCTGGTGATATCTCTCCGACCATGGTAATACGAATTACAGGTAGGATTTGATGTTTTCATTGTTTTCGCATTACATAAAAAATGAAGAAAAGGTCATCGTTTTGACTTATTTTTGGGAAACCATGAAACCATAGTATTGAGGAAATAATGGTGTGGGAAAGATTGTAGTTTATGCAATTGGAGGTAATGCTTTGTCCTCTCCAACTGGTACAGATATGGAGAAATCAGCGCTTACTTTAGCGAAAGTGATAAGCGATGTTATCGATTTGCTAGAAGCAGGTTGGAGAGTGGTTTTGACGCATGGCAATGGCCCACAAGTGGGTCATTTAATGAGCTTAGATTCGGCTCAGCCAATGGATGAATGGGTTGCAGCAACTCAGGGCATGATTGGCCATAATTTAGCCCTTAATTTGGAATCGATTCTGAAAAGAAGAAATCGGCCAGAAACTACGAGTGTTCTATTAACAAGAGTTTTAGTAGATTCTGAAGATAAAGCGTTCAAATTTCCTTCTAAACCGGTTGGTAAAATTCTGACAGACCACCAGGTGATGAAAGAAGATTGGGATATTGCAGAAACTGTGAATGGTCCGAGGCGGGTTGTAGCGTCTCCAAAGCCAATTGAGATAATAGACCTTAATGTCATACTTTCATTATTGGATTCACGTGCAATCGTGATATGTTGTGGTGGAGGCGGAATTCCAATTATCAAAGAAAACAATCACTTCAAGGGCGTCCCAGCAGTTGTTGATAAAGACCATCTTAGTGGTTTGTTATCTGTTGAGTTAGGAGCATCCGCACTAATTATTTCCACAGCAGTTGATAGTTTAAGAAAAAACTTTGGAAAAGAGAATGAGGAACCTATTGCCAATTTATCAATTAGTGATGCCCAAGTTTTGCTCGATGAGGGGCAATTTCCTAAAGGTTCAATGGGGCCAAAAGTTCAGTCATTAATTGAAGCGAATCTCTCTAATCCCGATATGAAATGCATAATTTGCTCTCCTGGAAATGCAATTAATGCACTGCGAGGCGAATCTGGAACTACAATTCATCAATAATTATCGACATAGTATAGTCGTTTTTCAAAATTATGTCAAGTTTTTTAACTCAGATTCCACCTGAACTTAATTGGTTGCATTATCATTCGATTATCTATACAAATTCCAGATTAACTCCATCTTTAGGTGCCATATTGTCTCTCCCCCGAAGGGGGAGATGTTGCCAAATCTCCTAAAGCACAATATACGTGATTGCTCATGCATGGAACATGAAGGGGCGTGTTTCTGCAGTTTCCTTGGTCGCCGTTATGGTGTTAACAATGTTAGGTGCACCACTTGCAGCAAGTGGTGAATCACCACAAGAAATCATAGAATATACTCTAGAGACTACTAATTCAGAACCTCGTGATTATCCTAATGGTTGGACTCACAGGCCAGTTGTTGAAGTCTTTACTTCACTTTCATGTAGTCCATGTATGTCGAATTCAGAGCCGCAAGTTATCAGTATGCATGAAGCACTCAAACAAGATAACTCCCAACCATATACTATAATCACATTCCATCAAACAAATGGCGGAGCAGGGGATGATCCGACTGCAAGTCAAGCAGCAAAAGACCGCTACAATCACTACTCTCCAATAGGAACACCTGATGGTGAAATCGATGGAGGATATATCCAAAGCCAAGATCTAATGGCATCAGTAGAAGAAGCTGGACAGCGTGATGTTGCCCCTACAACCTTGAATGTTACACAAACCTACAACGGCGAAGGGGCTTTTACAGTAACTGCAAGTTTGGTATACCTTGGTGAAGGTTTTAATCCAGATTTGACAGACCCTACTGGAATCCCACAAGACATTGCCGATGGTGATACATTGGATTATGAAATTCAATTATTCATGATAGAGCACGATGTATACGCATTCTCTTCTGAGCACGGTGGAATGGTAATAACTCCGATGGTGTACAGAGGAAATGCAGGTCAACCTGCAACAGGCAGTTTGGCAGCTGGTGAAGAAGCAGTAGTCATGGCTGAATGGGCAATTCCTTCCGAAATCGAGCACCCGAGTGGTCATGCAACCCCTGGACTTCAACCAATGAACCCAATGGTTGTTCCTGGAAATATCGAAGTAGTTGCGGTTGTTTATGACCAAAACGATGAATCAAAATCATCATCTCCGAATCCAAAACAAGGATTATTCCGCGCAATCAATTCCGCAACTCCAAAGTCAACAGCATATGATGCGCAAAATGAAATGCCAACGGTTATGCAAATCGATGAAACTATTTCTGATGGAAATGCGAATATTATGGCATTCTTTGATGATGAAGATGGAATTGGAACAGCCTCGGTTTTCTATAACTACGAAAGTTCAAATTTTACTGGAGAATGGTATAGTCAGAGTCTCGAAATTCAAGGTTCTGAGATTTGTGACGAGGAAGGGGTCTGTTACGCATACGGTGATGCGACAGGAATTGGCTCGATTCCAGCAGTTGAGGGCAAGGCGATATACTATCAACTTGCTTTCGCTGATGGTAAGCAAAATTACAACACTCACGAAGTCCAATCATTCGCAGGAGGTTCTATCGTTGCCCCTGCTCCAGCAGGATTCGATTACGTATTACTGGGAGTTATAGTCTCGATTGTTCTAGCTTGTGGCGCATTCACAATATGGGCGCGCATGCCTTACACAGGAACATACTTCGATTGAAGTTGAGGTGATATATTGTCTGATGATACTAGCGATGACCAGTATTATTCTAACTGGGACATGGTCAAGGCTCGTGCTTCTGCAAACCCCCAAATTGTAACTCTAGGAGTTGTGATGATAATTATCATCAGTATACTTGGATTCACAATGATGGGAGGAAGTTCTACTGCGCCTGATTTTGAAGCCCAATGGGTCGGTGGAGAAAATGATGGAGAGGTATTCAAATTATCAGACTTACAAGGAAAAGTAGTGATCTTAGATTTGATGGCTACCACGTGTTCACCGTGCAAAGATATCGCTGATGATATGCTAGTGCCTTTACATGAGAAATACAAAGATGACCCAGGTGTTGTCATTATCTCCCTCTCGGTCGGAGAAGATACACCAGAAGGCTTACTTGCTTACGCTGAAGATAATGGATATGAATGGACTCATGCATTGGATATAAACAAAGAAGCATTTGAGGCATATAATGGAATAAAAATCCCAAAGGTAGTAATTATCGATCCATCTGGTGATTTAGTTTACGAAAAATCGAGCAATAGGATACCTCTACAAGAAGTTGAAGATACTGTTTCATCGGCAAAATCAGGACTTGCGGATACTGTTAATTTGCAATCGGGTTCAATTTGGTTGATGGCAATCGGTGCAGGAGTACTATCTTTCTTTTCACCATGCTCGTTCCCTCTTCTACCTGGATATGTTTCGTTCTATCTGATGCGCAAAAAAGAAACCTCAGGTGGGCTAAATGAAAAAACCATGCGCACAGCATTACCTGCTGGTTTAGCGGCTTCTGCTGGAATACTAACCATATTCTTAGGTTTGGCAATACTGGGAATATTCTTTTCAGAAGCGATTCGTGAAATGGTTCCTGTATTGATACCGATAACAGGTGCGGTGATTTTGGTTATGGGAATTATTATGTTAGCCGATATTGATATGTCAAGGTTTACTTATCCCATCAAAGAAAAATTTGGAGCAGGTGCTAAGAAACTTAAACCAATATTCGTTCCCCCAATCGAAAAATTGCTTTCATTTATCACAAGAAAACCAATCAAATTCGAGGAGAATGAGGATTCCGAATTGATGGGTCAGTACTTGTATGGTCTTGGATATGGAGCAGCATCTGCAGGTTGTACAGCACCTGTATTCATCGCTCTCTTGGTAGCATCGATGAGTTACACATTGTTTAACACAGCATTGATCTTCTTACTATATGCCGTAACTACCGCTGCACTAATGGTTACATTCACTTTACTGGTAGCTGCTAGTCAGGATACTATAGTTAACAAAATGCGAGCATCGACTGGCCTAATTAAGAAAATAGGTGGAGCAGTCTTATCGGTTGTTGGTCTTTACTTGGTTTACCAATACATTACAGTCTGGGCTTGAATTTGATGAGTCTCGGATTAGATTAAATACGTCTGTTAAGACCGCGAGTTGGGCCTGTAGCTTAGTCAGGTAGAGCGATGGACTCTTAATCCATCGGTCGCGGGTTCGAACCCCGTCAGGCCCGCTAAACTAGATTTCCAGATGGATTGTACAGGCTTTCTAT
>PAMN02000036.1 GCA_002707335.2 Methanobacteriota archaeon | reverse complement strand
CCAAATGATTACTCCATTGATGATATTGCGTTCATTCTTGGAGATGATAAAGCCCTTGATACCGATCTTGGAATAGCAAAAAGTATCGGCGATTCATGGCTCCAAGGTAGCGCATGCATCTCAATAATTCATTTTCTACTTGACGAAGGCGTTTATTTCAATATCTAATTCTGAATAATACCAATTAAATCTGTAAACAAATTAGGTATTACATGCGAGGGCAGCATGCTGTTCGTATATTCCAAAAACGGACTGTTTTTGCAATAATACTATCGCTTTTTTTTCTTTTACCAGGATGTATAGGAAACGATACTGAAGAAGAAACTGATGTTATAGATGGCGGCCCACTTACGTTAGAGATATGGCACACTTTTGCAGCGGAGAGTAAAGAAGAATTAGTGTTCACAAATTCTATTAAAGAATTCGAAAGTAACAATCCAAATATCGATGTTGAAATTACAATGGTACCATATGACAATGCAGAGCATTTGTTCATGGTTGCGGCTCAAGGAGGTCAGGCTCCTGATTTAATGCGTCTTTCTAGCGACCAACTTGGGGCAATTGGTGAAGTAAGAGTAGATGGATATCCTCTATTAGAAGATTTGAGACCTCATTTGACACCAGTAGATAGATCACAATACGAAGAAAAGGCGTTACAAGCCATGCGATACGGGGATGCTCTATACGGAATACCTGCTAGCCAGGATTGTCTTTCGCTAATATTCAACAAAGCAATTTTTGACTCCCAAGGCCTCGATTATCCAAATGAAAACTGGACTGAAGAGGACCTTTTGTCTGTAGCTAAAGACCTAACATTTGGCGAGGTAAACGGACTTGCTTTGCCAATAAAAAGTCCATATTGGTGGTTCGGAATCCAAGGGGGATTTGGTGGTTCAATATTTGACGAGGACGGAAATCCTACACTCGATTCTGATGGTTCAAGTGAAGCAATGCGATGGATGTTAGACTTAGAACTGGAACACGGTGTGGTTGCAACTGGTACAAAAAGAGAAGGTATGAAAAATCAGTTCATAGAATCAAAGGCAGCCATGATTTTTGATGGGCCATGGAATTGGGCAACTTACGAAGCAAGTAGATTGAACATTGGACAAACTACATTGCCATATGTGGATTCGACTGGAGAAAAAATGTCTCCATTGATTACATACAAGGGCTGGTCAGTAAGTAAGCAAAGTCTCCATAAAGTTGCAGCATCAGATTTGGCATTGTGGTTGACATCAAAAGATATTCAAAAGGAATTCGCACTAGAGACTTACACAATGCCAACACACACTGGCCTTTCTAATGATACTGAGGTTCTAAATGATGAAGTTATATCTGGATTCTTGGAGCAGACAAAGGTTGGCACTCCTGCACCAACAACCAGAGCAATGTCATTAGTTTACACACCTCTATTAACTGCATTTGAACAAGGATATAGTGGAATTGCGAGCACCTCGGAGGCTCTCTCAGGTGCTAATCAAGAACTTATTTCGCAAATTGAAAACTTGCAAAGAGCAGAACCTGTTGAGCAAAATAAGGGTTACAGAACAATTACGGTTGAAATTGAGACAACCAATTCTTCAAATTATTCTATTTATGTTGACAATGAAATACATACCGAAATAATTGTTTCAGACGTGCTTGGTCAAGAATCGAGAGGATATGACACCTGCACTACAAACGAAAAAGAGTTATTGATTTCTGGAAATAGTAGAGTGATAGTAGAAAATAGTACCTCATTCACCTGTGATTTAACTGGTATGGTGCCAAACACCATGCATACAATTGACATATATTCTGCAGATGGTTTGATTTATTCATTTAATGAATCTACAACTGTCAAAGATCAAAGGCCAAGTGCAGGTGATACCTCAGCAATTTTATTTGCAATTGGTGCAATCACACTATCGATGATTGCATTGCTAAGTTATGGTAAATATAGGGATAATAAACATGGAAAGTCTAATTCTAAACTTGCCCACCTATACATTGCACCTGCAATTTTAGCATTAGCAATACTAACATTTTATCCAGTAATGTATGGATTTTGGCTTTCATTTACGGATGCAGATCAGACTCATTTAGGTGAACAGTCTTTCATCGGGTTACAGAATTTCTGGGAGGTATTTTCTGCATCTGGATTCATTAGAGTGACTCTATTTACCATAATTTGGACTGTTGCCAACGTTACAGCCCACATTGCTATCGGATTGTTTTTAGCAATATTACTACAGAATAATCGTATAAAAGGAAAAACTGCATATCGAACTATACTGCTCTTACCTTGGGCTGTTCCGTCATATATTTCTGTATTAATTTGGAAAGGAATGTTCCTACCGGATGGTTTTGTAAATGACCTTCTTGGAACTAATATTGACTTTTTGGCAGACCCAACTGGAGCTCAAATAATCGTGATTTTAGTTAATATTTGGCTGGGAGTACCTTTCATGATGATGTCCATAAGTGGAGCGTTGCAAGCACTTCCAAAGGACATGTATGAAGCCGCTGAAATTGATGGAATCTCTGGCTGGGACTCATTTAGACATCTAACATTACCTAATCTGAAAAGTGCATTAGTTCCATTATCCCTTCTTGGTTTCATATGGACATTCAATATGTTCAATGTAATTTATCTAATGACTGCTGGGGGACCTAGCCTGTATTTTGGAGAACCAGGACAAACTGATATTTTAATAACATACGTATATGATGTTGCCTTTGTAGATGGAGCATACGGAATTGCTGCAGCGTGGTCTGTGGTAATATTCCTAATGTTGCTTGTATTTTCATGGCAATACATGAAACAAACTAATGCTACGGAGGCTGCAATATGAGTGGTAAAAGCCTGATGAAGCAGTGGTATACTCCTGTAGAAATAACTACTCTCAAAAGATGGATTTTCGCATCCTGCATAGTAAATATGTTATTACTTACTTTTGATTTTTTGCGTGATGAATATGATTTATTACTTGCAGGAATTTTTGCTTGTATTTTGCTTGGACTATTGTATCACAATATGCCTAGTGTACATGAAGAAAAAAAGCGTAATTTTGCATTAGGTTTGAGTTCTATAATATTTGGAATTGGAATTTACAAATTAATCTCACTAGAAATTACAATCTTCAATATTTGGCTCAATTCATGGATCATATTACCTTCTGCTATCTCATTGCTGTGGCTTTCTAGTCGGCCAGTTACAGTATGGACCTCAAAGGAACTATCAATTTCAGCAGTAGAGTACGGATTAGAAAGAAATCACCAACTGATAAAGAAATACAGAAACATCACGACACATCTGACATTATTGCACTTCGTAATGATTACGGTATTACCTCTGATTTGGATAATTGACACAGCTATTTCCCCTGGGAACGCATTAGGTGGAGAATTGGGTGATTCGTTCACCACACAACACTTTGAAAAAGTTCTATCTGGTGAATCATTCCAAACTTGGCTAGCAAACTCATTAATCGTAAGCATTGGTACATGTTTACTCGGATTAACTATCGCAATACCCGCAGGTTATGCATTTAGCCGATTCAAGTTCAGTGGAAGAAATGTTTCGATGTTTGCGTTTTTATTGGTTCAAATGTTCCCTGGAATAATAATCCTTGTTCCATATTTTTTGGTAATGAAATCACTTGGACTTCTCAATTCACACATTGGATTAATACTTGCTTATTGTGTAACAGCACTACCTCTGTGTGTATGGATGTTGAAAGGTTTCTTTGATACAATACCACGTGAATTGGAAGAAGCAGCTGTATTAGATGGGTGTAATCAATTTCAAGTTTTCACAAAAGTTGTACTACCTCTATCGGTTCCCGCTGTTGCAGTAACTGGTCTCTTCAGTTTCTTGGCTGCTTGGAATGAGTTTTTGCTGGCTCTAACGTTCAATACTTCTAATGACATGTATACATTACCAGTAGGCCTTGCTTCTATGATATCCTCCACAGGGCAAGCCTGGGGTGATTTTGCTGCTGCGAGTATACTTGTGAGTATACCAGTAGCGCTATTATTCTTATTTTTCCAGAAATTTTTGATTGAAGGGTTGTCAGTAGGAGGAGTAAAAGGGTGATTTTATGGTTAAAGTAGAATTCAAGAATGTACAAAAGAGATTTGATGATGGATTTATCGCAGTAAATGACCTTGATTTGGAAGTAAATGATGGTGAGTTTTTGGTGTTATTAGGACCGTCAGGTTGTGGAAAATCCACTACTCTCCGTATGCTAGCAGGATTGGAAGAAGTTACAGAAGGTGAAATTCACATAGATGGCATGAAAGTAAATCATCTACCTCCTGGAGCAAGAGATTTAGGAATGGTATTCCAATCTTATGCTTTGTACCCACACATGAGCATTGGTGATAATTTGGCATTTGGTCTGAGAATGGCTAAGGGTGAAAAACGGATTCCTGATGAAGAAATCACTACTAGAGTTATAGAAATCGCTGAATTGTTAGAATTAAGCGACCACTTGAACAAAAAACCAAAGGAATTGAGCGGTGGTCAAAGACAAAGAGTTGCCTTGGGTAGGGCTTTAGTAAGAAGACCCAAAGTTCTCCTAATGGATGAACCACTTTCTAACCTTGATGCTGAACTGAGACACACTATGCGTAAGGAAATACGAAGATTACATGATGAGTTGGGTACAACCACAATTTATGTTACTCATGACCAAATAGAAGCGATGACTTTAGCAGATAGGGTTGCGATTCTCGACAATGGAATTTTGCAACAACACTGCGCTCCATTAGATGCTTACAATAAACCAGAAAATAAATTTGTGAAAGACTTCCTTTGCAAGCACATTGATGATCTTGTTGAAACCGCAAATTCACTCTTCAAAAGATAAATGGTGATTATATGAAATCTAGCAAATTTACATTTATTGCTATTTTCATTATGCTTACTCCAATTATATCAATCACATCCAATGCCGAAGAAAACGCTCTCGCTAATTATGCTTCTATAGAATTCTTTGGAGATGCAACACAAGTCCAAATCATCGGAGAATGGGACTGGTCAAATCCTCTTGATCTAATAAAAAATGGTAACATCTGGAGTATAGATTTGCAAGTTGATGAAGGAATATATTGCTACAAGTTTATTGTCGATGGAGAATATATTTTTGATCCAAATAATCCAGAAAGAGGATATTGTGACAACATAGAAAATTCACTTTTGCGGGTTAGAGATAGCTCTAGACCATCTTTCACTGCTCAATTAAATGATAATAATTTGGAAATATTCTACCACGCTGGAAGCGGTGGATTTGATTTCTCAGGAACTCCAAACGCAATAGAAGGGGCTACATGGAATGAAACTACTAAGTCCTGGAAATATGATATAACATCTCTTTCAGATGGAAAACACTCTCTTCTAATCGAAGGACAGGATTTGAATGGAAATGATGCTTATGATTTGCTTGTACCATTTTGGACAGGGAATCAATCTGATTTTATTTGGGATGACGCATTGATTTACATGATAATGACAGACAGATTTGTCAATGGTAATTCATCAAACGATGGAGATGTAACCAATGCTGTTCATGGAGCTGAATGGCAAGGAGGGGATTTTGAAGGGGTAACTCAAATGATAGAATCAGGATACTTTGCAGAATTAGGTGTAAATGCGCTATGGCTGACGCCTTTCAATGAAGCAGCAAGCGGCACTGGAGAGGCAGCAGATGGAATTCACGATGTTTCTGCTTTCCACGGATACTGGCCTACAGAAGCCAGAGGTATAGAGCCGAGGTTGGGAACCGAAGAACAACTTCACGAAATGGTAAAAGCAGCTCATGATAAGGGAATTAGAATAATGATGGATTTCGTTGTAAATCATGTTCATGAACAACATCACTACTACCAAGATAACCCCGAATGGTTCAATTCAGGCTGTATTTGTGGAACTGAGAATTGTGATTGGACTGATTATAGACTTGAATGTCAATTCACATCATATATGCCAGATTTGAATTGGAAAAATAGAAACGCTTCTGAACAATTCATAGAGGATGCTATTTGGTGGATTGAAACATTCGATTTAGATGGAGCAAGAGTAGATGCTGTCAAGCACGTCGATGACCTTGCCGTAAGGAATTTAGTCGCACAAATTAATGAAAGGTTCGAAACGGTTGGAACTGATTATTACCTAAAAGGAGAAACTGCGATGGGTTGGTCTGGACACTCTTTAGAAGCCAATCAGGAGCAATATGGAACCATAAATTCATACATGGGACATGATGGCTTAGATGGTCAAGCAGATTTTGTCTTGTATCATGCTGTTGTGGATAATGTGTTTGTAAGTGGAAATGAAGATTATCAGCACCTAGATTTTTGGACTAATAGAAGTCAAGATCAATATTTACAAGGTTCAATTATGGTTCCATATGTTGGAAGCCATGATGTTCCCAGAATCACAAGTAGGGCAGATAGTGGCACATCTGATGCTTATAATCAATGGCTAGAAAACGGATTACCTGGGCAACCTGGAGACCAATCTGCTTACAATTCAACACTGCAAGCCTATGGGTGGTTATTGACAACTCCTGGTGCACCACTCTTGTATTATGGTGACGAGTATGGAGAATTTGGTGGAGCAGACCCCGACAACCGTCACATGTATAGAGAGCAAACTCAATGGAGTAGTTATGAATCTGAATTATTTGAAAAAATAAGTGAAATAGGAAAAATCAGATTGGAATCTGATGCATTAAGAAGAGGGCAATATTCTACCATCCATGCTGAACCAGATCGTCTTGTATATACTATGAAAAGTGAGAACCAAGAAATGAACATAATCCTTAATCGAGGAGGAGAATGGTCTTGGGGAGGTTTCGATGAAGCTTATGATGTTCTTTATGGAGAACCTACCATAAACTCTGATGAGATAATTGTTCCAAAAAATTCAATTTTAATTATTGAAATGAAGTCAACTCAGCAAAATGTTTCAACTGAAATACTAGGATGCATGGATATTTTGGCCACAAATTACAATTCTAATGCTACGAATGATGACGGCTCGTGTAATTATGAAACTGATAACTCAAACGCTACAAATGAAAATAATCAGACTCAGACAATATATGGCTGCATGGATATTGATGCAATTAACTTCAATAATGAGGCTACAAATAATGACTCTTCATGCAAATATAAAGAAAATGAAGAAGCTAACAAATCCCAATCATCTGACGAAGATAATTCATTAAGTTATTACATTAGAACTGCACTATTTTTAGGGATTATTGCTGCTGGATTAATTCTTATTTTTATGAATAGGAAAAATTAAGAAAATTTATTGTAGAATTCCAAATAATCTCTAATCATTCTTTTTCCTGTAAAACCAGCAGATGCAACTATGCTTGACTTCATTAATTCAGCCCATTCTTCCAAACCTGATT
>PAMN02000019.1 GCA_002707335.2 Methanobacteriota archaeon | reverse complement strand
TTCTTTGCAAATCATCGCCTAGTGTAAATATCATCTCTTCAACATCATCTGCCGGATACCTATCTTCTATTCTCCATGAACCTTGATTTGATTGAATTTCTATGTGCAATAGAGGTTTTTTACCCTCATCTTTTAGGTAATAATCAAACCATTCAAGAAGATCTTGCATCCAATCAAATCTTATCATTTCCGGATATGCTTCACCACCCCTGCCTCCTAAATCAGAGCGTTCACTCAACTGAGCAGGCCTGTCTGGGTAATCGTGATCCCATTGTCCAAATAGCCCCTTGGATTCTATACCTCGGTCTATCAGCTTATTTATAGTCGGAACTGCCATGTGGGGATCTACATTCCAATCATGCATTCCTTGAATAAGATAGACTGAGCCTTGATAATTATCTAAAACTCGGTCAAGGAAATATCTCTCTGACCAGTATTCTCCAGCTGCTTCGCCTCCCCAAACCCAAGCGCCAACACCTGTGCCAGGTCCTATGATGTAATCAGGGCACAAATTTTGGTAGTCTTCTTCGTCACCATCGACGCCATATGAGCCATAAACTCCATTGTGCATGATTGGAGCCCGTGCTTCAGATGAACCGTTTCTCCACATCAATTCCTTTACCCCAATTAATCCTGAGATTGGCACGATTGTTTTCAAGTGCTCATTTCCGAACATAGCCGCTTGCCACGGTGTCGAACCATCGTATGACTTACCTATCATTGCAACGTTACCATTTGACCACTCTTGACTACCTAACCAAGATACAGCAGCATCATTGCCAAGTTGTTCAGCAGTACCCATCAAATCCATACAATGGTTTGAGCGCCCAGTGCCCGTAACAGATATCTGGGCAAACGCATAACCATGCGGTAAAATTTGATCGATTATCATTTGACCCAACCAAGAACCAGGAACCTCAATTGTTGGAGTTTGCACACTTGGCTCTTGGAAATATGGTCCAAATTCAGCAATCACAGGAACCTTAACTCCATCGGGTACATCTGGCAACCAATATGAAAGTGATATTTTTGCATCATTAGTAACACCCGCACCGCCTTCTGTGATTGGTAAATCGTATTCAACAAATACGTGTGTTGAACCCCATTCATTGGATGTTTCTTTTAATTTATATTCGCCGAATTCCAAAACTTCACCAAATTCACCATCTGTAATGTAATTTTGACTACCCCTTTCCCAAACTGGCACTCGAACTCCAACATTTGCTTCTTGTTCTGTCATCTTTTTATCGACTACATCTCCAAAGACAACTGCAACTAGAAGGAATACTATTGTAACAGCAAATGTGGCTGCAGCAACACCGTTTAGGATGTTGCTATCGCGGTTAGGATTGGCCAATTCTGCATGGTAAACCTCTTCCTCCATGGTTGTGCCAATAATTTATTTCAAATAGAATTGACGATTATTTACAAGATACAATAAACTCGTTTGTTTTGGCTTAAACATGGCCTCCGATGTCGATTTAATGCGGAGACACATAAACGAAGGTATTCCTGGGATTTTACCAGACCATCCAGGGCTGTCCAGAGCAGTTGATAATGCACCAAATCGTCGGCAGGTGCTATCTAAACAAGAAAAAAAATTAGCCCTAAAAAATGCATTGCGGTATTTCAAAAAAGAACACCACAAAATTTTAGCCAAGGAATTCGCCGAAGAATTAGAAACCTATGGTAGAATCTGGATGATGAGATTTCGCCCAACGGAATACCCAATGAAAGCATATTCAATTGATGATTATCCAACTAAATCCAAACAAGCCGCAGCAATTATGCTAATGATTCACAACAACCTTGATGTAGAAATCGCTCAATTTCCTCACCAACTGGTTACATATGGTGGAAATGGTTCTGTATTCCAAAACTGGGCTCAATATCGTCTTGCGATGAAATACCTTTGTGAAATTGAAGATGACCAAACATTAGTTATGTACAGTGGACACCCAATGGGAATATTTCCTTCAAACAATAATGCTCCTAGGGCTATTGTTACTAATGGGATGGTTATTCCAAATTATTCCACACAGGATGATTATGACCGTATGAATGCGTTAGGTGTAAGTCAATTCGGACAAATGACTGCTGGATCGTATATGTATATTGGACCACAAGGTATTGTGCATGGCACTACATTGACAATACTGAACGCTGCGCGGATGCACCTTGGTGCTGAGGATAATTTGAACGGAATTACATTCGTTACCTCAGGATTAGGGGGTATGAGCGGTGCACAAGCAAAAGCCGCCGTGATTGCAGGTGCATCTTGCATAGTAAGTGAAATCAATCCCCATGCGGCATCGAAACGGCATTCACAAGGATGGCTGAGCGTAATTGCTGAATCCACAGACCATGCAATTGACCTAATGGTAGAAAATCAAAGAGAAGGTAATGCGATATCTATAGGACATGTAGGAAATGTAGTTGAATTATTAGAAAGATTGGTAGAAAGGGGTGTTTCTGTAGACCTACTATCTGACCAAACCAGTTTACATAATCCTTGGCAAGGAGGATATTACCCTGTAACTATGGATTTTAAATCAGGGAAAGAAATGCTAGCGGCTAATCCTGAAAAATTCAAAGCTGAAGTAAAAAATACATTGATTCGTCATGCAAATGCTGTTAATTCCCTTGTTGCTAAAGGTACGTATTTCTGGGACTATGGTAATGCATTCCTGTTAGAGGCTTCGAGAGCAGGAGCAGATGTCATGACAAAAGACAGATTAGGTTTCAAATATCCAAGTTATGTTGAAGATATAATGGGTCCAATGTGTTTTGATTATGGGTTCGGACCATTTAGGTGGGTATGTGCATCTGGAAAAGAAGAGGATTTGATTAAAACAGATCATATTGCAGCCGACGTCTTGGAAAGATTGGCAAAAGATGCACCTAAATCGATTAAACAACAAATGATAGACAACATACGCTGGATTAAAGATGCCTACCAGAATGAACTTGTTGTTGGAAGTCAAGCTCGTATTTTGTATGCGGATGCACAAGGGAGAGTTGAGATAGCGAAGGCTTTCAATGATGCCATTGCAACTGGAGAATTATCTGGCCCAGTAATCCTAGGGCGAGATCATCATGATGTTTCTGGAACTGACTCCCCATACAGGGAAACAGCAAATATTCGAGATGGTTCAATGTTTACTGCGGATATGGCTGTCCAAAACTTTGTAGGAGATTCATTCAGAGGAGCCACTTGGGTAAGTTTACACAATGGAGGCGGAGTTGGATGGGGCGAAGTTATCAATGGAGGTTTCGGCATGTTAATTGATGGCTCTCCACAAAGTGAATCTAATCTAATATCGATGCTTGATTGGGACGTTAACAACGGCATATCAAGAAGAGCATGGGCTAGAAATCAAGGCGCAATATCAGCAATAAAAAGGGCAATGGAATTAAACCCAAAACTCCACGTCACTATACCGGAAATCGCTGAAGATAGTTTGTTGGATAGCATTTATGAGGGGATCTAATTGACTATAATTTACTTAGATGGTGAAACATTATCCACAAATGAAATCTCATTAGTAGCAGTTGGGGCGAAAGTTGAAATTGCATCTAACTCTATTATCAAAATAAATTCTGCTAGAGATGTAATCGATAGGATTCTTGAATCTGGTCAAACTGTATATGGAATAAATACTGGATTCGGTTCGTTAGTATCAGAATCAATATCTGAATCTGATTTGTCTCAACTCCAACTAAACCTCATCAGATCTCATGCTTGTGCCGTAGGTCAAAAGATGTCGAAACCGGAAACTAGAGCTATGATGTGTGTCAGAGCTAATTCATTGATAAAAGGAAATTCTGGGATTCACTTAAATGTCATCAAACAAATAATAGATTACCTAAATCACGATGTAATACCTATCGTTCCGCGAATTGGCTCTTTAGGTGCTTCAGGCGATCTTGCGCCGTTATCTCACATGGCTCTTTCTCTGATTGGAGAAGGAGATGTTTGGACTGAAAATGAAGATGTGCCAACAGATACTATTCTGAAAGAAAAGGGTTTGATTCCTGTCAAACTAGGTGCAAAAGACGGCTTATCTTTGATTAATGGAACAAGCCAAATGTGTGCTTTTATAGCAGAATCTCAAATTGCTTTATCGAATATTTTACCTATGGCAGATTTAATCTCATGTGTTACGATTGATGCTAGAGAATGTTCAATAAAACCAATGGACAAAAGAGTTCATGAAGTAAGACCACATTCTGGTCAAAAACTCGTAGCAAAACGAATTACTGAGTTGTTAAAAGGTTCTGAAATATTGCAATATCATTCAAATTGCTCTAAGGTTCAAGATGCATATTCATTCCGATGTATACCGCAAGTCCACGGTGCTGTTTATGAAAAATACAAAATTTTGGAAAAAACGATTCAAATAGAAATCAATAGTGCTACCGATAATCCACTAGTATTTCCAGATTCATCACTTTCCTTGAAGGAACAAGTTGTCAGCCAAGGTAACTTCCATGGAGAAATACTCGGATTAACCGCAGACAATATGTCACATGCTCTGTTCGAGTTAGGCTGTATCAGTGAACGGAGAATTGACCAAGTCGTTGACCCTGTTAGAAGCGATCTACCTGCATATTTAGCAACAAACTCTGGATTAGAATCTGGAATGATGATAGTCCATTATACAGCAGCAGCTCTATTAGCAGAGATGCATGGTCATGCTATGCCAAAATCTGCTTTCTCAACTACTACATCCGGTGGCCAAGAAGACTATGTATCAATGGGCTCTACAGCAGCATGGAATCTTCTTGAAACAACAAAAAAATTGTCTAAGTTATTAGCCTGTGAACTAATTATATCACTCGAGGCACTAGAATATAATGATTTGAAATCTTCAAAATATGTTGAATCATTAAAGAAATTGGTAAGAAAGGTATGTCCTCGACTGTCAGGCGATAGAAGTCTTTCCAAAGAAATTGAAATCGTTGCCAAGGGAATATTTGAAGGTCGCTGGCTAGCAAGAATTAATGCTGAATGTGGAGATATAATTAGATGATTTCATCTATTCTTTTTTCCACTTCATTGAATCCAGTAAGTTGACGAATTCTAAATCGTAACTTTATCACATCAGATTTCCAACCTTGTTCTTCCAACAAATCCAATCTATTGTCCAATTCGATTGCTCTTCTGACTTTTTGCTCTACTTTTTTGTAGATATCATAGCATTTGTCTTCATCAGACGAAAATAATGCAGTATCTAACTCTGATACATCCAATCCCATTCTACGCCATTGTAGAGACCTTTTTCTTAATGTCTCATGGGAAAATCCTTCTCTCAAAATCGGTGTAAGATATGCTAATGAAGAAGATTTATGTTCAATAACATCACTTGGTACTACTTCATTCATAATAGGCGCATCTTCTTCGATTAATGTTTCATCAGATTCAATTAGATTGGGTATGGACCATTCTGTTGTGGCAAGTTTCCACCGGTTTAGGTTAGTCTCGTCTAAGACGTCATTAGCAAGTGAGGCTATGATAGACGCTTTTTTCCCGTAAACTAAGTCATATAAATCCATAACCATAGAGTGTACATTATCAAAACCATGCAATGATATTAGCCATTCAATACCTTCAATAATAAGTAAATCAACGTCATTATTTATTATTTTTTTACACGTAGAAAATACTTCACCTACTTCAGGGTAAATTGTTGCCTCTGCCTGCTGCTTAGTCAACCAATATGATTCAACTCTTTCAAGATCAAAGTGTTCAATCATTCTCCTGTGTGGAAGCCTAGAAATGAATGAAATATTGAAAACATCTCTTGAAGATATTGTATCTATGTATGCCAATAATACCTTTTGAGAAACTAAATTTAGCGCATAAATTTTCCCAGATTCTATTTTATCCATGGAAACTCACCAATTACCCCGTATATGTGCATCCATGAACTCCTAGTCCATGAACAATTATATCCATTGAGAGATTCGAACCACTAGTGACAGGCATGACAAATGAAACCACGGAAGATAATCCAATGGCTGAATGTGGGGCTTGTGGGTCGATTATACCGCTGAACAGTCAATCATGTCCAGACTGTAACGCTGTATTTGGACAAGTCTCAGATAGTTCTCTTGGGGAATGTGGGGCTTGTGGTACAATTCAACCATCAGATGCCCTGAAATGCATAAATTGTGGCGTTTCATTCGTAGAAGAAACTGA
>PAMN02000060.1 GCA_002707335.2 Methanobacteriota archaeon | reverse complement strand
CCTGGTAATCTCAATAATTGCCATCCATTTTGTAAAACAAATGATGTCGTTGAATGGTCTGATGAAAATCATTCTGACGTTCTTGTTTACTTGAATGGTAGAACATATGTTCGTCGATTTATCTCTTGGAATAAGAATGAAGGATATACCCTTAGAATCGGCGAAGATGGTGGCTTACAATCCCATGTTGAATGGTCGATTGCTTCTGTTGGAGATAATCAATCAGAACTAACAATCAGCGTCTCTCCATTCATTTTAGCTGGTGTTCCAAAAATCATATCTTTTCTGCCATATCAATTGTGGGTTAGACCAAAATTACGAAAGTATCTGAATTCAGTTTTATCAGGTTTTGATTATTATGCTAGAACTGGAAAAGCAGTCCCACGTAACCATTTTGGCAGTCATTCATGGTTTTCTTGATAATCCAATTCTCTAAATCTAGTGTTGACATGATGGACAATAATCCAGCCTTCTTCCACCAGGTCTAGTGTGGAGAATCAAATCTCCGCACTGATGACATGGCCGTTCATTTCGAGTAAATACCCAGTGTCTAGACCAACTTCGTGATTCACCTTTATCCCGTAATTTTTGGTATAATTCAAGGTCAACGGTTATTCCAGGAATCTCATATGATTGTCGTGCAAGAAATAGTGTCTGTTCAACCAATGCATTCTTTTCTTCTTCTGTTAGGGAACCTACAGTTCTGTCTGGATGTAATGAAGCAGTGAACAAAATTTCACTGCGAAGATAATTTCCTACACCAGAAAAGAAGCCTTGGTCTAGTAGTAGAGTTTTCAATCTCCTTCTTTTGAATTTGTCCTTATTCAGATGATTCATCATCTCTCCAATCGTGGTTTCAGGATTTACTATGTCTGGTCCAAGTTTAGCGAGATAAGGATGCCCACTTAATTCCCATTTTTCTAGAAATAAAATATCAGTTGCAGACCATAATCTGCAGGTGTGCTTGTCAGTAGAATAAGATATTCTTAGGCTTCTATTCCATTTCCTTGGTGCCGTTTTCTTCAAATTAACAGTCCACCTTCCATAGAGTTGGTTATGGCTGTAGACTACAATATCGTCAAAATATATCAGTAACGCTTTACCTTGTGCTTCAACCTTGTTAACCTTCTTTCCCAACAATTTCTTTTTCCATGAAGTGTATTGAGGAAGCGTAATTTCGATATCTTCAATCTCTTTGTGTTGTAGCGCCTTTCTTACCTTATCGGCCGCTCTATGTATTTCTGGACCTTCTGGCATGAATCTAAGTTAGCAGGTCTAATTATGAATGTCTGTTATGCAACATATCTAAGTGACAATCACATACCACGAACATGGACGAGCCGGTTTACTCTCCGGATGGAAAGTTTTTGTGGACAGGTTCTGATTGGATACCTGCACCGCCAGAAGGTGGTTCAAATAATCTGAATATGCAAGATTCGGTTATCGGTGGAGATGTTATCAGTAATACTACCATTAACAACGACCCTTCTGCTGTTACAGAGGCTGTGATAACCGCTTTACAAGAAATGGGTATGTTGGGAAGAGTTGAGCCACAGGCTCCTCCAGTAGATATTGAATTGCCTCAGATATTCAATGTAGGTGATTATGTTGAATATTACAGCCCGACAAATAACAGATGGATTGGAAATAGCAAAGTTACATCGATAAATGATGATGGAACTTACAAGATTGAGGTCAAAAAAAGTTCATCCGTTGAGACAAAACATGCGGTTGTAATTGGAACATCCCCTGGAACGATTCGTCCAGCAACAAAACCCTTTGATGTTGGAAGTAGGGTTTTTGTCAACTGGAAAGGTTACGGGCACTATTACGCAGGAACAATAGCAAAAGAGAATCCAAACGACACCTACCTTATTCATTTTGATGATGGCGATGTAGAAGATAATGTTGATTTGGCGAGAATAGAGAGCCTTAATGAAAACTCAGAGGCTGTTAAAGAATATATTGAACGAGATACTGAGGCAGAAGAAGAACTCATTGAAGCGTTCAAAGTATTTGACACAAATAATTCCGGCACAATACTGGCCAAGGAATATTTTGAAATTTTAACTCAAATGGGTGATAATCCTCTTTCAGTTGATGATGTTTTGAACGAATTTGCTGAATTAGGCATAAGTATGGATTCACAGATAGATTACAGAGAACTTGCAAAATTCATTGTTGCTTCTGAATCAGATGGAAATTTTATGAAAGTAGAGGTTATAATTCGAGATGCTTACATTGAGGGTAATATCTTACATGGATATGCATATGATCATCCAAAATTAGGAGAATCTCACATAAATACATCAGAAATAATT
The DNA here is from genome assembly GCA_002707335.2 of Methanobacteriota archaeon. GTDB lineage: Archaea > Thermoplasmatota > Poseidoniia > Poseidoniales > Poseidoniaceae > MGIIa-K1. The sequence goes on along the minus strand of PAMN02000060.1, from coordinate 8,987 downwards.
TCCATAACATACGACGAAAGAGCCACTGCTAGAGTGGAGACACAAAACACGATCTATGTGGTTGGCCCAACAGGTTGGGTAAATCTTCCTGATAATCATCCTTTCAACGATACAAGCAACCAATTTTACACTGTTCAAGGTGCTGGAATAGCCAAATGTAACGGAACTTACATTCCCGCTACTGAATTCGATGGAGTTCTAAGTTATATCAACGGGGACGTTTTACTCCTAAGGTGGAAAATGGGCAATGGAGACCAGTGGTGGTATTTAGCCGACCGTAACAGCCTTGATACCAAAAGAGGAGACTATTATCGAGTTAGGTCTTCTTCAGACACTCCTCCAAAAACCGGCTGGATAATTGATGACCAGACTGAAGGGATCATGCCATGTCCAACGATTTCTGGTTCAGCCAATCAGCCCACTTTGAGTACTTATTCTGCAGGAAATCAAGTCAAGGTTGAATGGAATGGAAGTTGGTGGGACGCCTTAATTAGAGATATTAATGGTGATAAATATCTGATTCACTACGTTGGATTCGATTCTAGTTGGGATGAATGGGTTGATTCCAGTAGAATCAAAACAGTTTGATTTTATTCAGAAAATTCCGATACTCATAGCATAAATTACAGTATCACTCAATATCCACAAAGATACTGGAATCATTGCCCAACCAAGTGCTTCAGCAAATGGTCCTGACCCAAATGATCCAAACGCTCTAGAAATTGGTCCGCCCCATGAAGCAATGAATCTTATTGAGAGAGTTAGTAATCCTGCCATCAAAACATAAACCATCAGGTAAAAGAACCCTATTAGGTAATTGAATCCTCCAGTAAGAATGACTGCAGCTACTCCTTGAGCGAGAATTGCTGGGTTTGCAAACCAGATGAACCATCCCATCCAGAATCCAATTAACATATCCCTTTCAAAATCCTCAACATCTCTCCAATTTCTAAATGTATCAGAAAATAATGAATGCAATTTACCAGATATCCAAGATATTTCTTTCGGAGTTCCAACCAATGCGGCTCTTATCGCAGCAGAAACAAACCAAACCACTAATCCTAGGTCAAACCAAGTTCTGAAATCGTTATCTGCTGGAATGAATGCTAATATTAGGCTAGTTATGTTCACCATCAGGAAACCCAATCCTCCAGCTAAAGCAACACTTCCCCACAATGAGCCAGGCATTAGCGCTTCCTCTGGTTTTTCGTACGACTTTCTTGGTAAGGCCACTAGTAACATTGCCAGACCTGGCCCCCACAATAGACTTAGAATTGACCAAACAGATTGTTGTCCTCCGTATCCAATATTTTCAACGGCTTCGATTAAATCTTCAGAACTCGCTGAGCCTGGTTGTGAATAGGTAATATGTCCTGATTTGTCGATAATTACAATGGAATCAGAAACTCCATGAGGCATTCTATTTGCGAATCTACTCTCTCCATCATCCATCAAAACAGGCCAAGATGAATTTGTGAGGGATGCTATTGTTTCTAAATCATCTAGTCTGGTATTTTCTCCTGTGATAATCTGGACTGCACTGACAGAACCATCCAGTCTGTCTACTGCGTTTTGTATTTGATTAGACTGGTCTACGGCATTAATCGAGGCGGGAAGAGTAATTCCGATTATAACAGCATCTTTTCCATCAAGCAAATCATCTAAAGAAACAGATTCATTTCCTAGTTGTTGTAAAATGAATGATGGCGCTCTAGCATCATCTTCAACTATTTGGTCCCCTCCTAAATCAGGGATATTTGCGGCCAAAGGAAGCATTAGTATTGCAAAAATAACTAATGCGCCTATTATCTGTAATGGCAAAAGAATGCCTTGTCTAATCAAGAAAAATAGGTATGCTATTACCGCGAGGAATCCTGAAATCGAGAGCCAGATAAATGCTGTAGCAAATGGCTCATCATCTCCTTCTACCGCGAATCTTATTATTCCTTCATGGTCGCAAGGTGTATTGAAATTTTGACTGTCTACCGTCTTTAGACAAACAATGAGTACGTTATCTCCCTCAGGAAGTGCGACTTTGCCAGTGAATACTTTGGCAGGCCTTCCCCAGTCATCTATTCTTTCAATATATTCGCTGGTCGCAGTAAATCCTTCAGGCCTCATATCTTCATCGAAAATCCTCTTTTCATCAGACGCTACTGGCCCATAGATATTCATCGAAGTATAGTCTTGGTCTAGGTCATCGAATCCCCATGGTAGAGATGCCACAAATTGTATGTGGGCGATTCTAGCATCATCAACAGTTACTTCAACTTCTGGTGAAAATAAATCCCCTTCAAGAATAATTCCTCCACTGAATACTCCTGAACCACCCCATTCTAGGTTAATCACATAGGGACAATTGGTTGATGCCTGCATTGAATATGATATAGAATCACCAGGTAAAGCAGTTATATTTTCCATTTGTACTTCAGTAGACAAATTATGAGCATCTCCTGAACTTTCGTAAACGAACTCTTGTGTAGAGGCGATATAGGTAAAACTTCCAATTGTGACTGTTACATCTAGATTAACTGGGTTCTGAGTTCTACATTGTAATAATGGAAGTCCTGTTCCTGCTTGTACCCAAGCGGAAATGTATGTTGAAACGTTGAAAGTTCCACTGAAGCCCATCTCTAGAGGGGGTAGTGATATCGGGCCGATAGATGCGGGTTGTCCAGATCTAATCTCAACATTACCCATAGATGCAGCTTGGTAATCTCGAGTCAGATTAACCTCGTTTTCAGCGCCGGTTAAGTATACTCTGTGGTGATTGTTTATGTCCCATTCAACGAATCCAGGTTCATAGATGTCATCAGCAGCATTTGCTGAATTTATCAAATAATGTGAACTTGGAAGAGCAAGTAAGAATAGAGAAATAATCACTATCCATTTGCTCTGCATGTAATCACCGAAGCATTACGAGTTGAAGAAACCACATCATAGATGTGGACTTCCAAGATATATCCACATTATCAAAATTCCAGATGTTATTGCGGCTGCGTTAACCGTTCCTTTTGTCATAAGCCCTCGGTTTTCCAAAACGGCGCCTAAAACACTGTCAACTTGGCATCCTAACCATCCTAGTAATGCTACCATGCCTGCTAATTCTAGACTAGGCTCAGCAATGAACGTTAATGCTGCGATGATTATTGAACCTGCAGCAGCAGCGAGTTGTCCATTTGGAGAGAACCCTCCATTCACGCCTGCTTGACATTTTTTCATTGTAGTAATCATTCTCACTCTATCGTCGAGACAACCTATTTCGGAGGCGAAAGTATCTGATGCTGCTACTGCTACAGCAGCAGAGAATACCCATATGCCATTTTCATGGTCATCCAATAAAAATGCAAGTATAGCAACTAGTCCAGGAAGTCCACCATTTGCAACAACATTACCCCAACTTCTGTGTCCATCAATAGATTCAGACAGACCTTTTGCAGTCTTTTCATCGAATCTCCACTTTGTAGCTTTGTGTGCAGATGCTAAGAACCCGAGTAAAATTAGCAACCAAGTCCAATGACCAAGTCCGCCCACCACTAATCCTAGAGCAGCTGCCGCATAGATTCCTAATCTATCAAGAACTTTGAACCTCTCAGAAATAATGGTGAGTACAACGATTATACCAATAGTAACCGTAAGATTACCTTCAGTTAATCCGGGTTGCATTATGTCAACCATACGTAGACCTCACCTGCGTGCATGTCTCTCGCGCCTAATTTCACATATATGATTTGAGTAAAAAACACACAAAAATCAGGCAATCTAGGAAGGTAAATGCTTCACGGAGGCTAGAATCTCTCTACCTATGAACCATAATCCTGCAATTAGAACCACTATCCATCCAAGATTTACAATCACAAATAATCCATCACTTACATTTCTAAAGATGTATGAAATCAACCAACTGCTGCCATTCCAAATAGAATGTCCAGCAATCGCCAAAGAAATTCCAACTAGAGGGTTTCGGGGCAATTGAATTGTACTTTCGACTGGCTTATCCAACCATTTTTTCACCGCTTCTCCAACAAAGGTTGTGGGTTTTTCATGCTGAATTACTCTCCTAGTTGCTGGATCATAGACCATCCAATTACTCGCTTCATTAGTTGAGACTCCTAATTCTGTTCCTCTTTTGGTGCATAAGTACCAACCTATTGATGCTCCAGATAACCCAGTCCAGAAAGCATGACCTGGTATTGAGCCAATACCTCTTATTATTGCAGTGAAAGAAAAGGAAATAGCAGAGTATTCTAATGCACCAAATGACATCATTATGTATTGAAGATTTTCTAACAGAGCAAACCCTAATCCTACCGAAAAACCGATTTGGAAACCTCTTTTTGGAGAATCAATAATCTTGTAGAGGCTTAGTACAAATGCTGCCTTACATAATTCTTCACCAACTGGAGCGCTTACTGCCAATAAAAGGAATTCACCAAATGTGCCTGGGTCAAACGACTTTACACCAAAGTAAATCGCCATCAGTGGAAATAGTAAGGAGTTGATTACAATGGCGGGAATGGTGGATAGCATTCCAGCTACTAACATACTCTCTCCATCTCTCTTTTTGGTAATTAACTGGAAGTGCCGATTTGAAAAAGACCACCATGCATGTACAGGCAATGAAAAACCGAGTAGCCAGGCAGGGATGCCTACACATACCGCTAAGAGTATCCACATCTCATCCTCGAACAACATCATTGGAAGCAATCCACAAAATGCAACAATAATAGTGGTTATGAAAATAAACCAAATCGATGAACTAGGTGGCATTTCTAGCGGTGGAGAATCAATAATCAAATGATGTGAGAATCTTGTAGTCACCGGGGTTTTTAGAACTCTTGAATTAGGCAAATGATGCAATTGGGAACCATCTTGGTCTGGAGTGGCTAGTATTACGTGTGTCAGTTTAGGTCTGCGGACAAAAAAGAATAGACCCGCAAAAGGAACTAAACAAATCAAAGAAAAAAGAGTTGTATATGCGTCATCAACCACAATTCCGTAGAGCGCAGTAACGATAATTTGAGCAATTATATACAAAAGAAAAACAATTCCAAGCATTTTCCAAATAGTCCTCCATTGTGAGGATTGAGTAGCTATTGCCAAGCCCGTGGGAGGTGGGCTTAGTGGTGCTACCATAGGTTGCATGGAGTAGTTGAGAACATACTTAGTTCTCAAACTTACGGAAAAGTGTTGGGTCCCCACTCAGTTCGCCCATCAATCGTCACTGAAACAGCAGTCCGCTCAAAAGCGCTCATCATCGCAGGGGTTTTCCCTCATTGATTTCAGCAATGAACCATTCGGTATATTCATTGAATATCAGTATCTGTTGGATAGATGTATCACAATTTTGTAGCAAAATCTATCTTAGTTTTTTGAGTAATCGCAATGTAGCACTCTCTCCGGTAGACAAATCTTGCATTTTGTTCATACCGCTAACTTCGTCCCATGATTCTGCTAATTCATCTTTCAGGAAAGAGTCAATGAACCAAGGGTGGATGTATGACGAGCGACAAACTGCTCGTGTGTTTCCAAGGTCTGCTGCCACTGTATCAATTACAGCAACCAATGCCTTGTTTCTGGCAGTCGCTGTAGTTGGAGGGATCCAGTCATCTTTTTGCCACAATTTTTCTATAGAATCAGTCTTAGGAATTGATTTAATCCATTTTTTCATATCCTTTTCAGACTGATTTACTGATAGGAACGCCAATCGTTCAGCACATTTTGAAGTTGCAGCCCAGGTTCTGAAATTCTTTGCAGTAAATCCTTCTCCACTTGATGCCCTGATGTATTGATTAATGTGCTCAGCTTTCAGGTCTACTTCGTTTCCCGCTTCTGAAATGTACATGAATAAATCTGCATCTTTTGAGCCTAATCGGTTTGTTTTGAGAATGATATCTACAAGGTGATCATCTTCAATTTTAATTTCCCAATCCTTTCCAGATTTACCTGTAAATGAAAACACAGCATCGTGTCTACCTTCTGCATGCTCCCCCTTCAATGTCTTCAAGTGCATTGATTTTAGAGTAGTTAATCCATATGATTCGTTTGAACGGGCATATTCATCAGAACCTACTCTGATATTGTACAAATCAATTAATCTCACTACAAGTGCAGAAACTGTATCCAAATTCATTGTTGTATCTTCTAAATCTCTTTTCACTTGCCTTCTTAGTCTAGGTAATTGTGATGCAAAATAAACCACATCATCGTACTTCATTTCAGCAGTTACATTTGTCCAGTCTGTGTGGTATCGGTATTGGATTCTACCTTTTGCATCCCTGCCAGTAGCCTGTATGTGACCTCTAGGGTTAGGACATATCCAAACATCTACCCAGGCTGGAGGAAGGCCGAGTGAATTCCATCTTTCCACAATTTCAGGTTCATCTATCAAATCGCCATCAGGAGCAACATATTCCCAGACAGGCTTTCCATCATCTTCTCCAGCCTTTCTCCTCGTGACTCCACTTAATGATGGGTCACTTCGAACCAATGTTGCCCTTTCAAGTGCTTCCTTCGCGTTTATGGGCATATCTAGGCGTGTGCATACAAGGTTCATGAACTTAAGGCCGTTCAATATAGATGCCAAATATCATAATTAATCTTCGAGGAAACTGTAAGTCCAATCATGTGGGGGTGCAAAAGTTTCCTTGATAGAACGTGGACTCACCCAACGTAGAAGATTTAGTGGGCTTCCTGCTTTGTCATTTGTTCCACTTCCTCTTGCTCCACCAAATGGTTGTTGTCCGACTACTGCGCCAGTTGGTTTGTCATTAATGTAGAAGTTTCCTGCGCTATATCTTAGAGCAGATAGAGCCTTTTCGATATTTCTTCTATCGGTTGCAAAGATTGAACCTGTTAATGCATACTCAGATGTGGAGTCACACACCTCCAGAATTCTTTCAAAATCATCATCTGGATAAACGTGTATTGATAGTACTGGTCCAAATATTTCTTCTGCCATACTTTCGTATCTAGAGTCTTGGCAAACAATTGTCGTTGGTTCTACGAAGTAACCAACACTTCCATCGTAGCCGCCTCCAGTAACAATTTCGCAACCTGGATCTTCCTTTGCTCTGTCAATATATCCAGTTATGTTGTCGAAGGATTTCTTGTCAATAACAGCCGACATGAAATTTGAGAAATCTCTTGGGTCGCCTATTTTGATTTTGGATACCTCATTACAATAATTTTCCTTTATAGAATTCCAAATGCTCTCTGGGATGTATGCTCTACTAGCAGCACTACATTTCTGCCCTTGGAATTCGAATGCACCTCTCAAAAGAGCCACAGTTAGCGCATCCTCATCACAATCTGGATGTGCGACGATGAAATCTTTTCCACCGGTTTCACCAACGATTCTTGGATAGGATACCATATTTTCTAAATTGTTAGCGATATCTTTCCACATTTTTCTGAATACACCTGTTGAACCAGTGAAATGCACTCCTGCTAAATCTTTGTGGGACATACAAATTTCTCCAACTACGCTAGCTTTACCTGGTATGAAATTAATGACACCAGGAGGAAGTCCTGCATCCATCATTAGTTTCATTAATCGATAATTTGAGACGTATGAATTTCTAGAAGGTTTCCAAACCCCTGTATTACCCATGATTGCCGCACTAGATGGTAAATTAGCAGCAATACTGCTAAAATTGAATGGTGTAACACTGAAAACAAATCCTTCTAAAGGCCTTACTTCGCTAGAATTCCACATGCTTGAAGGCGAAACTGGAGGTTGTAGGTCCTCGTATATTTGCCTACAATAATCGCTGTTGAATCTCCAGAAGTCAATTAATTCACATGCAGAATCAATTTCTGCTTGGTGACATGTTTTTGATTGATTTAGCATGGTTGATGCGTTGATTTCAGCCCTTCTTGGGCCTGCAAGTAGTTCACTCGCTTTCAAGAAGATTGCACATCTTGATTCCCATGGCATGTTTGACCACATTTTGTGCGCGGTCAAAGAAGCATCAATTGCAGCCTTAACTTCTTTCTCTCCTGCCATGTGTACTTTAGCAATAACATGGCTGTGGTCATGTGGCATTACCTGCTCAACAATATCTCCAGTGAATACTTCTTCACCGTTAATTATACATGGAATTTCTAAAATCTCGCTTTCCTGTTTAGTTAGTTCAGCCTTCAACTCTGCTCTTTCAGAACTTCCTGGTGCGTAACTCAAAACTGGTTCATTTACAGGGGTTGGCGGCTTGACAACATTGTTCACCATGAACCTCCGATGGGTTCCGGCTCAAAATAATGACCGTTAGTACAAATCGGCAAATTTCTGCCGAACTTTACTCAATTTTGGTGCCACTACCATCCTGCAATAACCGTTTCCGGGGTTTAGAGAATAGTAATCATGATGATATTTTTCAGCTTCGTGGTAGTTGGTTAATGGTGAAATTTCCGTGACAATTTCATCGTCAAAATATTGTTGAAAATATTCTACTTTCTGTTCAGCAATTTGTTTTTGGCTCTCGTCAAGATAGTATATCACCGATCTATATTGTGTACCAATGTCATTTCCTTGCCGATTTAATTGAGTTGGGTCATGGACGGTGAAAAATACATCTAACACAGTCTCGAACGAGATGACATTTTCATCAAAAATCACCTCCACAACTTCAGCATGCCCGGTGATTCCTGCACAAACTGAATTGTAATTCGGGTTAGGGTCATGCCCTCCTGCGTATCCTGGCAAAGCAGATTCTATTCCATTCATGTGTTTGTAAGCACCCTCTACGCACCAGAAACAACCGCCTCCTAATACCGCTCTCGACATGCTTGTCGCTCTTCATCATAATATATTGAGTTCTGTAATTATCATTAGTTAACACCAGTGTAAATAATTAATTTGAACATAATCACCAAGCCATGCGGGTTCCTCTTTTAGTACTAATTTTGGTGCTAGGGAGTATTCCTATGCAGGTAGAAGCAACAAGCGGACGTGCACTTTCTGTGAATATTGAAATGCAAGAAAATAT
>PAMN02000009.1 GCA_002707335.2 Methanobacteriota archaeon | reverse complement strand
TCAAGGGAAATTCCATCAATTGCTTCTGCTCTAAACAATTCAAATTTATCTGCAAAATTTCCTGATTCTGCAGGGTCTATCCATTCAAGTTGAACGATGTCATGGCTCAATATAGATGTCCACATGTATGGTGTTGGAGGGTTTACTGAATTAGGTGCACCCGGGATGTGAATCGCTGCTAAATTTTTCAATTTTACTACGCCTGAATCAGTTGAATTTACTGATATTGTGATAGAAAAATTACCTACACCCGGGGTCATCTCTAGATTCAAAACGTTAGTCAGATTCCCGGTGGGGTGAGGATTAGTATCAATCAAAAATGATGCGTCATATCCAATGCCCAAATCTGTCAAATTGAAGATGCCGTTTCCAGTACTTGTTACTGAAAAACTACTGTTAACCATATCTATTCCGTAATCATATTCTGTTTTAGAAGAGCCCAATAAAACTGGATTTAGATCATCCATAATTCCATTGAACATATCCGTCATAACCAAACTGTCTAGACCATTTGTTGAATCTCCAGAATAACCAAATGCCATCATTTCATCTGTTCCGTCACCATCAGCATCCAGTGAAATTTCATACCAACCGCCGATAAATACTCCCTTTGTAGATTCCCCTGCAGCAATAATTTGTTCAAGAGTTCCATCTCCATTCATATCCATTGTAATTATGTTGGATGGCATCGACCAAGGTTCAAGGATTTGCAACGATTGAGGACCTATTGTCGTTGAATTAATTGTTCTGTATGTAATATTGCCTTCAATTGTTGTGGAAGAGCCGTCTGAGATTCCGACTAGTGGAGTCATAATCTCCAAAATTCCATCTCCATTAAAATCACAAATTGTCGAATTTACGATGTTAAAACCTCCCATAACATTAGTTGTATTCCATTGCGTTCCGTTGTTTATTTGCAGTGAATAACCAATATCATTCTGACCTATAATCTCAAGGTCACCATCACCATCTAGATCCGATACCATTGAGTTCTGTGTAATACCATCAAATGTGTAAATTGGACCAGCAACAATACTATTCATGTAAAACCAGAGTGTCCAATGCCCAGTAAAGTCTCCAACCAAAATGCCAACTGTTCCGTTATTGAAAAAGTCCCCCACATGCATATTTGCTAGGTTGGCAGGTATGCCAAAACTACCGTTCTCCATTACAGTTTCAGAAACTGATACATTCAATGTATTCGAAACATTATTCCATCCCTGAAAAGACACCTCTCCCGAATTGTGTATAGCTATGACATCATCGGAACCATCACCATCAAAATCTCCTAGGTCACCTGCAATTAGCCCGGAAGAAATTGTAATGTTTCTAACGGGTTCGAATCCAGTATTGTTTGCAATGTGCACACATGCTAAGTTATTGGTTGTTGAAAATACAACAACGTCCTGATTTCCGTCTGCATTGATATCGCCAGCACTAATGGATGATGCATTATTGCAAGTGTGGATGGTTTGGCTTGATGACATTTGACCCGTTGAATTCCAATCTATGTACATGAACGAGGACGAGTTATTTCCTGAAGGTTCCAACAAGAACATTGGTTCTGGCATACTATCTCCATCAATATCGCTCTCTATTGCTTGCTTATATTCGCCTATTTGGAAAAACCCACCTCCAACATCAGGAGAAAAACTGACGTTGAGTTTAGAGGATTGCAAACTTGAATCTGGAGGAAGCAATATTCCCGGAGTCATTACTGTATTCGAATTGGCAGTAACTGTTGCGTATTCCAATCCCGTATAAAACACGTTCTGATGACCGAGATTACCAAAACCTGTCTCATTGAATTCCCATTCATTAATGCCATCATTTGCAACATCGACAAAAACTTGTCCAGGACTTGGATTTGTAGAATCTACTTCGATAACGAAACTAGAGGCTATGAACGTAACATTTCTAGGAACCAAAATTGATGAGGATAAGTTCGAACTATTGCCATCTAATGTGACGTCTAAAGAAACATATCCGCCTTCGAACATGTCGATTGTGGTTGGGGTTTCGTCTGCAGAAACCGTAGTAATTGGTAGGAAAGAAAGCATCAATAAAACCACAATTAAAGGGGCTGTAAAAAAGGGGTTACTCTCACGCATGATTGGTATTCGGAAGGCACTACTTCATGTGCTTATCCTTGAAATATCAATTTGGAAATTACTTTTTTTGGCTATTGTTATTTAAATTTTCCATAATTTTACAATCTAGTTTGGAGGTAAAATGGGACACTAGTTTCGATTGAGGTGAGTATTTGTCTATATTATCTCTTGAAAACGAACGAATAGAAAGGTTATGAATAACTTGTTAGTGGACCACCCTGTTGGTGCTTTTTTGGAGGACGAAGCGAGAGTAATAATTAGAGCCGGTGACGTTGAAATTGACCTGTCTGGCGCACAATCCAGTGTGGATGAAAGATTGGTTAGGATACGCGATGACGATACATGGTCAATCGCATTATCAAGAATAAGAAACGCGAGAGAGAAAGCAATCAGCGCCGCTGTCGAAGCTGCAAAAGCAGCAGGCCTTCCAGAGCGAGGTTCTGCTTTCAAGTCACTAATCGATAACTGCAACTTAGTAAAGAAACCCGATCAAGTTCTTGGAGCAATTCACTACTTGAGAGATGTCGAAGGGATTAATGACAGCCCGCCAAGAGTAATAGACCAGTTGTTTGAAGATTCGGGTTTGGAGCCACCTGGCAATCTCTCACTTTACTTGAATAGACTAAAAGACAGAGGATTTCTAGTAACCCCTCCCTCGGCTAAGGAAAGGAATCGCTACGCTATTTTAACTCCAGAAGGCCGAGGACATCTGGACAACAAAAGCAGATATTGAGGTGAGATAAATGGTAATGTCGGGTAGTAGCACCGACAGGAAGGAAGAGCCCTTGGATTGGTCTTTTCAGAACCATGCGAAAGCTCTACTTCGAAGAGGGAATCATCCCAAGTCAAACTTTAAGCGGACGATTTTAGATTCCGCTGATTTGACCGAAGGTAATTTTGTAGACTCTAATTTTTCTAGAGCCTCCATGGTTGAAGCCGATTTGATGAAGTCTGCTTTCGATAACTGCGACTTCAGCGGAGCCGATTTGAGAAAGGCTAGGTTGAATCTTTCTAATTTCAAAAATTGCTCATTTGCAGGTGCTGACATTAGAGGCATAAGAGGTAGGTACGCTATATGGCAAGGCTCCGATTGGTGGAATGCAAAACTAGATGATGATTTAGCTAAGGTATTGGCAAAAAAATGGCCAAAACCCGAAGATGCTTGAATAGTGGAATCTACTAGGCCTACTATGCCAGTGCATCTTTCGAGGAGAGTTGACTTCCCTATGGTTGACATGGCGGGGGTCTCTTATTATCCAAGAATATTTGACCTAGCACACCGATTTTTTGAAGAATCTTGGGATGAATTATGCGGAATAAGTTATCCAGAAATAATCAATGAATTGAATTTAGGATTTCCAGTTGTTGACGTTAAGTCATCATTCATCAAGCCTCTAAGATACGGTGATACAATAGATGCTGAAATTTCCATCACAGAGGTTGGAACAAAATCTTGTAAGTGGAGGTATGTATTCAAAAATCAGCAAGGCGACCTATTATGGCAAAGCGAACAAGTGACCGTTTGTGTAAACATGACTACTATGGAGTCTCAGAATATACCCGAACAATTGAAAAAAGGATTGGTGGATGCAATTGAGTGATGACTTTTCAATTCGTATGAGTTCTGCAGATTCACTGGCACCTCCTGCTGATTTGTTTGCAACTAGACCTGATCGAAAGGGGCCCAAAACAATTGGATTGTTGCTGGTTGTAGGCTCTATAATGATGATATTGGCTGCTTATGGAGATATTTCTCTTGCAAACACCGACCAATTAAGCCAAGAAGAATTGGATGCCTTATTGACAAATGTACGAGAAGCAAATAATCAAAATATTACCGATGATGAATATCAGGAATTTCATGATGAAGCAAGAGACAGTGGTGCATATTCACTTAGGGGGTGGAGTGTTCTTGTTGGAGGTTTTGCAGTCGCTTTAGGTGGAATTCAAATCTTCAGACTGAAATCTATCGGGGTCAAACTGGCGTTAAGTGGCGCAACTATTGCGGCTATTGGAGGAGTTTATGCGAATTACATGATCTACAACATATCGGTGGATATGTTGCCTGATGCCTTGATTTTGGCTAACAAAATATCGGGATATCTGTGTGGGATATGCATGGTAGTTTGTGCTGCAACATCTGCTCTACCTATACTCAATGCCTCTGCAAGAGCTGCACTTGATCAAAAAGTCGAACTATTCGTCGAAGAAGAATAATGGCGGCCCCACCGCGATTCGAACACGGGTTCGTGGCTCCGCAAGCCACTGTGATATCCAGGCTACACTATAGGGCCTAAACCAGCGACCTAGACAACCCATTTAAGCACGACGGGTTACTCAATGAGCCATGTAAATTGGAGCCACCCTTTGCTTTCCGCAAGGCGTTTGAACTTCCCTTTTGCATTCACTGCAACAGGGTTACCAACTATTGACATGAAGTATGAATCTGCAAATGTATTGCCATAGCCCCAACAATCGGAAAGATTGTGTTCATTCTCCTTGGCATCTTTTTGGACGATGGGAACTTTACCTTTCCTTCGAGGCACATCCCAACCAATCTCGGATCCAGAGAGGATTCCTTTCATTTTCTTTGGCCCGCAACCATATACAGCATCCATTCCAAGGTATTCGCCCATTGCTAGAGCCATTGGCTTGACTGTGGCTGTAACTAGAATCAATCTATGACCTTGCTCTCGGTGCCATTCAAGTCTTTCCAATGCTTCGATTGGAATCATTTTCCCAAGTTTTTCTTCTACTAATTCCTTGGAATAGCTGTCCAAGTATTTCCAGTTGCAAAGAGAAAGATGCCCTCTATTTCGTGCTGCGTCGTAAAATGAGCGAAACCGAAGTAGATTACTAACCAAGCCAAGTGTCCACATTGCTGTACCCCATGGTATCCTCCATGGGCGTCTTTTTGCAACAAGTGCGGTTAGAGTCTTTTCGCTAGACGCATCTAGTAGTGTCCCATCTAGGTCAAAATATGCGGCTACACCTGCCATGTGTAATTCTCGCGACTCGCGCCTTTGATTGTGTCGCCTATTCTTCAGCATCAGGGCCATAAACGCGACGGCCTGCTGTGTGGTCTTGCCACCATCTAACGTCTGTTTTTAGATGTCTAGGAATGAAAAAACCTACTTTTCTAGGAGTCAACCCGTGGTTTCTGAATTTCTTTTCATTTGATAAGTAAGAAACAATGGATTGTGCACTACAACCTGGATTTGCAAAAATAAATCTCTTTATTTCATTGGTTAGTGTTCGCAGTCTTGCTTTCTTTTGAGTACCGATTCCGTTTGTAGGTGGAGGCATACAACAAAAATCAACATCAACCATTATGAAAGAATAGGGTATTATCCCAAGAACCCCAAACAATAGGATAGATTTTGAAGCAGTGGCCTGTCGGGTAAAACGATCGTCATGGTTGATTCCATAGTTATCAAGCGCGTTGGCATTCGTGATTACCTATCAATAGACCTTGAAGTTGAGATGAATAATCCAAACGATATGGACTTTAGACCAAGAGCGCACATTACAGGTACAAGATTTTCAATCAGTTCTGCTACATCAGGAAAAGAAATGGCAAACATAGATCTTGACTCCGAGCAAATGGAAGCCGCTGAAAGAGATAGGCAGGTCGAATTGCGAGTAAAATTCAGCGTCACTGGAATGCACGGAAGATTGAGTCACATTCATCCAATTATAGCAGACGGGAAAGCTAAGAAATTGGCTAATGCAAATTGGAAGACTGTGCAACCAATTCAGTTTGGTTGATTATTCTTCAGCAACTTCTGTTAATTGCGGCACTAAGACCCGAATTTCTATTTTCAAGTTCCAGTCATTACCTTCATCTGGGTCAATAGTCCCTGGAATAAATGCATCAGGATCAGCATCCTGGGCAACTACTGTCCAAACCCATTCTCCTTGGCCAAATCTAGCCCCAGGTTGATTTAGCAATTGCTGCATCAACTCCTCAGCACTATCAGCCTCAAATACTCCCTCTTCTCCTCTAGGATTTAATTTTGAAGCATTTAATTCAGCAGATGTTGATTCGTTCCTTGTGAAGTTGCCTGCAGTGGTTCTTGCTGATTTGCGATAACCATCCTCAACGATGTTTAGTGAAAGTGTAAAGTTATCTGGTGGTAAAATAAGGTCTCTTTGTAGTTCTAGAATAGCATCAAAAGCAAGAATTCTAGCCCCGTCCCCCGGAGTC
>PAMN02000051.1 GCA_002707335.2 Methanobacteriota archaeon | reverse complement strand
TCATCCTCATCAATACATCCTGCAAGAAGTAATGTCGTTGCTAGTAGTATGGCTGCTAAACGTCTTGTGTTCATGGCTGATATTTATTGAATAATCTTATTATGTTATTTATATTGATTCAGAGGGTTTATCCGAATGCCCATACGAAATGATTCCTTGTTTGAATGGGCTTTGCATGGGTCATTTTAGACACTACCCTTGTTATCGTATACGATACAGAGGGCCTTCCGTTTGTACTTTTTAACAGATATACCAATTAACTGAAAGGTATTAGTAGTGATATGGCAAACAAATGGGAAATTGCTGGTTATCTGTTTTCAACTGCGGCTGTCGTTCTATTGATTTCACTAACTATGAACATTCATACCTATTACATCAAAGAAATGGAATCTGGCACAGAAACAGTGAGTGAGGTTTGTGATGATAGATGGGATGAAGATACTGTTAGCGTTTTAATGTGTCATCCAATAAAGCAAGAAAAATACAATTTATTCGCTGGGACATTATTATCTGCAGGTTTTGCATTTCTTTGTTTTGCAAAGTCCAGTGAAATAAAACAGTGGAATGTACCTGCTATTTCCGAAAACCAATCACAACAATAACCAATTGAATAACAATATTGCCAACAACCATCTCAAAATTAATTCCGTCAAGTAATCGATCCAGATGGTTAGCAAGGGGTTATCCAAAACCTCTTTACATTTTATTAGCGCTAATATCACTCTAGTTACAACACTGTAACTCGGATTTTAAATAAAACAAAACGGCTGAGTGAAATTATGGATAATTTGAGTACTGAAGTTTGTGACCCCAGGTATGGCGAAGTTGATAATATTCTTGAACAATTAACAAAGTCCAAAGCTCTTCATATTCTTATGATTTTAGACCGTAGCAATAGGCCTGTGAGATTCTCCGAATTAAAGGATATTTTAGATGCCCCTTCAACAACTGTATCTAGAAGGCTAAAGGAACTCGAGGATTGTGATTTGATTCAAAGGGAAAAGGACGATGAAGGTAGACTTACACTGTATGGACCAACAGAAGATACGGAATCCCTGAGTCCGATAATGGAATTGTTATTTGATTGGGTTTCTGTTAGGTTTGAGAGAAATGGTGAATAAATTGAGAAATAATCACTTAATTGTACTCGACATTATATCATAGAACTCAGTGCGCATCTTCATGAAACCCATTGGTGAAATCGAAGAAGATCTGGCTAACAAAACAGAACCACTACTTGGATTCAGACCATCTTCAAAATTCAAAAGAGGCCCAATTGGAATCTTAATCTATGTCATTTGTGGAATTATTACGTTGTTTACATTATTCCGTTCGGGTGTAATTTAGGATGTACTATTTGTAATCCCTCCAACAGCCTAGTTTATGGACGGCATGCCACTATTGACTATGACAAAGTCTAGAGTGATAGATGAAATTCCAGAACTTAGTGAAAAGTCAACAGCATTATTGCACACCCTGTCCTCTCTTTGTTCGTTTCATACATGTGAGGACTTAGCCAGTTTTTTGTTTTCAGACATGTTTAGAGAATTGGTCGCAGCGCCCCACCCGTGGGTAATATTCGAGATTGGAATTTACAAAAACCATAACATAGTTATCGAGGCAATTCCCATCGAAAATGGAATCAAATTAGCCGATGCTTCCATGACGGGGCTGATTCCAGGAAATGTATCAGATATCTCGTCTGAACTGGAATGTTCTCAAATTTTGAATAATTGGCACGACGGAAACGCACACGAGTAAAACGATTCCTTGAAGTGCAGGCGACGCTCGGGTGAAATCAAGGGGATGTCATGAAAGACAGAAAACTCCGTGATGTTTTGCCTGACCCTGATCCAGAGCAAACATTGGAATGGCAGGAAGCCATTAGAGCCGTAAGCGATGCTTTAGGCCCAGAAAGAGCTCATAGGTTGTTATTAGAAACAATAGGTGCAGCACAATCTGAAGGCATAGAAATAGATGTTGTAAACACCCCATATCTGAATACTATTCATCCATCTGAAGAGCCGACTTATCCAGGAAATTTGGACATTGAAGAGCGCATTCATGGTGTAATCACATGGAATGCTATGATGATGGTAACAAGAGCGAATAAAGCAAATGATGGAATTGGTGGACACATATCCACCTTTGCATCAAACTCTCACCTATGGGAAGTTGGACAGAATCATTACTACCGTGGTAAGGATTTGGATGGTTGGGGAGACCATGTTTACTGGCAAGGCCATGCTAGTCCAGGAATTTATTCCAGAGCATGGTTGGAAGGTCGTTTAACTAGGGAAAACATAGACAATTTCAGAATAGAATGTGAAGGAAATGGGCTTTCTTCGTATCCACACCCTCGCTTGATGCCAGAGTTTTGGGAATACCCTAGCGTTTCTATGGGATTAGGTGGAATGACAGCGATTCATACTGCTAGATTCAATAGGTATCTTGCTAATAGAGGATTAGCAGATACCTCAAATTCCAGAGTTTGGTATACGATGGGCGACGGAGAATCAGATGAGCCAGAATCACTTTCTCAACTGTCGTTAGCAGATAGAGAAGATTTGAACAACGTAATTATGGTTATGAATTGTAATCTTCAAAGATTAGATGGTCCCGTTCGTGGTAATTCAAAAATTGTACAAGAATTAGAAGGCCGATTCAGAGGGTCTGGCTGGAACGTCATCAAAATCCTCTGGGGCACGATGTGGGACGATTTATTCGCAAGAGACTCTGATGGAAATCTTGCAAACCGTCTACAAGAATTAGTCGATGGGGACGAGCAGAGAATATTCACCAGCGATGCTGCAACATTCAGAAATGAACTATTCAACACCCCCCAACTTAAGGCGATGGTGTCCCACCTTAGCGATGAAGACTTAGAGGCATTAGCATCAAATCTTGGTGGCCACGACATGGTCAAAATCAACGCAGCATACGCTGCAGCAGAAGCTAGCGATAAGCCAACGGTGATAATTGCTAGAACAATCAAAGGATATGGATTAGGGCCTGCTTTTGCCGGCAGAAATTCAACACATGGTAAGAAAAAGGCCGACGAAGCATCCCTCAAATGGATGCGCGATGATTTAGACTTACCATTCAAAGATGATGAATTGAAAGAATATCCGTTTGTTGACCCTTCAACGGTTCCTGAATTAGTAGAGTATGTTAAGCAAAGAAGAGGTGAACTGGGGGGCTTCTGTCCAGAACGTCGATCACCAAAATCCGACATTACTCCCCCTGGAGAGGAAGGATATGCAACATTCGATGAGGGCACCAAAGGAGAAATGCAAGTTTCGACAACAATGGCTTTCGTTAGGTTACTTAGGAATTTAATGAAAGATAAATCAGTTGGAAATAGAATCGTCCCAATTGTTCCTGACGAAGCAAGAACCTTTGGAATGGATCCATTATTTGCAGAGTTTGGAATTTACCATCCAGAAGGACAACTTTACACGCCCGTTGATCATAAAATGATAATGAAATACAAGGAAAGTGACAAAGGTCAGGTATTGGAAGAAGGAATTTCAGAGGCAGGCGCTCTTTCAACATTCATTGCTAGTGCAACCTCATATTCAACCCAAGGTTGCCCAACAGTTCCATTCTACATTTTCTACAGCATGTTTGGGTTCCAGAGAGTTGCTGATTTAGTTTGGTCAGCTGCAGACCAGAGAGCAAGAGGATTCATGATTGGTGCAACCAGTGGAAGGACTACATTGAACGGAGAAGGGCTCCAGCATCAAGATGGACACAGTCTTCTGATGGCTCATACAAACCCCGCGGTTAGAGCATATGACCCAGCCTTCGCATACGAATTAGCAACTATCATTAGAACTGGAATAGATGAAATGTATGGCCAAGAAAAAGATGTGATGTATTACATTGCTGTATACAATGAAAATCACCCAATGCCGCCAAAACCCAAAGATGTCGATGAGGGGATTGTCAAGGGAATTTACAAATTAAGAAGCTCTCCTAAGAAAAAAGGCCCTGTAGTACGATTGATAGGCTCAGGGCCAATAATGCTTCAACTTTTAGCCGCTGTAGAGATACTGGAAAAGTATGGTGTGAATTCAGAAATCTGGTCTGCAACATCATATGGCGAACTAAGAAGAGATGGATTGGAGTGCGAGAGAGAAAACCGTCTAAATCCAAGCAAAGATAGAAAGATCCCATTCGTAGAACAAATGCTTGGAGACGGCGCTCATCCAACGATAGCGGTTAGCGATAATCAAATCGCTGTCCCAGATATGGTTCGACAATGGGTAGGTGGAGATTTTACTGTTCTAGGAACGGATGGATTTGGTCGTTCAGATACGAGACCATCACTTAGAAGGTTCTTCGAAATCGATGCTCAACATATCACTCTAGCAGCACTATCTGCACTTGTTAGAAGCAAAGAAATTGACGCTAAGGTATACGAAAAAGCACTTTCTGATTTAGGTATTGAAAGAGAACGCTTTGACATTACAGCACTCTGAATTATTCTAGAAACTCACTAATCTCTTCCAAACTTTTTCTAGATATATCTGGCACCTTTGCACTCTCTGAAGGATATCCAACTGGTAATACTAGCATTGCATGTTCGTGTTCTGGCCTTCCAAGAATGTCTCGCAAGAATCCCATAGGAGAAGGCGTGTGAGTTAGCGTCACTAACCCCATATTATGGATTGCATGGATAAACATCCCTGCTGCAATTCCACACGATTCAGTTGAATAATAGGTTGGACCATATTCTCCATTACTTCTGTCTCTCTTGGTTTGCCTGAACAAAACAACAAGCCATGGCGCATCAGTCATATGCGCCTTTATTGCATCCGTTCCAAGAGGTTCTAGGACTTCCCTCCAAGCTTCAGGCATTCGACTATCGTAGGTTTTTCTTTCTTCAATTTCAGCAGCATCCCGCATTTTTTGTTTTATTTCAGAGTTACTTACCGCAATAAACTTCCATGGTTGTAAATGCGCTCCGCTGGGGGCGGTAGAAGCAGATTTTATCGCTAACTCAATCAATTCTTTTGGGACTTCACGTGTAGAGAAATGTCTAGTAGTCCTTCTTGCATCCATCTGGGAGAATAATTCCCTAGCTTTTTTCAGCATCTCATCTGGTGCAACTTCATTCCAACTCAATGGGATGAAACCATCAGAACTCAAACCTTCACCTCAGGCATTCTCCCACGAAGCCTCAACCATGTTTCGGAACCAAAAGTGAGAGCATAAAGGGAAGCGATCCACAAGGTTATCCGATCTGTGTAATCAGCTGAATCATCTATCATAATCGCACATAACCATGTTAGAGTTACGAAATCTAAAATCCATCTTAATCCAGCTAAAATTTGCTTAGAATTGGATTGCATATCAGTTAATTGTGAATCGGTTAAGACTGCTGTGAGCCCCTTCAGTTTTGATAGAGCGTTTCCACCATTCCATCTTATTTTTCCTAATTGAATACGATTCCAGAAATCGATTAACAAGAATAGAGTTACCCATACCACTACGACTTCAAGGAATGGTTCTGCACCTCGTAAATCAAGTCCGTTGAACGACCAATATAGCAAGCCCCATAGCCATGCTATGATGATGATTTGCGACCATCTTGCAAACTTTGATAGTTTCAATAAAAGAACACCATCATGAGACAGTAACATCTCGAGAGATATTACCAATCCTACGCATGCTGTTAAGACAAAACTACCTGCTAACCACCACCAATCAACGCTCGAGTCTCTCCAAGCCAACATAAGCGCAATTAGAGTCCATCCCATTACTAATGATGTGCTTGCATTAACCGTGGCTTGCATTACGTAAAGCGGGTCTCTACCGTCTTTCAGAACAGACAACCCGCCCATCAATTTCACTTCAAAAGCAGAATCATCAACGATTCCATGGGCAGCAGCAGTCATTCCACCAATCGATTTTATTCTTGCAGATTCAACAATTCCCTTTGCTTCCTTCTGCTCATCACCTTTCCATGTCGATCCTTTCGCAGCAGCAGCGGCAGCACCTTTGCCACGGCTTCTTCCAGCACCACTACTTCTTGCTTTAGCCCATGCTCTAATCTCAGGAGTAGTAGCCTCCTCAACCTGCTCTTCGTTTAGTGGTGCGCCATGGTCTGTGTATAACCATCTACACTGGATTGGTATAGGAGCAGGGTCAACA
Organism: Methanobacteriota archaeon; assembly: GCA_002707335.2. GTDB lineage: Archaea > Thermoplasmatota > Poseidoniia > Poseidoniales > Poseidoniaceae > MGIIa-K1. The sequence continues at coordinate 3,586 of PAMN02000051.1, read as the reverse complement.
TCTGGCGCAACCATCTGGAATTGACCAGCATCTAAAGTTGGTAATTGCGCTACAAGGTCTTGGTCTCCACCACTTTCTTTTAGCAGATGTCTGACCTTGTCTATGTCTTGTGGTTGAGTAAATCTTCCAATGAAAGTAGTATTTGCCTGTGCTAAAATTTTGTAATCGACATCTGATACGTTTTGAGTTGCTAGTACACAAGCAACTCCGTATTTCCTAGCCTGTTTGAAAATTAGTTTAATCAGATCTTTTGCAGGAGGATTTCTTGGATGAGGCGGCAAATATGGCGCAACTTCATCCATGAAGAATAGTAATTTCAATTCCCCTTCAGCAGGCTGTTGAGTAAGCATCCAATCATAGAGTTCTCTTGACAATTCTTGAACGAAATATTGTTTTTGAGCCTCATCCTGTATCGTGTTTAAGTATACTATATTCAGCGGTATTTTTCCTGGCATCGCAGGCTCGCAAAAAGAATCAATATCGATAGGAACACCATTGGAAAATAGCAGTTGGTTTACACCACTACTAAATGCAGCCAATCTTCTAGCAAGATCATTCCTTGTCGACTTCGGCAACATTTCATCATAATCACGAAGACCATGTTCAAACATTATTTCGTCCCATGCAGGTAATTCAGGTGCTTCGCCCTCCTCAACATCAATGAAACATTCAGGATACAATGCTCGTGTAAAATTCTCCTGTGGCTCCTTTACAACTTTAGCCAATCCTCTAAAATCACTAACATCTAAACCCAATCTAGTTCCGTTGACAAGGATTTCATAAAGAAATGGCTTTACTACCTTCCCCTGGGTTTTCTCTACATCAAAACCAGCTAAATTACTGAAACCAGCAGCAACCATATCCCATGCAGTAATTGCCTCCTCAGGGTCTAAATCTGCAGGAGGGGAACGAAATGGGTCGATACACAAAGGGAGGCCCTTTGATCTCAATGGAGTCCAAATCCTGACCTCCATCTTTGACATCAATTTCTTCATTCTGTCAACTTCTCCGCCATGTTCACGAAGGTCGCCCTCATCGATACCTAGAGCGAGCCTTGCTAGGTCACCTTGCGGGTCTAAAATTAGAGATGGAATGCCGGCTATTGCCGCCTCTTCTATCACAGTTTTTGCCATAACAGTCTTACCCGAGCCTGTAGAACCGAGCATTGCAGCATGTCTTGCTAAAACCATTTTATCGATTTGAATTATTTCGCCATTGTCTCTCCTTTCACCAAGAAGCATTCCTTTGGCTTTAATTTTCTTTTTTGGTTTTTCTTTTGGAGTTTCCAAAATTTCATCGACGAGGTCCCTTAGATGTGTAGAACCTTCTTCCGACATACCCGCGCCAATGGCCAATACCCTCTTGAGGATGACTACCAAAAAGACAGTTACGAGACACACTCAAGGCTAGGAACTATTTCGCCGAATCATGGAGCGCATCCCTCTTGCCAAACCCTTCTGGGACAAAGAATGCGAAGAAGCAGCAATCAATACCTTAGGTAGTGGAAGATGGGTCAAAGGCCCACAATCAAAATCCTTTGGTGAAGAATTCGCAAGTTGGTGTGGTGCCCTTGCAGCAGCACCCTGTCAAAGTGGGTCAGCAGCTCTCTGGGCGGCTCTAAGATTGTTTGACATCGGCCCAGGAGACGAAGTAATAGTCCCTGGGATGACTTTTATTTCCACAGCCACATGTGTCACTCTGGTTGGGGCTACTCCAATCTTTGCAGATATTGAAGAGGATTATTGGTGCATTTGTCCCGATGATGTTGAAGCAAAAATCACGGACAAAACAAAGGCAGTAATTGGTGTACACCTTTTTGGACAGCCATTTTCAAAACGAATAAGAGAGATTTGTGATAATCATGGATTGGCTTTGATTGAAGATGCAGCTCAGGCGCATGGAGCAATTTTAGACGGTAAAATGGCAGGAGCCATCGGTGATGTTGCATGCTTTTCCTTCTTCCCTTCAAAAAATATGGCAGTAGGAGGAGAAGGCGGAATGATTTGTACAACGCGTCCCGAACTCGCAGATAAATTGGATAGAATTGTCAATCATGGTCGAAATCAGAATTTGGAATCTATCGAATTGGGGACAAATATGAGGATGAGTGAAGTGAATGCAGCAATTGGTAGAGTTCAATTAAAACATGTGGATGACTGGGTCAAAATCAGAAATCAAAACGCAAACAAGATTGTGCATTCAACACCAGTTAGAGAAAATTCAGTACATGGCTGGCATCAATTGTGTATCCAAACAGACAACCCAAGCGAACTAATTGCAAAAATGGATCAAAGCGGAATAGATGCTAGAGTTCACTACCCATTAATTCTCAACAAACATGCGGTTTACAGAAATCACCCACAACATAAAATCGACTTGCCAAGGAGTGAAAACATAGCAAAAAAATTAGTTGCAATTCCAGTCCATCCAAGTCTTACTAATGAAGAAATCAACAGAATTAATTCTGTTTTGAATCCTTGATCATTGTAGAAAGAGCAGCATTAGACCAACCTCTTAGGTGCGTCAACTCCATCTTTGTCCAATCAGGTATTTGCACAGGCTGGTCTTCCGAATCTAATTCTACTTCAGCGATTATCAATCCCGATAAATCGCCCTCATATTCGTCTATTTCCCATAACAAACCGTCTTGATTATTCCATAAGTATCTAGTTTTCATGACGCTTGCAAAATTAGATTTATCCAATTTAGACCAGACTTCTTCAGTTATTTCCCACTCGAATTCTATACCTGTTGCACCGATTTTTCTTCCCTTAGCGGTCAGGAAGAATTTCTCTCCGAATTTTCGTACTCTCCATGTGGATATGTTCTCTATTATCTCATCAGTATTCGCCAATTCGGCTCCATTACAGGTAATTACTCCTTCATTGAGACTTACTCCTTCCAAATAAAATTGAGAGATTGCCTTAGGGGTGCCTTCTCGCCAAGGTTTCTCTGAACGGCCATCTACAAGAAATCGCCTTTCAATTTCTATTCCCATCAATCTTCATCCTCGATTTTCTGAGCACGAGCCTTGGCCATGATTTCTTCGTCAACAAACCAAAACGTTGGAGCTTTATCCAAGTGTTTATCCCAATGCTGAACCGTTCTCGCCCACATTTCAGTATCTGCATTAGATTTGCAATAATTTAAGATCCAATCCATTTGTTTCTGCATCTCTTCATCATCGGGACAATTTCGCTTGAGATTTTCTGCAGTAAGAGCCATGTTCATCATAAACATCGGAGATAATGCGTATGTCCAGAACGGATTTCTTTCAAAATCTACACTTCTCTGAGCAGTCCATAATGAGAACACTCTGTCGTACAAGTAACCAATACACAAAACAATCAGAACAAGAGTCATGAAGATACCGATTAGGCCAATGTATGTTGCTGGAATTCCAAGAACGGAATTGCTGAAACACAAACTTTCATCACAACTATCTGAGAAGCGCCATCTGAGATAAGGCCACAATAATAGTGTCAACGATGAACCCAATAATCCCATAGAAATGATGGATTGAGACTGTTGCATTCTCCAATATTGGCGCATTACCCATTTCTTTACCGGGCTGATGCTTGAACTC
>PAMN02000043.1 GCA_002707335.2 Methanobacteriota archaeon | reverse complement strand
GGGCTTGTCGGATTGTATAGTCGTCTGACTTCTGAAGACGTGCGTTATGTTGGAAAATTGGAAGTTGCTGAGGCTGCTAAAGTAATCGAAAACGTCCAGCGCGACATCAATATTGCACTTGTTAACGAACTAGCACGTATTTTCCCTGAACTAGATGTTGATGTGGAAGATGTTCTTTCTGCAGCAGCGACTAAGTGGAACTTCCACCGGTATACACCAGGAGTAGGTGTAGGAGGACACTGTATTCCAGTTGACCCATACTACATGATGCAAAGGGCAGCGGATGTTGGAGTTCCTGCTGAGCTAATTACAGCGGCTCGTGCGGTAAATCGAACCATGCCAATCCATGTTGCAGGTGTTCTCAATGAATTACTCTACAAGGCTGGTGTCCCAGCAGGTGAAGGCAAAGTTCTGCTTCTAGGTTGGTCATACAAGGCAGAAGTCGGAGACCCTAGAGAAACGCCTGCTGAACCACTGACTGAAGCGCTGCAATCGAAAGATATTGCAGTTGCAGCATACGATCCTCACCTCAATGCAGAAGATTTCCCAGAAGGCGTAGAGGTTGTCAGCGACATCGATTCTGCAGAAGGATATGACCTAGCGGTTCTCGTTACAGCTCACAAGGCATGTCGAGAAATCGATTGGGCTGGCCTTGCATCACGTATGCGGAATTCAATCTTGTACGATGGACGACGAGTTCTCGATTTGAATTCTCTAGAGTCCGATGGCTGGCAAGTCCATGCCGTAGGACGGCCGATGTAGGAGGGGTTTTTTGGACGAAGTATCTGAAGAATATCTTCTTAGAATCCGAAGAGAAAAGGCGAGTAGAGAGTTAGATAGAATTCGAAATTCTTTCTCGTTTCGAATTGGAACAATTATTACTAGATGCATAAAATTCCCACCTTTGCTAATCTTTCTTCCATTCTGGTTGATTTTCTTCTTTGCAAAATATATCTTAGAACGATTAGGACGATTGCCATTAAGCAGAATCAATAGTGAAAAAATTATTCTAAACCCCAAAAGATGTGTTGTGCTCTTTCCAACAAATGGCGTAGGTCTAGGACATTTTACTAGATTATTTGCTGTTGCTAGACAGATAAGAAAACAAGACTCAGATGTGGAAATTGTATTTGTAACAACAATGTCAGCATTGCATTTGGTAGAGAGTGAAGGTTTTGCTTCATACCATCTGCCTGGCAAATATATGTTCAATGAAATGACAGCTGCGGAATGGAATGCAATAACAGAGGAAATTTTAGGGACAGTGTTTGAAATTCACAGACCTAGCATTTTCGTATTTGACGGTGCGTTCCCATACAGGGGCATGCTTAATTCAATAAACAATCGCAAGGGTTTGACCAATTTTTGGTTAAGCCGAGGTACCTTCAAAAAAGGTGCCACAAAAATCCCAGTGGACAGCATCCAACATTTCCATCACATTATTCGCCCAACTGACAGCACATCGAGACCCGAAGAGGAAATTGAGCATAAAACTCCAATCAAAACTGTGAACCCAATCCGGTTATTGCAGACGGCTGATTTAGATACAAGAGATATCACAAGAACTCGCCTAGGAATATCTGCCGATAAGTTAGCAGTCTATGTTCAACTAGGGGCTGGAAAAATTAATGACATTGAGAGTCTGTTACAGAACGTTGTTGATGTATTAAACAGGTATGAGAATGTCGAGATTGTGATAGGTGAATCTATAATTGGTAAGAGAATTGATGTTACTGGCGAAAGAATCCGAGTAGTTCGAGATTATCCGAATTCAAAATCTTTCAATGGGTTTGATTTCGCAATAATGGCTGGTGGTTACAACTCATATCATGAGGCGGTTTCTTTCGCCCTTCCAACAATTTTTATTCCAAATACAGCGACTGGAATGGATGATCAAGTCGCAAGAGTAAAATCCGGAGAAGATATTGGTTGTTGTAAAGTCATTTTAGAACCAAATGATTCCAGCATTGAAAGAGCAATAGATTACTTAATGGTTGAAGAAAACAGGAAATCAATGAAATCTTATTGTGAAGATCAAAAAATTAGCAATGGCGCGATAGAAGTTGCTGAAATGATTATCCAAACATTGGATTAATTTCCTGCGCCTTCAATTCCGCTCCATAATGACCCCAACCATTTGTCAGCCTCAATTGTATATCCTCTTCCCCCATGTGGTTGTGGAGTAAATTCTCCAAAAACTGCGCCTCGCGTGGTCCCATAAAGGTCTATTCTCATGAACATGTCAAGTTTTTCCCCTAACCCCTTAGCAGTCGAAACTAAATCGTCCCAACAGGTTGGTTTAGAACAAAGCTCAGTTTCGGGATTCTGAGTGGTTATAATTTTCATACCGATTGATTCAAAATTTTCGTCAACATACCAATGCAGGTTTCTTGATGTGTCTGTATTGCTGAGTCTTTTGATTATGTGGCAAAAAGCGATTTCCCCTCCAAACATAAAAAATTTGTAATCCAAAGGAATTCCAAAGACTCCGTCCCAATTTACAAGAAACTCCTCTACAAGTAGTTTGACTCGATCATTACTATCTAATTCTGAATTCTTCTCTAAAGATTTGACAATTTGATTTCTTTTCCACTTCTTTTGATCAAGGAGATTTACACCATCAACCATTACAAAAACATTCTTTGCAGACCAACCTTTTGTTGGTTTGATTACGAACCTTTCGGGAAGTTTTTTGAATTTAGGCAAAGATTCGGCTTTATCGCCAACATGGTAAATCGTTGGCACCTTGTGTCCCGCATTGAATACGTATTCTGGGCCTTTGATCTTGCCAGCCAAATTTTTGTGTGGGTGGAGTTCCTTTTCAATCCACCATCTTCTGTGGCGATCGATTATCCTCTCTGAAAACAACTCCATAAAATCACATCATTTCCTTGGGTGCTGGGAATCTTCGATTCTCAGAATGGATTTCAATGTATGGATTGGATTTGAAATCTTCAGAATTATGCCATTTTGTATATTCTCTACGGTATTCAAGTCTATGCCCGGATAAACCTGACCACCCCACAGCAAACTTACCTCCTTGCGATAATGATTCGGACCTTACACTCGCAATTAGCAATGGTGAATGTAGATATTGAACTCGATCTTTCCCAAATACCGAGATAATTCTGTACTCATATTCAGAATCCGCCGAAACTCTAACGGAATCAAAATAGCCAATTTTCGTTAGAATTGCTTCCCTATCCATGACTAAAGAAATACATGCAGGCCTTACGGCCCCGTTTCCTCTGAAAATGATATTTCCGCTCTCATCTACGCGGAAATAGTTCGAAAATGTGGCAACCAAATTTGGCTGCTCAAGCATTAGTGACACGTGGGTCTCGATTTTTCTTGGGTGGAGCCAATCATCTGAGTCATGAAATGCGATATATTTCCCATTTGCAATAGACATCCCGTAGTTTTTTGCAGAATAGGTACCACCATTTTTGTTCATTTGAACAATTTTAATTCTACTGTCTTCTTTTGATACCTCTCTTAATTGATTGAAGTCACTATCAGAACTACAATCATCAACAATAATTATTTCCAGATTGTTGTAAGACTGCTCTTGAATGGAACTTATTGCGTGTTTAACTAATTCATTGAAACCGTAAACTGTCATAATAACGCTGACTAAGGGTCCACTGAACTTTGGCTCGTAAGTTGAATGAAGGTCGTTTACTCTGCATCGTTTCATTTCGTCATTAGTTTCAAAATTTAGGTTCAATGAATCATGGTAAGCAAATGATTGTTTCACCATCTTTAAATGGTTCTCAAAATCCTTACTGATAAGATATAATTGAGATTTGAGAAGATAGTATTCTGATGAGCTTGTAAACAACGTTTTGTGATGGTCAACTAACCTCAATCCAGATTCCCATTTTCCATTTCTAGCGAATGCCAAAGACATTTGTGTTACAGGAACATGTGAGTTGTTTTTCCCAGAAAAACATTGTATATATTTATCGAGTAAAATTCTACAAATCTCAATTACCTTACCATCATCTCGATAGTGGTTAACGGCAATATGAATGGAATACATTCCTGCTTCTCTGATATACCTATATGCGCCCTGGTCAATAATTTCTTGAAATGCAGGAAAAGCAATGTCGTAATTCTTTGCCCTGTATGCACACCTTGCAGCACCCATTTTTGCTCTAATATTCTTTGGGTCTAATGTTAGAAGGCTCAACCATTCCTCTCTTGCTTTACGAAAATCACTTTGTGATTCATACATCATTGCCAAGGTAGATTTAGCGCTTTTATTCCCTGGTGATACTAGCAAAGCAGAATTTAACATATCAAATGCATAATCGAACTTACCTCGCTTTCTTGCGTCGTTAGCCAAGGTTATGTAACTTGATGCTTCTCTTGGCCTCAATGATATCGCCTTTTCGATAACCCTTCTACCTTCCTCAAAACGATTCAAGGATAACAACAAAACCCCGTATTGTTGAAGATAATGAAATCTATCAGGCCTTTGTCTTAACAATTCATGGTACAATGGTATCATTTCTTCATATCTCTTCATTTTGTGATGGTTCCTTGCCAATCGATATGTAGCCAGTATTGAGCGAGGGCGGAGTTCGTGGGCTTTTTCTAACCTCTTACCTGCCTCATCATACCTATCTAACTCGAACAGACGTATTCCAGAATTCAATAGTGCTAAGAAATTATCTGAATCCTCTTCTAATATTTCCTCTAGTTCTTCTAATGACAAATTTGAAAGTGAATCATCGTCATCTAGAATCATATCTGCATCTTGGTTTGTATCGAGAAGATTTGGATCAATACCAAGTAATGACAGAGTAAATTTCTGAAGATTTTCATTTACTTTGATGTTACCTTGACGTCTGTAAGCTGATAAAGCCCAAGTCCAATTGGAAACCCCCGAATTGAATACAGTGCCTAAGCCAATGCTGTTAATTGAGGATTCAGCGATTCTCTTTCTCAAAAATTTATGTCTTCCATAGCCCAATGCTACCACTTTTGAACCATCTCTAGCCCTATCCCAAGATGAACCAATTAAACCCTGAACCTCAAACGAATCAAGACCATCTAATTTTACTTGCATACTGCTCCATGGAGGCCTTGGCTTGGATCCTGATGGCCTTGACATGGTTAGTGGGTTATCTAGCCTTTCTCCTATTCCATCACCATGAAACGATACGATTCCAGAGTTCAGGGAGACTATGTGCTGGCCTGCTTCTGAACCCAAATGGACATAATTGCCTCCAGATTGAATAAAATCAGTAAGGGAAGATTCGAACTCTTTAGTCCAATAGCGCATGGGACCTGTAGTAACTAAATGAGATACTGACTTTGGAATAATTCTACTATTTGTTATATCTATATCTGACGAATATGTAATGGGAATGTCATGTCTTTCAAGAAATCTGACTAGAGGATAATCCCACCGAAGGGCGTCACCTCCACGAGAATTATACATTGGCCTGTTCAGGTTTATTTCTTCTATTCCAATTGTATGGTAAAGGCCTCTTCTTTTTTTTGAGCGCCCATTTATCACTTGAGTTGCACTGTAACCACCCCACCAATTCCTTGCTTGGATGTTAATCGGTGAAAAAACAACTGTGAGGCCTGTTGCCTCTTGTGGTGATGTTAGCCAAAAAGGAGCCATTGTTGCTTTACCATCTAGTAGTTCTAACCTAGCAATATACAACCCTTCACACCAATCATCACCAATTGATATAGAAATTACCTCAGGCCATTCTAAACATAGTTCATCTTTAGGTAGTGGCTTAGAAAATTTGTTCCAAGTTGTATTTGCCGGTATGCGAAGCCCGCTTGCATACTCAATCAATCTAGCACCTGCCCCTGAATACCATCCCATTCGGAATATTCGCAGCCCTGCAACTAGATCCTCAGAAGAAGAAGCCCTAAGTCTAATAACTCCGCCTGGTTGTAGGAGCTGTTCGTCAACATAACAAACTAATTTATCTCCACAATCCATTTGTTTCGGTATTGTCCAATCCAATGACCCAGGTTTTTTATTCTCGGCAATCGTATCAAATCTCAATCAATCACCCCTTGATTAGATCATTGTATACGGATATTGCATCTTCGCAAGAACCTTCAAACTTAACAGTCGCATTATCCATGACAATTATCCGATCACAAATTTGCTTTAGATAATTCAGATTGTGAGAAACTATCACCACAGTAGATGCATCTTCTACCATCTCCTTTATCCTATTTCTGCTCCTTTCTTTGAAACCAGCGTCGCCAACTGCAAGTACTTCATCAATAAGTAGGATATCTGGCTTTACTGCACTTGCGACAGATAGACCTAGTCTCGCTTGCATACCACTTGAATAGGTCCTCAATGGCTGGTCAATAAAATCCTCTAGTTCAGCGAATTCGATTATCGACTCCATTAATTGGTCCATCATCTGTCTAGAATGCCCTAGAATACTGCCAAATAGGTGTATATTTTCTCTACCCGATAAATTACCATTGAATCCGATACGAACGTTTGAAAGAAGGCTCACAGGTCCAGAAGATAGAGCCTTACCATTATCTGGCTGATATATCCCCGACATGACTCGAAGTAGCGTACTTTTTCCGCTACCGTTTCTGCCTATGATTCCAATAACTTCGCCTCTTTTAATCTCTAGATTTATTTGTTTTAAGGCAATGAATGGCTCAATCCGAGCATCAATTCCGAAAAATCGCTTTATCCATCTTAATATTGATCCTAATCCTACTCTGTGCTGAGGAAAAGAAAGGCCTACATCAATTAAACGAATTGTTGGAGAATTCATAACCTCTTCACCACCTTTGATTCTGTCTTCTTGAAAAAGGTTAATCCAACTACCAGAGATAAGAGAGAAAATGAAACAGACCAATATATTGCCCAATCAGGTATTGGCGGATTGGTTCCATCAAAAGCTGCGCGCATTAACTCTAAAGGGACGACCATAGGATTTAGAAATAGATAATTGAGCATCTCTTCCCTACTACCCTTTGCCATACTAACCGTCCACATTACTGGAGATACAAAGAAACCGGCTCTAGTTATGAATCTAGTCAAATGAGCTATATCTCCATGATGTACATTTGGGACAGATAGTAGCCAGCCTACTCCCAAGACCTGTAGAGTAACGAGCATTAGTGCAACAGGAAATAGGAACAATTGTGTTGTTGGCTCAATACCTAGATGTATCATAAATGGAATTACAACCACTAAACTTGCTATGGTAATTACCAATTGAGATATTACTTTTGAAAAGGCAAAAACTTCTCTTGGAAAATATATCTGTTTAATCATATTTTTATTTCCTACTAAACAATTAACTGAATCGTTTAGTCCCCTTGAGAAAAACTGCCAAGTTATGACCCCCAAAATAATCCATAATGGATATCTTTCTTCTGGATTACCTGCAATAATTGTAAACAAGAAAAAGTATACTGCTGATAACAGCAATGGCTCCAGAATAGTCCAGAAATAGCCCATTATTGAATTTCGATATCTTTGAGAAATATCCCTTGAGACTAAATTGCGAATCAAGCCCTTGTTTTTCAATAGATTCCTGAATCCATTTGGCAATGCGGCGAAAGTTCCCACTACTGGGTTAACAACGGAAAGAGCATTATTGCCTGCCTCAGTCACTTTGCTCACAGGACAATGCTCGACCGTTAAGTTTTCAATGTGTTGGGAGTTTTGTAAAGCAAAGAAGTAATTCTATTGACGATTTTTAGCGAACAGCATATGAATGACACGGCCGACGACATCGTAGGTCACCATGACTTAGGCTGTTGGTTTGATGGGGAATTATAGGATTAAGTGCCTTGGGAATGGCGAAATTTTCAATGATGCATATACGTTACACCACACGGATGGTGCACTTATATCATCAGTTTACAGCAATAAACTAGACGTGGATATGAAGGCAACTGGTGTGTGGAAATTTCTTGATTGGTTACCTGTAAGTAAGTCGACAAAACACAATGCTGGAACGGTCACATACAAATCCGAAGGTTTAGCAAGAAAACTAGGATTAAGCAATCTCTGGATAGCCTATCATGGATACTGGCCTGAAAGAGGAGGATTATGTCCAACTGGAGCATTCAAAGATATGGAGGCTGTTCCAACGATTCAAAGGCTCAAAGATCATGGTTGCAACGGAGTCATTTGTGCCTCTGCAGGAAATACTGCAAGGGCTTTCTCACATTTTTGTGATTTGGATAATTTTCCACTAATTGTAGTAGTTGCTGATATTCACGCCCACAGAATATGGAGAACTAATCCTTCAGTAAATGATTGTGTAAAGATTGTAGTTGTTGAGAATGGAAATTATGCTGATGCAAAGATTGTCGCTAAAGAAATTGAATCGAAACTTGGTGGATGGCAACTAGAAGGTGGTGCGCACAACATTGCAAGGAGAGATGGTATCGGTTCATTGATTTTAGATGCATGGAATGAGATTGGTCGTATTCCAGACCACTATTTCCAGGGTGTTGGTGGAGGCCCTGGTCCAATTGGAGTCTACGAAATGATGCAGAGATTGATTGATTTCGAACATGATGAAGGACCACTTGCGAAAATCCATCTATCACAAAATCCAGAGCATTGTCCAATCCACAAAGCTTGGCAAGATGGAAGAACTACACTACAAAATTCTGATTTCCCGGAAGGAGATGTGAAGGTATATTCTGATTATCTGTTGAGTGCAAGCCCTGCATATGGTGTGAAAGGTGGCGTTTATGATACGTTAAAATCAACCAATGGAGAGACATACGTGGTTGAAAAGCAAGACGCTATCAATGCAGGAAAACTGTTTGAGGAAACCGAAGGCATTGACATAATGACTCCCGCCGAAGTCGCATTAGGATCTCTAATTCAAGCGATTGAACAAGAAAGGGTGAACAAAGACGATTGCATTGTATTGAATATTAGTGGCGGTGGCGTGAAAAGGCTACAGAAGGAAAAAGTAGCCGTTGTAGTCGAGCCATGGCTGAAAGGGCCTAGAGAAAATCTAGCAGACTTAGTGATAAGCTCGCTTCAGTCTTGAAGCATGACCAAAAATCAGCAGTTGCTACAGCACCCAGAGCCATCGCTCTTCTTTGCTGCGTTGCCTGCATCAAACATTTCTCTTAGGCTTCCGTCATTGAGCATTTCGAGGGCTATGTCAGATCCACCAATCAATTCACCGTGTACGAATATCTGTGGCATTGTTGGGAAGTCTGACCAAGCGCAAACTGAAGGGATTGCACGTGGGTCGCTTAGAATATTTACAGATGCGAAAGGCTCGCCAAGCGCTTGTAATGCCTGTGATGCTCTATTTGAGAAGCCACATTGGGCAGCCCCAGGTTCTCCTTTCATAAATAGCACAAGTGCGTGCTCGTCTACTATTGCTTGCAATTCTTCAGGTGTCCAGTCCATTTGTTTCACTCCTTGTTTTGGTGTTTTTGAATCCGCTTAATGTGGATTCCTGTTCCTCCAGCATGTGGATGGAATACTGTATTTCCTGCAGTTTCTGCTTGTGCAGGAGTCATGCACTTGATGTCAATTGCATGAATTGGCCTTGGGATGTATGGCTTGAAATGATTCAAAATTATTTTTTGGCGTTGCAGTGGGCGTATTCCTTCAAATGATTCAGAAATCACACGAATGTGAAAGTGGTCCTGTGTACCGTTGAGATCAATCGCCTCAACATCACAATCTGGAATCACTCCACGGATTTCCTCTTCCAGCCACTCACAGGTCACCATGTACAGCGCAGAAGGCGCTGTGCTTTCAACCATTGTC
>PAMN02000038.1 GCA_002707335.2 Methanobacteriota archaeon | reverse complement strand
TATCATCAATTGGTCCGAATTCATATCTCTCAACAAATGATGCCACTGCTCCAGATATTGCCCCCCATATTGGGATTGAGGGGTCAGCGCTTTTTCCTATGAAATATCCAAGCGGGATGCACAAAATTGCCATTCCAAGATTACCCCATGCACTTTTGGTTCTTTTAGCAAATAATTTATTTCTGATAATCCCAGTTACTCCGTCACCATAAGCCATGAATAAAGCAGGTAGAATGGCTAGCCAAGCATCATCCAAATAATGCCACAATACGAATACAGAAATGCCTAACATAAATGCAAAAGTTGCATCATTCATGTTTTGTTCAGTTTGCATCCACCAAAGGCGTTTGTCCATTATGTGTGTTGCAGCAAGTGCTATGCCACCAATTACTCCTCCCAAAAGTGGCCAAATAGGGTCAGTAAAAACAATTGGTACCATAATTAGAGGTATTCCACCAGAAACCATATGCGCCACTTTGCGGTTGTAATATACAGCTACCATGTTCTCCATTCCTCGAGAAACCATGTAGCCATGGAGCGGTTTGATTGCAAGAACAATAATTGCTGCCCATACTCCTAATATTACAAACCAGATGAACTCATTTTCTGGCCCCATAATTTGATTTTATACAATCTAGTGAATAAGTTTGACCTTTATCGGCAGTGGTTGCATGAAATTTATATTCTTCTTAGCCAAAACCGATTATTAAAAGCATAACTTTGAAGATAAGAAGTATCTCCAATAAACTTGTGAAATGGAAACTTAAGATGATGCAGGACCTTTCTTTGAGGGTCGTGATCGTTACTGGGGCAAACTGTGGTATTGGTTATCACATGGCCGCTGGTTTCGCATCTAGAGATGCCATCGTAATAATGGCATGTCGCAATGTGGAAAAGGGTAAGGCTGCAAGGGAGAAATTGTTGAAAAAATATCCGGGAACCATGATACATGTTATGGAATTAGATCTTGCAGACCTTGAAAGCATAGGAAGATTCACAGATGAAATATTAGTCAAATACAAAAATTTGGACATTCTTGTCAACAACGCAGGTGTCATGATACCTCCCAAATCTAAGACTAAAGACGGGTTTGAACTGCAAATTGGAACTAATCATTTAGGCCATTTTGCCTTGACTGGTAAATTATTTCCTTTGCTAAAAAGTACACCAGGTAGCAGGGTAGTTACGGTTTCAAGTATAGCTCATAACATTGGAGAAATCAATCTTAATGACTTGAATTTTGAAACAAGAAAGTACAAGAAATGGAAAGCCTATGGTCAAAGTAAGTTGGCAAACTTGATGTTCGCCATAGAATTTGATAGAAGGTTGAAAGCATCTGGAATCAATGTCAAATCATTTGGATCACATCCTGGATATTCACGCACTAAGTTGCAGAGGCATTCGATAGTTTGGAGACTTCTAAACATTATAGCAATGCGTGCAAAAAAGGGTGCTAGTAGCACATTATTTGCAGCCACATCTGATATGGCGGACGACTACGTATACTGGGGGCCAACGGGGTTACTAGATGCTTGGGGGAAGTTTGGTAAATCAAAAATAAATGAAAAAGCAATGGATGAGAAAGTAGCGGAAAAATTGTGGGAATTAAGCGAAAAACTCACAGGTGTGAATTATCAGTTTTGAAGTGGTTCGATGTTTTTGATTAAGACAACACTTCCAATTTCCTTTAGAGAATTTGAAGTTACTTCTTTTGCACAGTCGATTGTAGAATCTGGTGCCGCTTGCGTTCAGCATAGAGAAATATCTTCGACTTACTCTTGGGATGGGAAATTGAATCATGAAAAAGAATGGTTGCTGGAAATCAAAGTTTCAGAGAAAAATAAGGAGTCAGTGCAAGAAGTAATTACAAACTTACATCCGTATGATGTTCCTGAAATATTGATATTAAAAGTGGAAGCAAATCAAGAATATCTAGACTGGGTCAATTCCCATTAAGAATTGCAAAATCACATAATTGTTTCATGCTAAAAGATGTCTCAACTATGATATCTAACCTCAAACAGTAAACGGAATTAAGTTCAATTGAATAGATCAATTTTCAAACCTAACATAGAGGAAAATCATTTACTAAACTTTACATAAGACTGGAATTGTTCATTAACTGTTCACATAAGGGGAATGGTATGAGGAAATTCACTGTGCTAGAATTGTTCGCTGGCGCAGGTGGTATGGCATTAGGTTTTGAAATGGCGGGACTTGAGACGGAAGCGCTGATAGAAATTGATAAGGATGCATGTGCAACTCTCAAAAAGAATCGACCTGATTGGAACGTAATCCATCAAGATGTCGCTGAGGTTGACTTTTCAAAATTCAAGGCAGACATTGTTGCAGGTGGTTTTCCGTGTCAGGCATTTAGTTATGCAGGAAAGGGGCTAGGATTTGAGGATACGAGAGGGACTCTATTTTTTGAATTCGCTAGAGCAATAAAAGAAATTAAACCAAAGATTTTTGTTGGCGAAAATGTCGAGGGATTGAAGAACCATGATGATGGTAGAACACTCCAGACTATGACTAAAGTTCTAACTGAATTGGGTTATCACGTCCAAATGAAGGTACTAAATGCGACAGATTTTACAGTCGCCCAAAAAAGAAAACGAGTCTTCTTGATTGGAACCTTACCTGGTTACCATTTCACATATCCCAATCCATACAAAAAGAAAATTGTCCTACGAGATGCACTGAAGGATGTCCCTACATCTAAAGGTACAAAATTTTCGCAGAAAAGGTATGATGTCATGAAATTAGTCCCTCCGGGAGGGTGTTGGGTGGATCTCCCTGTTGAAATACAGAAAGAATTCATGGGAGCTAGTTTCTATAGCGGTGGTGGCCGAAGAGGAATGGCCAGAAGGATATCTTGGGATGAGGCTTGTCTTACACTAACAACATCTCCAAGCCAAAAGCAAACAGAAAGGTGTCATCCAGAAGAAACACGTCCATTTACAATTAGAGAGTATGCAAGGATTCAATCATTTCCTGATGACTGGGAATTTTCAGGTAGCATTTCCTCTTGCTATAAGCAGATAGGAAATGCCGTTGCTGTAAATGTTGCAGGTGCTGTAGGCGAACAGATCATAAAGACATTGGAAAATCTAAATGCTGATCAAACTACACATATCGAAACTATACACACCTTGAAGCCTCCACAAACAGTTCAAAAATCTCTTACAGGGTTTTGATAAATTAAAATAAAGTAAGTGAATAACATGGAAATAGAGACGATTGTAGAAACTATTGTTGAAGAGGCCATCAGATCTTACCTTGACGGGAAAACATCACCAAAAACAAAACATGTAATCCTCGATGAAATCTTTCCCATTGAAAGGAGGATAAGATCAATCATGGGTGGACTCGAGACAAGTATAGGTACAAAAATATGGGAAAGACTTAGTTACATATTCGCAAGTAAAAGTGGTTTTTCTATACATAACCCAAAGGGATTTTACAAACCCAAAAATTTACCTAAAAGGATTTCAGATTTTTTGGCTAAAGTAGACAATGAAAGGAAAGATAATCCTGATCAGACAAATTTCAATAAAATTCTTACGGAATTGCGCGAAATGTGTCTGCAAGAAAGCAGTGATGACATCGAATTTGTAAGTACTTCATCTGGAGATGGTATTGACATGTGGTTTACGAAAGATGAGAGACATTATATCTTCGACACTAAAACAGTTCAAATTAACTCATCGAACGCAAATAATTTTGCAAACAAAGTATTACACTGGTATTCGTATTTCTGGCTTAGATATCCAAATGAGGACGTAACTGTTGGTATTGTTTTTCCATACAGTCCATATGGACCAACATTTGATTCTGATTCATGGTGGCAAAATAATGGTGGTAGAGCAAAACCTTTGCAAAGGGAAATGGATGCTTTCGTTCAGGATGAATTTTGGGATTTAGTCACTGGAACTAAGGACAGTTGGAAAAGAATCAAAGCAGGAATCAAGAGAGTAGGTTCTAGAAATCTTGCTGAAAAATATTCAGAATTATTTTACGGGGAGTAAATCGGTTCTGATTGATTTAGTTGAATTGATAGATGCTCGTACCTGGAAACTATCTGCAGATGCCATGGTGAATCATCTGCAAGGATCAGAATTACCTCCCGGGATTGTAGCGGTGACTGTTAGGATTCATGGAATCGCTTCTGTCGTCATTTGGAGTTCTTTCGGACAAGGGCTCATCATATATCCAATCATCGTCATCATAGATCTCGTCATCTTCATCTTGAGTTGAATAGTCAACATCCTCATCGGACAAATCAAAATCCTCTTCTTCTAGATCGTCATATTCCTCAATTTCTTGCAGCCATTTTACGTACACTTCCTTGCGGTCATCTGTGACTGATACTACCAATTCAAAATCCTCTCCGATCAAAGTTCGGGTGAGTGAAATGTCAATTTTTCTCCTACGGTACTCATTAAGGATTGAAGCAAGTAAAGTACGGACCTCTAAATCCGTGGCTTGAGAAAGCTCAATGACACTTTCGTCTGTCATAACTAACTCTACTTTAGAGCAGGAAGTAGTTTTTTCCCTATGTTCATATTTGAACATGTCAGTGCGAGTGCTCGTACCGGGATTTGAACCCGGGTCGAAGGCTCGAGAGGCCTTCATGATGGGCCACTACACTATACGAGCGACAGGCAGTCCAATTGTCACCCGTATTTATTCTGAACGGGTTGTATTGGGATTCATTTTCATAAAAAATGAAAGTGAAAATCAGGGCGCTATAACTCGTTTCATTAGTTTTACTTTCAACAACGAGTCCACTTCTTTTCTTCATATAGTAACCCTGATTTCTTAGATTCATGCAACCAACACTAAAGTTCTCGGATTTCGAACCGAGCAAAACGGAAGAAAAAGCAACTAGTAAGTACCGAACACACATTGTTTGGGAAGATGTTGACTGGGATTGGAAACCTCTTACAATAGAGGTTTCTAACACATGGAATAATCTCAGAAGAAGAGCAAGAGGGGAAGCTTGATGAGCAGAACCGGTAGATTACGAAATGAAATCGTAGTATTTTTGGGAGAAAATGGGGAATCCAACACTAGCCAAATACTAGATCACGTCAATAGTAGATTTCGCTGGGGCGCTACAATGAATCAAATTGGTAATGTTCTTGCTAGAGATTCGAGATTTCAAAAATTAGGAGTCACAGAGGGCGTAACAATGGCAGGATTCCGAGAAAGGGTCTGTATTTGGGCTCTTTCAGCGAACTGACCATTTACCTCTAACATCCCCCCCGGTTTGATGTGGCGCGAGGTTTTAGAGCTATCACGACCAAAAAACGTGATACTGGCTACTATCGCAGTGCCAATTGGTGCTCACCTCGCCCTCAGTGGTGATTGGGATTCCCAATCAGCAGGCCTCGTTGCCCTTCAAACCACTTCTGCTGTATGCTTTATGGCTGCAGGTAACACCATGAACGATGTTGCTGATGTAGATATTGATAGAAAAAATAAGTCTCACAAACCGATACCTTCTGGCAGAATTTCAGTAGAAAGTGCTGCAAAAGTGGCTTATTTGTTTGGGATTATAAGTTTGGGATTAATGGCTGTTGGATCTTATCTCTCAGAAAAACCAATTGCTATCGTAATGATATGGCTTGCAGCATCGATGTTAATGTTGACATATGATTCAGGTCCAAAGACAAAGAATTACGGATTAATGGGTAACATCTCAATATCTCTGATGGTAGGGGCTGTTATTTTATTCGGCGCAGCATCTGTATCATTAGTGAATACACCAATTGTAATTTATGCGGCTGCTGTGGCTTTCTTTGCTAATTTGGCCAGAGAGATAGTCAAAGACTGCGAAGACATGGAGTCCGATGAAGGCAGAAACACTTTGCCAATGAGAATTGGATTGGATAATGCTAGAGCAGTAGCCTATGTATTCATACTTCTTTCAATGGTGACATTAGGCTTAGCACATTTGTATGGTCCGTTTGAATATCATCAGATTCTATTCCATGGTCCAGCAATATTTGTCATGTTCTCATTGAATGGTCCACTCTTTAGGGGAGAGGATTATCAGGCACAACAAAAAATTAGGGTTGGTATGTTACTTGGATTGATAGCATTTGCACTTCAAGTAAGTTTACTCTGATTAAAGGTATATTCCCATTAAATCTGCCATTGCAGCCCATGCTCCGTTATCTACAAAGTAACTCAATAGACTCATTTGTGCCCACATCCTATTCTCTGCCTGATCAAATACGATACTATTCTTGTGGTCCATAACTTCGTTAGTAACTTCATCTCCACGATGAGCGGGTAAACAATGCATGAATGACCAATTATTGTCAGCGTTGGAAACTAAATCCATATTCACTTGAAATCCTTCAAAATCATTGATCTTGTCTTTCATATCTTCTTCTCCCATTGATACGAATACATCAGTATAGATTACATTCACACCTTTAACGGCCTCGACAGGGTCATTAAATTCCTCCATTCGACTTCCATTTTCATCAGCAAAATCTTTTGCTCTTTGTACCACATCTTCATGGGGTTCGTATCCTTTAGGTATCGCATAAGTAAAATCAATTCCTAACATTGCGCATGCTAGCATCAAATCATGCAAGACATTGTTTCCATCACCAACCCAACTAACAGATAGATTTTCTGTGTCTTGATAATGTTCCATGATTGTCATCAAATCCGCTGCTGCTTGGCAGGGATGGTGCTTGTACGACAATGCATTAAGGACAGGTACGTCGGAATTAGCTGCTAATTCAGCAACATCTTCGTGTCCGAAGCACCTGTATGTTATTGCACCAAGATATCTTGACAAAACACTAGCAGTGTCTCCAATTGATTCTGATTTACCAAGTTGAATATCATTTTTCGACAATGTCAACGGGTACCCACCAAGTCTGTTTATTCCAACTTCAAACGAAACCCTTGTTCGTGTGCTAGGTTTTTCGTAGATACTACCGACTGCTAAATCCGCTAATGGTGTGAAACTCATTGCTATTTCGTCGCCAGCCTTCCACATTTTCTTAAATTCAATCGCCCATTTTAGTATCGATTCAAAATCCTCAGCCACGTCGTCTATTGCAAGTAAATGCTCTGCCATGGACCTCTGGGGTAATGGGCAGTTCAAAGTTAAATCGGAATCAATTTCTCTCGTATTCTATGTCCTGGGCGAATCCATCCCTAGCATCGCTCATTCCTCCAAACAAGGCTTGAGCGAAAGTCATAACATCAGCCATTCCATCTTCGGTTTCGCTAGATAATGGTGTCAATCCTGGAGTCTGGGAAAATTGTTGCATCATTCTAAGTTGATTTATTGCAAACTCAGTTCTTTGGCCACCGGCTTCATCATAAAGTGCGAGTTCTAGAATTTCAAGTCTCTCTGACCATTCTAGAATCTTTTCTAACTCTTCTTCTTCTAACAAATCTGCCTTAGATAAAAAATTCTTCGTAGGTAGCCCTAACCTAAACTCAACGATGCTTGATAGTAACATTTGGGATACAAAGCCAGATGGACTTCGTGACAACATCGGGTCAAAAAGATAAATTATTGCTGCCTGATCTTGTCCTAGAACTTCTATCAAATGAGATGAAGCTTCTCTAAATGCGAATAATTCAACCTGTCCCGGAGTATCGACTACCATCAATTCACCAGAGAGTGCATGTAGCTCGTCTGCAACTTCCATTGCTTGAGCAGCCACTAAATCCGCAGCCAGAATTTGTGCGCCATTCGGACCTAAATCATATTCATTCATGACTTCTGTAAGAGATATCAAATCTCTTACATCAAACTCAGCGTCATAGTGAACTCTTTCTGCTCCGGGATCGAGGTTAATAGCAATCACTTCAGTTTCGATAAATCTACTCCATCTTTGAAATGATGTAACAAGGGATGATTTTCCTGCACCTGCAGTTCCAACAACAAAAATCACGGGAGGTGATGAAGAATCTAAACCGACCATGCTTCTGCGCTGATACATTCCCTCATCAACCTGCCGTTATTAACAAAACGAATTTATTGCATTGATAATTTACTCAAAATGGTTATACGCTGCGCATCGATGGCAGGATGCCGTCATGCTACATGGGAGGAAGAAAAATGAGCGAAGATGAACAAACAGGAACCCCGCCACCACCACCAGGAATGCCACCAGCACCTCCAGGAATGCCTCCAGCACCTCCAGGAATGCCACCAGCACCTCCAGGAATGCCTCCAGCACCTCCGGGAATGCCACCAGCGCCTCCTGGAATGCCACCAGCGCCTCCAGGAATGCCTCCGGCACCACCTGGAATGCCAGCTCCTCCTGTAGATATGCCACCAGCACCACCTGGAATGCCAGCTCCTCCACCAGAAATGCCTCCTGCACCACCAGGAATGCCTGCTCCTCCAGCGGAAATGCCACCAGCACCACCAGGAATGCCTGCTCCTCCAGCGGAAATGCCACCAGCACCACCAGGAATGCCAGCGCCTCCAGCAGAAATAC
>PAMN02000020.1 GCA_002707335.2 Methanobacteriota archaeon | reverse complement strand
TTGAGTTAGAATTTAGAGCTACATAACCTAAAACTGAAAACACAATCAGAAAAGATAACGCAATCGGTGCAGCCTTACTCATAAATTTCAATCGTGCGCAGCAGCATATAACTCAACCTCTACTTTGTTCACAAATATTTCGAAATTAAGGATTCCTTCGTCGCGTTCGCTCGAAGAATAATCGATAACTAATTTCAATTGTTCTGAAAATTTATGACAAACAATGATTTGGAAGGTATCGTGGCCGGCGAAGACAAAGAGAAAAGAAAGATTAGTGATATTATAGATGATATAATGGAGTCTATTGAAAACTTGGAAAAATTCCCTGAATGGGATGGTGTTTTGGTTGAAAGCCAAAGGTGCGATGGTCTACTTGGCTATTATATTGATTCAGATAAATTCATGGAAATACTAAATTTGAATCCGTGCTTTCCTTCCAATGAAGATGACTTTGGAGATACCGAATCGGCTTACATCGAAATATATGGCGAAAAACCTCCTGCTCCGAGAAAGGCTGTGATTGGATACCATATATTCCCAGAAGATTCTCCTCACTTCCCAACTGTCAGGTATCTTTGCCAAGATTGTGATGAAATCTGGAAAAATCAAATCTAAAAAATTCAGAAGGAATCCCTTTCAAACAGATTCTAAAGACATTAACTAATCGAAAATAACCATACGCAAACCCAGCCTCGATGCTCTAATGCAGACCATTCTGTTATCCGGCTTATTCGCTGGTATTGTTGCAGTATTGGTCACAATGGCAATAGAAAGGTGGGGTGGAATCGTGGGGGGAGTTTTAGGGACAATACCTACAACAATCATACCAGCAACGATTGGAATTTATCTCGAAGCGGGATCTGAAGATTTGGCTACAAGTATGTCACTAGTTTCATTTGGAATGTTACTGAATGCTCTATTCATAGGTGCTTGGATTTTTTATCCTTCAAAGAAACAGAATGTTTCGGTAACTGAAATGGTAATAGTTTCCCTAACTTTTTGGCTTATTCTTGCAATCCTGGTTACATATTTCTTGGAGATGACTCTTGATTACACATCAGAATTTATTGTTAGCACAGTAGGTTTAGTCTTGTTATTGTCACTAGGAATTTGGATGACTTGGAGGCCTCGCGAGGCACCCAAAGGGAAGAACAAAGTCAGTAGAAACATGTTGATAATTAGAGGCCTTGCAGCAGCGGTTGCAATCGGTGTAGCAGTACAGTTGTCTAGTATTGGACAGCCTCTAATTGCGGGATTAGCTTCAGTATTCCCAGCGATTTTCCTCACCACTATGGCAGCGTTATGGATCTCCCAAGGTCCTGAAGTTCCATCAGGTGCTGCTGGACCAATGATGCTCGGAGGCGCTTCAGTTGCAGTTTATTCCATAATTGCCCCTTGGGCTTTGCCAGAATATGGCATAATTGTTGGAACCATAATTTGTTGGGTTGGTTCTATAATTTCAATTTCTCTTCCTGCATATGGCTGGCTCAAGAGTAGAGAGTTAGTAAATTGAATTACATGCCAAGAAAGAATACCATAACCATAAGACATACCAATCCCATTACAATTACTTGAGCAATTGGTTTTGGCCCGTCTTCGTCATCTAAAGGAATGTCGTTCCACTCTTCCATTATCCCCAACAGTCCAGTGATTATATTAGATAACTTGTAATCTTGAAAAAGATGTGATATGACATTATATTTCTATCAATTTCAGCGATTCAGGGTTCTTGTCCATCTGTCACTAGCAGGAATCCCAACGACATTTATTGTTGCAAAACTTACGCCTTTTGTTTGTAGTAATTTGGTTCTAAAATTATCTAAATCTAGTAAACAGCATGGACAATGCGGCCGAGGAGGAGTGACTGTAATTGCAACTTCACCATCATCAGAAATTTCGATATTTTTCACAATATCTCTTTTCGACCAGGCTTCCTCATCGTGAGGGTCTCGCCAATCTGCTGCAAGCCTTGCGATTTTCCTTTGCAAGGCAGCGATTTTTCTATTCACTCAATATCCTCCAAACGTAATGTTTCAATTTTTCCTTCCGCTTCAGCTAATTCTTTTTGGCATTCTTTGAGCAGGTTGGAGCCTTCTTCGAAAAGTTTCAGAGTTTCATCTAAATCCGTTCCGCCAGCTTCTAGTGCTGCGACAATTTCTTCCAGCCTTTTCATTGCTTCTGCATATGTCATTTTTTCACCTCAGTTGTTACTTTACCATCCCTGAGTACTACGCTTAGGAGGTCACCTTCTTTCAAACCAGCGATACTTGTTACTGGTTTTCCATCAGTATCCATGGTCATGGAGTATCCTCTATCTAGAACTCTTTCTGGATTAGTAGATTTTAGAATTGAATCAATGGTTAGTAAGCGGTTTTTCTTTGTCAACATATCTCTTTCAATCGCGCTATTAAGTCGAGAATAAAGTCTTGAGTTTCGTAATTTGGCATTGGAAATACCCTTCATCGGGGCTGCGCTTAGTCGAATAATCATAGAGGATATTTTCTCATTTTTCTTGGTGAACAAATTATCAATAGCAAAGTCTACTCTATCCCCAACTTGTGCTATGAGTGCAAGTAACTCACTCTTTATTGGAACAACCCTTTCCACGGCATTTGAAGGAGTGGAGGCTCTAACGTCAGCGATTAAATCACTTACAAGCAAATCAGACTCGTGACCTACAGCGCTTACAACCGGTGCTGGGCAGTCAATTATTGCTTGACAAACCGATTCCAGATTGAATGACCACAAATCTTCAGGTGAACCACCACCTCTTCCAATAATGATTAGATCAGCATGATTTCCTGCATATTTTAACGCTTGAATCAGTTGTTCAGGAGCCCCCATTCCTTGAACTAAAACTGGGATTATGGTGTATGAAAAATCAGGCCAACGGTCAGCGATTAAACGTTGCATGTCTGCTAGTGCCGCACTTCCACCTCCGGTGATTATGTACAAATTCTTTGGAATGTGAGGCGCTGATAAACGAGGTCTATCCAATGTTCCATCCTTTCTCCATCTTTCGATTAATTCCCTTCGAGCCTTTTCCAACTCTCCGATATTTTGCACTGGTTGCACTCGCGATGCCTTGAATTGCATTCGTCCGGTTTTGACGTAGACATCAATTCCACCCAGAGCTACTAATTTTGAGCCCACTGCGATATTTTGGGATTCAAACATCGAATTTCCTCCGAACAATACACAATCAATAGACCCCTTCTCGTCTGTGAGTGTGAAGTAGGAATGACCTGATCTAGCCAGGGTTAATTTTGTCAATTCACCAATTATTGCTGCATTCGCTAGATATGGTTCGTTTACCAAGGCTTTTCTAGCAAGTGAAACATATTGCCCCACCTCAATTGGTTCACCTGCCATGATAATTATCGATAGTCCAAGGTTATTGAATACTCGCTTTCTGAATGGAAGAGGTTTTGAATGCCAGCATTTCCCACCACTTGTTCCAGTAAGGGGTTGACCCCTGCTCGGGATGGTGATTACTATGCCTGAAGATGATTCTAAGGACAACCAGAATGACGATGAGGATTGGACATCCTATGCAAATACAGGTTTTGGTTCAACTGATTATTCTCTTTGGGATGATGCAAATCAATCAGAGACCTTGCCCGAGCCGGATTGGGATGATGATTACGAACTTCAGATGAATGAAGAAGTGGTTCCTTCAGCACCTTCTCCTGCTGGATTGAAACATCTGGTGAAAATTGGTACCTGCAATCATTGTCTTGGAAGAGTAAGTGGCAAGAAACGCTTCAGTCAAACGATGCTTGAATCAGGAATCGAGGTTAGAAATCAGGTTGTAGAAGCAGACCATTCACTAGAAAATATCAGAGAAGTTGAATCATTATGTCCATTTTGTGAGAATCTGTTTGATGAGATTCCACTACTATCTGAACTGATTATTGAAACAATTGGCGATAAAGAGTGTTCCAGGTTACAACTTGGCTCTAGAATTCCAAAAGACCAAACAGAGATGGAGGATTACCTGAGAAAACGTCACGGTGCTGCAAATTCAGCTCCATTAAAATCCAGTTTGATAGAAGAGATTGCTAAACATTTGAAAGCTAGTGGATTCGATATGAAAATTGTAATCGATAAACCAGAAATACTAGCCATAATCGATGTTCTAACTCTTACCGTAGATTTGGATGTTAGGTCACAATATTTCTATGGCAGATACAGAAAACTCGAGCGAGGAATTCCTCAGACCAAGTGGCCTTGTAAATCATGTAAGGGAAGAGGCTGTGTGAAGTGTGATTTCACAGGAATGCAATATACTAGTTCGGTACAAGGCCTAATTGGTGACCCTTTACTAGAAAAATTTGGTAGTGAAGAGCATTCATTTCACGGAATGGGTAGAGAAGATATCGATGTTAGATGTCTTGGAAGAGGCAGGCCGTTCGTAATAGAATTCAAAGATCCAACATTTAGGAACATAGACTGCACTGAGATGATGGAAATAATCAATACTAATGCAGAAGGTAGGTTGGAGGTGAGTTCTATGAGACCATCGAACCGCAGTGAAGTTGTTAGAGTTAAGGATACACCCGCAGAAAAATCCTACACGATTAGATATAAGATAGAGCCAATGACTCAGGATGAGTTGGATGAACTAACAAAAATCCTCGAGGTTCCCAAAGATAATCGTCACAGAAATTCTCGCCGCAAAAAGTATTACTCAAACAAAAACGATCGGGAAGAAAAAGAACCAGAACAGGTCGACTACTCTGGCTTAAAGAAAGCGGAATTGGTTGCTATTTGTGAAGAGAAAGGTTTGGCAAAGTCCGGTACAAAGGATGTGCTAATCGAGAGAATCCAAAACGCAAAGGAAGAAACTTTGCCTCTTCCTGACAAGGATTTTGTCTTAGAAATTATGGAAAAGTTGCAAGGTTGTACTCTTGCGCAACGTACTCCGGAAAGGGTTGCACACAGGCGTGCTGACAAGATTCGAAAGCGAAAAGTAATCGAAACTAGAGACCCGTCAATAGAGATAGTCGATGATAATTTGATGATTGGCGAATTCAGTCTGAGATGTGAATCAGGCACTTATGTCAAGGAAACTGTACATGGCGATGGCGGAAGAACCCAGCCTTCCATTGCATCATTAATCAAGGCAAAATGTACTGTTGAATGGCTTGATGTTGCCGATATTCATGCGGATTGAAATATCGCGGTGCTTATATGGGGCTGGAAGGTCGCCAAGTTGCTCGGAAGGTCGTTTTGACAGTATGAGTGGGTTGTGAAAACTATGAAGAAGTCCAAGGGACAACGCCAAGGAACACGTTCCATATTGAGTAGAGGCCGTCACCAAAGAGGCCGCCTATACATCAGTCGCGTTATTCATGACTACGACGAAGGAGACCGTGTTGCTATCGTATTAGATGGTGGACAGCAACAAGGTATGCCTCACCGCAGATTCCACGGAAAGACCGGGTTCATCCAAAAGAAACAAGGAAGAGCATGGGTAGTTTCAGTTAAGGATGGCAACATGCAAAAGACAGTCGTTGCTAGGCCAGAGCACCTAAGACCATTGGAGTGATTATCATGTCCGAAGAGGAAAGATTTCTAGATTTTGCCACAGTTAGAAACATGTTGAACGATGCAAATGCACGACGTGGTTTCCTGACTTACGAACAAAAAGCTGCTTTGCAACACGCAGAATGGGCTGCAAGTGAAAACAGAAGTGGCTACAGCACAGACCCGAATGTATTCAATGACATGTTCAATGCGATTATGGAAATTGAAACATTCCAGAAATATCCAGAATTGGCTGCTAAATTAGCGGAGTTAATGCCACTTCATCCAGACGATGTTCGCGCAGTAGTCGCTAGCAGAAGAATCTCAATCGATAACGATGAGGTAGAGGCTGTTCTAGTGATTGTACGCCAACATCTTGGTGTAGAATGATTTTGATACACGGTGTTCTACATGTACAACGATCGTCGCTCAGGTAATCGCAGGGGTAACCCACGCGGGCAGCGTAGCGACCCACTTCTTTCAGTTGAATGGTGCAGAGTAATTGACCATCCTTCAGCAAACGAAGCAATCGTTGTAGTAACTGAACCATCGTTACACGTAATCAGACTCAGCGCCAAGCCTAACAAAGGAGTCCAGATGGTCGGCTCTAGACTTTACATGGGCTCAGATATTTCGCAGAAAGATGTCGTACAGGACATATTGGGATTTGCTAGAATTAGAGATCTATCCAATGCAGCAAATCAAGAAATGCCAATTGTTATTCAGCAAATCATCGAAGATTCACCATCGGTTTTCATTGAACAATTCTTCAACAGAGCTGGGAACTTATCACGCAAGATGCACGCATTCGAACTTTTACCAGGAGTTGGTAACAAGAAAGCATTGGACATGGTCTCCAAGAGAGGGCGTGCAGGATGGGAAAACTTTGCTCAACTCGATGATGACTGCGGGATAAATTCCGCTGAATTACTCGCTCGACGATTTGTTGCAGAAATCGAAGACAGAAACCTTCAACCACGATTGATTGAATTGCTTCTTAGACAGGAGGAGTGATACAATTGGCGGGCGTGCTCGTGAATTAATTGACAATCTTAGGGCTCGTCAATCAAATGATAAATCACTAGGACAACATTTCTTGAATAACGAAGAAATTCTAGATCGAATAATCGAAATTTCTGAA
>PAMN02000029.1 GCA_002707335.2 Methanobacteriota archaeon | reverse complement strand
GCATCAGCTGCTGCTTTTGTCCTCAAGTAATACATTCCAGTCTTCAAACCAAGTCTCCAGCCGAAGAAGTGCATCGAAGTCACCTTAGCCGGGTTGGCATCGATCATGTGTATATTCAAAGACTGACTTTGGTCAATAAATGCCCCTCTATCTGCTGCTAACTGAATAATTACTTTCTGGGAAATTTCCCATGTAGTCTTGTAAAGTGCTTTGATGTCTTCAGGAATACCTTCAATAGTCTGGATACTTCCTTTGTTTAATAGAATCTTGTCCTTTATCTCTAAAGACCATAGGTTTCTTTCGATTAGATCTCTAACCAAATGCTTGTTAAGAACAATAAATTCTCCGGACAAAACTCTTCTGAGGTAAAGGTTTGAAGTAAATGCTTCAAAGCACTCATTGTTTCCTAGAATTTGACTTGTGGACGCTGTAGGCATAGGAGCAACAAGTAACGAGTTTCTCATTCCATGTTCCATTATTTCGCTCTTTAATGAATCCCAATTCCATCTGCCGGAATATTCTGTAACTCCCCAAAGGTCAGGCTGTAGAAGCCCTTGACTTGCAGGTGAACCCTCAAATGTGGAGTAAGGGCCTTCTTTCTTAGCAAGGTCAAGACTTGCTGAACAAGCAGCGTAGTAAATCGTTTCAAAAATGTCACGATTTAAGATTCTAGCTTCGTCAGAATCAAATGGCATCTTAAGCATTGCAAATGTATCTGCTAAGCCTTGAACACCCAAACCAATTGGGCGGTGCCTCATGTTAGAATTCTCTGCTTCTTTTACTGGATAATAGTTTACGTCAATAACACGGTTTAGATTACCAGTTGCATGGTAAGTTACTTCAAACAGTTTTTCATGGTTGAAAGCCCCTTTCTCCATGTCGACATATTTTGGAAGAGCGATTGATGCTAGGTTACAAACTGCCACTTCATCAGGTGCTGTGTATTCTACAATCTCAGTACATAGGTTGGAAGAACGAATTGTTCCCAAGTTCTTTTGATTGGATTTGTTGTTACATGCGTCTTTGTAAAGCATGTAAGGAGTTCCTGTTTCAATTTGTGATTGAGTTATAGCATCCCACAATTCTCTTGCTTTGATTGTCTTCCTTGCTCTACCTTCACTTTCGTATTTTGCATAAAGGGCATTGAATTCTTCACCATAACTGTCGTGTAGGTCAGGGCATTCATTCGGACAGAATAGTGACCATTCTCCGCCCTCTTCTACTCTCTGCATAAAGAGGTCAGGAGTCCAAAGTGCATAGAAGAGATCTCTTGCTCTCATTTCTTCCTTACCGTGATTCTTTCTAAGGTCCAAAAATTCGAAGATATCTGGGTGCCAGGGTTCAAGATAAATTGCAATACTTCCTTTTCTTTTGCCCCCACCTTGGTCAACATACCTAGCTGTGTCATTGAATACACGCAGCATTGGAACTAGCCCGTTTGAGTGGCCATTTGTTCCTTTAATGTAAGATCCCTTTGACCTAATTTGGTGTATTGACAAACCAATACCACCTGCTGATTTAGAAATTAGTGCACATTGTTTCAATGTATCGTATATGCCATCAAGAGAATCATCCTGCATTGTAAGCAAGAAACATGAGGACATCTGTGGCTTTGGAGTACCTGAGTTGAATAAAGTGGGTGTTGCATGTGTAAACCATCCTTCACTCATCAAATCATATGTGGTTAGAGCCTTTTCAATGTCATCATGGTGAATACCAACAGCTACTCTCATCAACATGTGCTGTGGTCTTTCAGCTACATTTCCATCCAGTCTTAGAAGGTAAGATCTTTCTAGAGTCTTGAATCCGAAATAATCGTAGTTGTGGTCTCTCTGATAATCTAAATATGAATCGAGTTTTTCTTTGTTAGCCATAACTATGTCGTAGACTTCTTGGGAGATAAGCGGTGCATGTTTTCCAGATTCTGGATCGACATAATTGCGTAAGTCAGAAACTACCTCGCTGAAAACGCCTTTCGTAGAGCGGTGGAGATTGTCAACACAAATTCTAGCAGCCAACTTGGAATAATCTGGGTGATGAGATGCAAGTGATGCTGCTGTTTCAGCGCTTAGTTCGTCTAATTCAGAGGTTGTAACGCCATCGTATAGGCCTTCGATTACCAGTTTAGTTACCATCCCTGGATCTACCCATTCGCTATTCAAGCCGTATGATAGATTAGTCAATTTTTCTTGAATTGCATCAAATCTAACATCTTCTTTTTCTCCGTTTCTTTTTACTACCTGTAATCCCATAATTATCACCCCATGTTATTGAATCTGGCCGCCAAGCATTCCAACTCGGACGCGGACGGTTTAGAAGTCTTCCTCCATTGAGAAGCGTTGTTGAACTGCTCCGAGAGTAGATGAACTCATTACGCCCGCCTTTTGGTACTCTCCAACTCTCTTCTCGAAGAAGTTGGTTTTACCTTGCATTGAGATCATCTCCATCCACGGGAATGGGTTCTCAGCATTGTATATTTTTGGAACACCAAAAGCTACCAACAGTCTGTCGGCTACAAAGTGAATGTATTGTTTCATCAAATCTGCGTTCATACCGATTAGAGATACAGGCAATGCGCTGGTTACGAATTCGATTTCTATTTCCACTGCCTCTGAAATAATCTGTGTTATCTTCATTTCTCCTGCGCCACGTACCAGCATTGAGTGTAGTAGGCATGCAAAATCACAGTGCAATCCCTCATCCCGGCTGATCAATTCATTAGAGAATGTTAAACCAGGCATTAATCCGCGCTTCTTAAGCCAGAAAATTGCGCAGAATGAACCGGAAAAGAATATTCCTTCTACTGCCGCAAATGCAACCAACCTTTCAGCGAATGATGCCCTCTTTTGGTCCAACCAGCGAAGAGCCCATGTGCCTTTCTTTTCAACAGAAGGCACGGTCTCTAGAGCCTTGAATAGGTGGTCTTTTTCATTTGGGTCTTTGATGTAGGTGTCAATTAACAAGGAGTAGGTTTCTGCGTGAATATTTTCCATCATTATTTGGAAACCATAGAAAGTTCTTGCTTCTGCCCACTGAACCTCATTTGCGAAATTTACTACTAGGTTTTCATTAACGATACCATCCGACGCAGCAAAGAAGGCAAGAACATGCTTAAGGAAATGCTGCTCATCACTGGAAAGTGATTCCCAATCTTTGGCATCTTCAGCTAGGTCTATTTCTTCTGCAGTCCAGAAGGATGCAGCATGTTTCTTGTACATCTCCCAGACTTCGGTATGTTCTATTGGGAATAGTACAAATCGGTCTAGAGATTCTCTTAGCATAGGCTCTACGAATTCTGATGAAAGGTCTAGGTCGAATCCGTCTTTATTAGGTGATTGTGGTTGCATCTTGTCTACCTCCCATTATTCCGCTGTGGTGGATTTTGTTGGCCGTCCTAACTAGCCTATAATATTGATTGATGGGGGTGGTCAAAATCACCCCATTATCGAAGGTTTTGGAAGTACCGAGATTTTTTGTTCGTCGTCAAAAGATTATGAAGATTTCATCACAAATAACAAGATCTATTCCATTTATTATTGACCAAAGATATTGAGTGATTAGTCCTCTTGGGAGGGCTATATGAGAGCCGAAGTAGAGATTTTATTTGCTAAATTAGATGAAAATGCAGAGGCTCCAACACAAGGCACAAAGTCTGCTGCTGGTTGGGATTTAAGAGCACTTGAAAAAACAACAGTTTCGAAAGGAAACTCTACTAAAATCCGAACTGGATTAGCAGTTGCTATTCCAGATGGCTGGGAAGGACAAATAAGATCTCGTTCATCCCTAGGAGCGAAAGGAATGATTATGCCAAACGGAGTTGGAACAATCGATTCTGACTACAGAGGCGAGTTAATGGTACTTGCCACGTGGATTGGCGAAGGTGATTCCATTGTATTAGAAAAAGGAGAAAGAATCGCTCAACTATTAATCGCCCCAGTACCAGTAACTAGTTTTACAGAAGTAAGTTTTGAAAATCTTTCAAAAACTGAAAGAGGAGAAGGCGGTTTCGGCAGTAGCGGAAGATTCTGAGGGATTAATTTGAGGATTATAGAATCCCAGGATTTGGGTATTATTGAACACGAAAATGCTGATTCTCTAATGAAAGAATACCAACAAATGAGAATAAACGACAAGATACCTGACACTTTATTGATCTGCGAGCATCCAGAAATAGTTACTATTGGTCCAAGAGCTAAAAATGATGGAATAAGGCCGCCTGTAGACTATCATTCCACCTATGTGGACAGAGGAGGGGGACTCACATGGCACGGCCCTGGACAAATCGTCGTCTACCCGATATTCAAATGGAATCTTGAAGGAGAAAGTAATGTAAAATCAATAATACATATGATAGAAGAGTGGGTTATTCAATCTTTAAATTCAATGGGAGTTGAATCAAGAAGAGATGAGAGGATGCAAGGTGTTTGGATAGGAGATAACAAAATATGCTCCATTGGATTATCATTTTTGAGGTGGACAAGCAGGCATGGATTTACCATAAATTACGATACGCCAGAAGGCAGAGTTGAGATGGTAAGTGGATGTGGTCTGGGTGCAGACACAACTACATCCCTGAGTAAACTTGGGTTTGATTTAACAAAAGAGCAGATAGTTCAAGCCTTATTTTCTAACATAAATATGGTAAACCGGGAACTAGCAAACCAAGATTAGGAGTAGTCCATTATGAAAGCATACTTTCCAACAGCGGGGAAACCAGCAAAAGGCGAAGATTTACCTCCAGTCGCTTACTTGCAGTGGTACATACCAAGATTACGGGAACAACGCAAACACAACCTTTCTTTCTCCGGATTACAGTTCCCATGGGAATTAGGAACAGTTGAGGATGTGTGGAAAGATCACAGAAAGCAAGGATTTGATGAAAGAGAGTTAGTCAGTGAAATGTATGGAGTACACACAGACAATGTACACCTGACAATGGGAGCCACGCAGGCAATAGGAGTTGCTATTTCTGCTGCATCAAGAGGAGGAAAGGTTGCTGTTGAAATGCCATCTTACGCACCAGTGTCACAAACAGCCAGAATTCTTGGTTTAGAAACATTAGAAGTCAGGCGCCAACCAACATCTGATGTTTGGACTATTGATAGGGAAAATTGGAAAAAAGTGTTGATTGATGTTGATTTACTGATGATTTCGCCACAATTGAATCCCGTAGGTTGCAGCTATACGATGGATGATCGAAGATGGTTGGTTGAAACCTGCAAAGAAATGGATGTTAGAATAATTAGCGATGAGGTATACTCAGCATCTGATAGAAATTGGCAACCATTTTACAAAGAAGGAGACCATTGCATCTCAATATCATCACTAACTAAAGTCCACGGTCTGGGTGTGATAAGATATGGCTGGATTCTTGCAGATTCAAAGATTATTCAAGATGTGAATAAAGCATTTCATCACATGGAAGGAATGATGTCTTCCCCGACAATCCGAATTGTTGAGAAAATCAAAGAACGTCTGAGCGAACCAATAGATTTGATAGAGGACTACAGGAAGGCAAATTTACCTGTTTTACAGGAGGCTCTTGAAAGATTAGGGATTGAATGGACACCACCTGCACACGGTGTTTTTGGAGCATTTCGCATTCCGGGAGTTGATACTCTAGAAATGATAGATACAATTGGAAAAGAGTATGATTTACTTGCTGTACCGGGTTGTATGTTTGATTCTGAACTGAATGAATGGCTTAGAGTAGGTTGGTCTATAGAGCCAAAAATGTTTGAAGAGGCAGTACAAGTTTTGGAAAAAGTAATTCGTGAAGCAATTAACATAACTTGATACATGATATCAGTCAGCGGTAATCGATGGGCGATGTTGTTCTTGCTATATCTGGTGCATCAGGCGCCATCTATGGCGTGCGTTTAGCACACATATTAGGGAACAGAGCAAGACTTGTGATAACTGAATCAGGGAAATTAACTCTCGCCCACGAATGTGACGGACTAACACCCGAAAGGCTAGCAGAAGAATCCGGTGCTTTGTTGGAAAATAATGAAAATGTAGGAGCGAAGTCAGCTTCGGGTTCGGCTGCTATTGACGCCGTTGTGATATGCCCATGCAGTGGCTCAACTCTTGGAAAACTCGCAGCTGGCATTGGAGATAATTTGGCAACAAGGTCTGCAATAGTTGCAATGAAAGAAAGAAGAAAACTCATAATTGTTCCACGAGAAGCACCATACGCTACCGTTCATTTAGAGAACATGGCTAAATTATCAAGTTGGGGAACAATAGTAATTCCTGCTTCTCCTGGTTTTTACAATCATCCTAAAACTATGGATGATTTAATTGACTTTGTCGTGTCCCGTGTACTTGACCACCTCGGTATAAATAACGAGTTGACCAAGCGCTGGACAGGAGAGGAAATACAATGAGCGATGAGGAAATCCTTTCAGCGGAAGTTGTTGAGGATTGGAAAGACGCAAATATTGGCAGATCTAAACTCTCCTTCTTGCAAAACAAAGTCGTATTAGCAATAGCACTTTCACTTATTTTTGTATCCTCAACTCTAGTTTACATATTTGTTGAGGACGAAACAATAGACTACGGATCATCAATATCATTTGACGAGCAAAGGACAAGAACCTATGCTGAAGATTTGATTGGCTTTGGCCACCCTGTTTGGGAAGGTAGGATGAGTGGTTCTGCGGAAGAACAAGCAACTGCTGAATATATCGCTGATTTGTTTGAAGAATTGGGATACCAGGCAACTCTACACACGTACGAGGTTCCCATGCATAGCATCAACAGCGAACCAAGTCTAAGAGTTTGTAAAGCCGGTGAAAGTTTGCTTGGAAATGTAATTCCATGCGGGCCAGCTGACTTTGGTCAAGAGGTCACTTTGTTCAATCATAGAAGTGACTATGTCATTCAAGGTTTTAGTGGCGAATCAGCGTTTACATTTGCAGATGGAATGGAAGTAGTTCACTTAGGAGAGGGAACAGATGATGCATTATGGGCCTCCGCAGAAGGGAAAATCGGATATGTAGTTGGAGGAGCATCCACATCAGGAAACACTGGAATAATGGTTAAGGCCATAGAAAATGGTCTTTCATCAATTAT
>PAMN02000054.1 GCA_002707335.2 Methanobacteriota archaeon | reverse complement strand
GCCATTTCGCCTGCGCCACTTGCTCGCCACAATCCTGTGATACCCCAAGCACCCATTACAGCCATAGCAGGAGCAGCATTGAACAGGAATCTACCTGCTGACCATGCCATGTATGAAGCAACTAGAACCCACATTCCTAGGATAAGATGTGTCTGATTCTTCTTTACTATACCGTCCCACAAAGCGATGAATCCCATTACAATCGCAATTACGAACACAATTGGTCCGAATGATGCGAATAACTGACCTCTACTTGGAGCACTTGCTTCAGCAATCGTTCCAAATATCTTGTTCTTTGTGAAATATCCAGAACCTGTAGTCAATACTTCCCATGCGTTGGACATGTCCGCAAGTTGTAACAGATACAGAACAACACCAAACACGATTCCACCAGTGAAAAGTGAACCTAGAACCAATAACCACGGTTTGTCACGGAAACCAGTTGTAATCCATGCAATCGCTAATGTGAATATTGCTATGAAAACAAGAGGTTGCAAACCGGTTGAATTCCATACTAGGTTCAATTGTGGATGAGCATAGAATGGCATTGTCATAACAAAAATGGTTGCTAGTAACAAAATGTTGATTGTTGAAATTGTTGTGCTGTCTTTCTTTCTCAGCATGTTCATTGCTACTTGAACAACATAAGCCAAGAATATGATTGCAGGCCCATAAACGAAACCTTTCCAACCCAGAGCAACAATACCGAAACACACACCTGCCGCAATTGCATTTAGTGTAGCTGTTCGCTTTTCTTTCATAACAGCAGCAAATGCGTTGTAAATACCAGATGGCCATGCATTAGTATGGCGTGAAAGCCTATCATCTCCACCATGCTTGATTGCTCTAAGATAAAACATGAAAGCAGCGGTCAAGAAGAGCAGCACGAAAGAATCGTGGTCTGCCATACCCCATGTTGATTTTTGGACGTGTGTTGGCATGAAAGCGATTAACCATGCAGCCAATACTCCTGCACCCTTACCAAAGTGATCCTTTGCAATTCCCGCCATAGGGAATACGATTAGAGCACCATAGATTGCAGGAAGTGCAAGCATGGAAAACCAAACTGCTTCATCAGAATTCATTCCAAGATTTGTGAGCATCATAGCACCAATTGCCATTGACCATGAGAACAATGGAGGTCGAGGATTGATTCCTCCAACTGGATAATTTCTGTCAGCATCCCAAATCAAGTGAGCGTTTTCAGCGATAACATAGTCAACAACTCTCTTCATGTACCAAGGGTCAGATCCACCTGTCAAGTCCCATGATGCCAAAGCAGAGGAGTTCATTGACGGTACGAAATACCATTGTACTCTAATTGCAAGTCCTGTTAGGAATGCCATGAAAATCATGATTCCAGCCCAGTGATTAGACCAGAATACTTTGGCTTGACTTGGTTGGTGTAATTCTCTATTTTTCCATCCACCATACTGTTCGTGAGTAGCAAACCAGTAAATCATAACACCGATGAAGAATGTTATTCCAAACCATATCCATACTGCCCATGAACCGTCTAATCTGTCGCTTGTCCAGTGATTGGTCTCATATAGAGAGGAGACTATGTACAAAGCCCACATTGATCCGATGAAGAGGGCACGAGTGTACCATTTCTCTGCAGCCATCCAAGCACAAGTTAGTGCTACGACTCCAGTTAATGCTGCTGGCCAAAATCCGATATATCCGTGATATCCTTCCAGTCCAGCAATTCCCAGGACGTTTAGTTCACTCAATGTTCCAAAGTAGTACAATGTCACAATGTGGGTTAATGCCCAAACACCTAGAGCGATTTGCAACGGAAGTGTAGCAATGTTGTAATTGCCTTCTACAGGCTTGATGTATCCGAACCACCCAACATCCGTTGCCGGAGTTAGAATTCCTCGAAGCAGCACAGCTGCAAGCATTCCAAGGATTGTGAAAATAGCCCAAATGCTGAAGAATACATATCCAATTGCTTCCTGCCATGCACCGTTTCTGGTATATTCCTCTCCGCCGAAGACGAGAATGTTGTCGTTAGTATCTGCATAATTGGCAGCAGCCACTACGGCTGTCCACAATCCAATCATACTGAAAACTAGAATAGTGTTCCATTCATGTCTTCCACTATTGTCAAGAAGATAACCACCAAACATCGTTACGAAGAAAATCAACGCAATGAAATTTGAGTCAACGAATGATGCAACTACATTGGTCAACACAAGAGCGACGATCAATGTGGCGAGGGAAATTGTTGCAGCAGACATTGTGATGAGTTCTCTTTCACGTAGTACACGTGGAGCCATTGCCAAGATTGCACCAAGCGCAATCATAGCAAAGGGCTTAATTTCATCTGTTCCTAGAACTAAACCGAAATCTAGTCCACTATCCGCTAATAGAGCCAGAAGAATTGCAATAGGTGCAAGTAACCACCCAAACATAGCATCTGGAGCTCCAATTTTACTGTCGTTTTCTGTCGACATTGTCTTTTCCCTCTTTTTTTCTACGCAGCCTAAAGGCTGTAGCGTTGTGGCGACCAATGAGCCCTTTTTATGCGTTCCCTACGACCATTTCCACTGCAACTCTGACAGTGTTTTGAGAAATGGCGTACTGCGAGCATGTTTTTTAGTAATTATCACAGAGCCTTGTGACCGATATCTCGGCGATAGTGCGAGCCGGATAGTTCAATTTTGTCAATTATTGAATATGCGATATTTGCTGCTTCTTGAAGAGAGTCTCCTAACCCCGTACAAGAAAGTACTCTTCCACCGTTTGAAACAAGCACACCTTCGGAAATTTTCGTACCTGCATGATTTACCCAACCATCATCACTATCTTGCGGAATATTATGGATTTGTCTACCTTTTTCAACAGCACCAGGATAATTTTCTGCAGCAAGCACGACTGTAACAGCATGCTTGTCTGAAAACTCAACATTCACAGACTCCAATTGGTCATTAGCGGCTGCGTGGAGCATTTTACCCAAATCTGATTTGATTAGAGGAAGAGTGATTTGACACTCTGGGTCACCGAACCTGACATTGAACTCAACGACATATGGGTCTCCTTTGTTGTCAATCATCAGTCCGCAGTAAAGCACTCCACGGTAGGGTACTTTTCTGGATGAGAGATAATTGTGCATTGGCTCAACAATTCGCTCAACTGTTTTTTCATGCACCGATTGTGTGTAGACAGGAGCTGGAGCATATGCGCCCATACCTCCTGTATTCCTGCCCTTATCTCCTTCAAATTCCCTTTTGTGATCTTGGCTTGCAGGTAAGCATACGTAACCACTGCCATCCATAACAACTAACATGCTTGCTTCTTCACCCGGAAGGAAATCTTCCAATAAAACACTACCATCTGTGCTTATGGATTGTTTGATGAACTCCTCAGCCTCTGAACGGTCTTCAGTTACCACTACGCCTTTTCCTCCAGCAAGAACATCTCTCTTGATGACCCAGGGATTTCCAGAAAAGTCATCCAAAGCTGCATCTATATCACTGTCTTTAGAGAGAACATGGAATTTTGCTGTAGGGACATTATTTGCCTCCATCACCTGTTTTGCATGTAACTTGCTTCCTTCGAGCCTTGCAAGAGATGCGACTGGTCCAAAACAAGGGATATCCATTTTTGCAAGGAGATCCGATAGCCCTTCACAGAGGGGTGCTTCGGGCCCTGCCACGACAAAATCTACATCTAGTTGGAATGCTAAATGTATGAGATCTGCAACTTCACTGAAATTGTGATTTGTTGCAATTTTTGATGTCCCTGCATTCCCGGGAGCACAATGAATTTCTGAAACTGATTCACTTTGAGATAGGCCAATGCAAATGGCGTGTTCACGACCTCCGCCGCCTACAACCAAAACTGATAATCCAGCCATATTGGTTCCATCTGAACCAAGCAAATAAGTCCATCTGAATGATTTTTCTTCCATTCAATTCAAAGGCCTAGTCAAACACAACCTGCGCATGGGCGAGTTCAATACCTTCGAATTGATGTTGTTCACACTTTGGATATATCTTCCTGGATTTTTAGTAAATACCTTCGCTATGATGTGGGGCAAGTGGTTACCTAAAACCGGATATGGACCATGGCCAATCGACGGTGGCCGTATCCATAAAGATGGCAACAGAATCCTAGGGGACGGTAAAACATGGAATGGATTGATTGGGGGTTCAGTTACAAGCGGTTTACTGTGTTGGTTGATGACAATGAGTCCTGAAAATTGGATTTTCATTTCTCCTGTTAAAGATGCATCTGGATGGGCTTCAAGCGCATTCTTGTTAGGAACATTCCTTGGTTTCACCAGTTTGATTGGAGACTCAACAGGTTCATACTTCAAACGCAGAAAGGGTATGAAAAGAGAAGGTGATGTTTCTAGCAAAGCTCCACTATTAGACACACTTCCATTTGCCATATCTGTATTCCTGTTTGGTCAAATTTTCTTAGTTAATTCTGCGCATGGAGAGCGTGAATTGCTTATTCCTATGTTGTTATTGATTGTGATAACTCCTATTCTTCATAGGTCATTCAATCTTATTGGATACAAGATTGGATGGAAAGATGTGCCATATTGATGACTAAATATGGGGCAGTATTCATTTGCCTGTAGTATTAGCCCCTTTCATGCGAAGAGCAATTTTGCTGGCACTGATTATCTTGCTGACCCAACCATTAGCAAGTGCTACAGATATTACAGAAAACACCGATGAAAGTTCAAATGGAACTCTAGATGGAGACTATACCGTTAAAGACGGGGCGACATGGACAATTTCTGGACATTATATTATCGAGGAGGGGACCTCAATTACAGTTGAAGATGGAGCGACAATGGTTGTTTCGGGTTCAATGAATGCTTCAGCAACTCCACAATTAAATCTGGAAGGGACTGCGAATGTTTTGGTTCCAATTGGAAATTTAGGAGAATCTGGTCTAATGCGTATCTATTTCGCTGAAGAAGTGCTTTATGGAATCGATATCGAGATAAATGGAAATACAACAGAGAATTGGACAGGAACTCAATATGATTGGACTGGAGATATGGATGTAGAAAACATCACTGTCAACATTACAACTAATCCGTTTCAAGTATCATCTATCAGCAGTATTACCCTCTCTCCAGATGGCGTAACTCCTGTTTCAAGAAGTCCAGAAGAATTATCTGGAACTGGTACATCAATTGTTATTCCAGATAGGAACAATGCTTGGAATATAGACGTTCAAGGAACTTTGGTCATCACAGGATCGATTTTTGGCGCTGGAATTGTATGTCACGGAACATGTACTTTGAATGGTGCACATATGACTAGCACAGGCCCAATTGAAGTATTTGGATCAATATCAGTAACTGATTCTTCGTTATCTGGCGGAATTACTGATGAAGACATTATTGTTTGGGATGATGCTGGAATCGAATGGGTCAATTCAGTAGGCACAGGTGGAGATATAGACAACTGGGTGAATATTCTAACTACTAGAACAGTAGGCGTCAAAAATGGTTATATCGTATTCTATGGATATGACATGGGATATAATTCAATAGATACTTCACCTCTTTCTGATAATAGTACATTTAGTCCAGAAAATATGGGCGATAATACCATCGAAATAGCATCTAATGAAAGAGCTCGGATGGTACGCTGGCAAGATGGAAATGGTGTTTTAACCGAAGAGAGCGCAAGCGGTAAGTTAGTTCTATCAACTCCTTGGGGCGATTATGAAGAGGATATAGCAAATCTACCAAAAGTAAATCACTTCGATGTGGATTTAACGCTACCTAAGTTGAATTTTGATAGTTTAATTGCTTCAGACGATGAAAATGATGTTGATATGAGATTGGGAGTAGATGCTACTGTCAGTAACAGTGGCAACGCTCCTGCAAATTTCCTAATTGATTGTGTTTCCAACGGAGTGGATGCTGATGTTGGTGTAACTGTTTATCATTCAATTGATGCAGGAGAAACAAAGAATATCGCAATGAATTGGGCTTCAGCAAAGGAAGGAGAATTAACACTTGAATGTGCAATATTCGTACCTTACCATTTCGAAGGACACGAGGTAGTTAATTCCGGCACTGCTGAAAGTGGTATTGTAACATGGGAAATATCTGAAAGCAGCGAAAACCTAGTTGTTCCAATTGCTATAGGAATTGTACTAGCAGTTATGGCCTACGTCGGATTTGTCGTGTATACTCAAAAGAAAAAGAGTCACGCTGCAGCAATTGAAGAAAAAGTTAGCCGAAACTTTGACGATTCAGAAGTTGGCACTATCGAATAAATTCAACAGGCTACTGCCATTTGGTCAGTATCTCCGCTGTTTGCTTCATTATCATCCCAATAAAATTGCAATTTTGATGATGAATCAGTAAAGGTATCGCCATGTTCATTTACGATTGTAACTTCAAAGGTGTAACATCCATCATCATTGTAGAAATCACTTCTATCAAGATAATTTGATTGAGTACCAGGCATCATAACCCAGTCGAATGCAAACTCACCGATGCCGCCTACGACTCCTTCATCTGCTGTAATTGAACTGTAAGAATACCTTACCGTTGAACCCAGTTTAACATCCAATGAGACTGTCCAGTCTGTAGCAATAGGTTGTGGACTTGTACCTGTAAAGGCACCGTTTTCATAATCATATTCAGAATCAGGATTACCAATACCAACAAGTAATTCGACAGTTATGCCATTGTACGTTTTATCCCCGTTGCTAGCTGTTTCAAAGATTTCACTTACTCTAACAAATCCAGCGTTAGCTTCACGAACCATATGATCTGTAAAATCAAAGCTATCTGTTCCTCCATCAGATATTACCTCCACCTCATAAGTTTTCAAAACTTTATCATTCATATCCATAGAATTACCATTCCAAAAGTCATGGAGGCTTACTGAATGACTTGCTCTATCAACGTTAATGCTTGATTCATAGGTATATTGTGATACACCATCAACCAGAATATCCATTGTGAAATCAGAACCTTTTGGCCCGAATAATTTGATATCAATTTCATTGTCGACTCCATCAAATTCGACATTTCCAACCTTTACAGCAGACTCATTGGCG
>PAMN02000014.1 GCA_002707335.2 Methanobacteriota archaeon | reverse complement strand
TGTAGTCTAAGTAACCACTTTCTAACTCATCCTGCATTGTTGAGAAATCTGGGAATCTCCAAGCATTATTACTGTCACCATCTCTCCTTCCCCAAGTCATCATTAGAACGGTTTCTCCACCATTATCTTCGATCACTTCAGCGAGTTCTACAGCACCGTCCTTGCTTGTAATCCATTCATTTTGGCTTCTAGGGAACCCTGGAACTTGACTTTGGTCTTGCAAAACGACCCAATCCCAGTTTCCATTATTGAGAGTTGTATTCCATTGGTGGCCAGCAGTGCCGACGTTAGTTGCATGTTGTGAAAGGCGCATTCCTCCTCCACTCAGGGCAGATACATTTGCAGGATCAGAGGCTGCACTCATTACACCATCAACTAGATTGTGAAGTGAATTCGCACCTACGTAGCTATTTCCCATCAATAGAATATCTTGAGAGTTGCCTGATGCCTCTGACTTTTGATTATCGTTGGATAAATCGCTCAAGTCTACACTCTGATATGGCATTAAGCACATCATTACCATCACTAGGGCGACTGTCAAAGGCCTTGCTGACACAATTGGTCTATGAGGGGTTATGACATAACGCTTACCGCTTAGTCTCAACCTTGCCACTTTGTCCATTCAGACTGTGAGTTTGCTAATCTGTAGTAGTTTGAGCCTTCGTGTGTAAGCCACTCGTATCCATCATCACCAACATTTCCTTGCCATGATGAATCTGGCACTGTTGAAACTGGCTGCTGCACAACCTCATTGGTTTGAGGTGCAGTAGGCTGCTGAGTCACTTGAGGAGTTTGGATTGCCTGATGGTAAACATTGTCCTGAGTAGGTGCTGGCTGAGCAACTTGGTTCTGTTGATGCTGTGTTGCAGAAACAGGTGCTTGATATTGCGAATAATCTTGCTCGACTGTTGAACTAATTTCAGGAATAACCTTCTCGACAAGTGCGGTTTGGTCTTCACCTGCATATTCAAATGTAGATTCGTATTTTTCAAAGTGATCATCAAGTTCTGCTCTCAATCTTTCAAGTCTAATACCTTGATGAGGCCCGAGTAATCTCAGCATTAGTGAATATTCCCACTTTAGAGCGACTTGTTCAAGTTCATCTCTTGAGCGACATTCGTTGAGCATAACTTCGTACCTTGCACATCTCTTATTTCTTGTAATAAATCCAAATCCAATCCATGAGAATAATGGGACACCGCCGAATATACCGATTAAGTCCCATGCTCCAAGACCGACATTAGTACCAGGAATAACAATCTCGAAACTTTCAACTGGAACACTGTTTTTATTGAATGGGTCGGTCTTCTGCCTGATTTCATCAGTATCAGCATAACCATCATTATCATCATCGGGGTCTTCATTATCTCCAATATCATCCTTATCGAAATCAGCCCATTCTCTTGGGTCAGACGGCGCCCAATCATCTCCA
Organism: Methanobacteriota archaeon; assembly: GCA_002707335.2. Taxonomy (GTDB): domain Archaea; phylum Thermoplasmatota; class Poseidoniia; order Poseidoniales; family Poseidoniaceae; genus MGIIa-K1. The sequence continues at coordinate 10,498 of PAMN02000014.1, read as the reverse complement.
TCAATTACTCCATCATTGTCTAAGTCTCCAGGTGAATAGTAACTTGGTAGCACGTCGATACTGTCGTTGTATCCGTCGTTGTCAAAGTCGTTTAGCCACGGGTCAGCCTCAGTTCCAGATTGATTGTCACCGAGTCCATCTTCATCTTTATCTTCCCATTGAGTTGGATTATCTGGGAAAACATCGGCCCCTGAACCTAATGGATTATCTCCGTAGCCATCGCCATCCCTGTCTGATGTTTGAGTAGGATCGAATGGGAATGCATCAGCATTGTTACCAACGCCATCTCCATCGGTATCTTTCCATTCAGTAGGGTCATCAGGGAATTCATCCGCTCTGTTACCTAGAGGGTCATCTCCCCACAAATCGCCGTCTCGGTCAGAGGACTGTGTCGCATCATTGACGAAAGCGTCATCTTCGTCAGCTACACCATCTCTATCTGTATCTGCCCACCTATTTGGGTCGTTAGGGAACCAATCTCCTTCAGTTCCATACTTGTTATCTCCGTGACCATCTCCATCGGTATCGTTCCATTGAGTTCCGTCTGAAGGGAATAAATCAACAAGTTCTGCACCTTCTGATTGGTTATCTCCCCAGCCGTCACCATCTCTGTCAGCAAACTGTGATGGTGTTTGCGGGAATGCATCTCCATCGTCAGACCAGCCATCACCGTCACTATCAACACAACCGAACTTGTCCAATGTGCTGTATCCCTCTTCTTGCGGACATGAATCTCCTCTGGTTCCGAATTCATTGTCACCGTAACCGTCTCCATCTGAATCGAACCACTGTGAAGTATCTAGTGGCCACAAATCAGGAGTAGTGCCTTCTGGGTTGTCACCATATCCGTCCCCGTCAGTATCCTTCCATTGTGAATCATCTTCGTCAAACGGATCGATTAGGTCAGCCCAGCCATCTCCATCGTTATCTGGACAACCAATGTATCCACCAAACATCGAGGTTCCGAAGTTAACTGGGCAGTTGTCCAAACTGTCGAGATGTCCATCATCATCGTCATCATAGTCTTCAGTGTCAGGCACTCCATCTCCGTCAGTATCTCTAATTACAGCAATTGTGATTTCAACAGTTGCAGAGTATGTATCGGCTGAAACTGTCAAATTGTGTCTAGATACACCGAAAGTAGAGTTCCCTGTTGAGTAAATCGTTCCAGTTTGTTCATCTAATTCGAATCCATTAGGTAGTTCAGGGTCAACAGAAACGCTGTAATTCCAGCCTGCAATATAGGCTTCATTTTGTGTTGTATCGCCTTCAAGATAGGTAAGAACTGTTGAGAATTCGGGTTCACTGAAATCGATTTTACCAGGATAATTATTAGGTTCAGTTGTGCCATCTCCCAAGTATGATCCTTGCCCCCAACAATTGATTGTTCCATCATTTGCACCGCTACATGTGTGTACTTGACCAACTGATATGAATGAAGCAGATGCTCCACCTTCTAGTTGAATGAAAGTAGGCGATGAAATGTCATTCGTGGTGCCTTCACCTACTTGTCCAGCATTATTCCTGCCCCAACAAGTTAGACTTCCATCATCATGAAGTGCACAAGAGTTGTGATAATTTATTGAAATATCAACGATAGGTGGATAGTTTTGTATATCGATTTTTTGAGGCAGATTTATGATTTGACTGACATCAGTGTTCGATTGATAACCAACACCCACTTGCCCATACTGATTTTGTCCCCAGCAATAAAGAGAATTATCAGATAATGCGGCACAACCATGTCTCTCTCCAATATCCATTGAAATTACTCTGAGGTTTTTGGGCAACATAACCTCTAGAGGAGTTTCTTGACCACCATCGCTTGGGGAAGGATCTTGACCCATGTTTCCGTTATACTCACGTCCCCAACAATACATACTTCCATCATCCATAATGGTACATGTATGATGTTGTGACGACTTAATTGAGATTGCAACCCTTCCTTCAGGAAGGTCTACCTTTACAGGGATTTTTGAATGAATATTTGAAGGAGTAGAGGAATTTCCTAATTGTCTGTAATTATTTTTACCCCAGCACCATACTTCACCATTTTCTAGGAGAGTACATGCATAAGCTTCTCCAGATACAATGCCTACTGCATCATAATTCCACGGAAGCAACACTTCTACAGGGTAGAGTGATTGACTGTCTTCTGTAGTGCCAATTCCTAACTCTCCATACTGGTTTCTACCCCAGCACATTACTCTGGATTCATCTGTAACAGCACAAGTACTACTATATCCAGTAGAAACTGCAGTCACTCTTGTGGATTCATCATTAAATCTAACCAAATTAGGGGATAGTTTTCTTGAAGTAGTTCCGTCGCCTAGTTTTCCGTATTCGTTATCACCCCAACAATATAGTTGGCCGTTCTTTTTGATTGCACAGGAATGTTGACGATCACTGTCGACATCAATGAATGGTAACTCGGACTCTGAATTTTGGTATGATATTCCATTAGTCCAAGATGATTTCGAACCAGAATAAGTTGTTATTTCCATCATATTCAAATCTATAGAACCTTGGTATGAACGGTCAATTGTATCTATTGTCCATGAAATCGGACTTGTAGAATCAACTGATTTATTTATTTCTAAATTGAACGAGTCGTAAGATATTCCAGTTGGAAGATTTGTTATTGAATAATCTTCTATTCCCCATCCTTGAGGTGCTAGTAATTTTTTAGTTACTGAAGTCTCTAAATATGTGATTTTAGAGGTATTTCTTGAAAAGTAAGGATCTATGTTGCCTGTATTATCGCCCCAACATCTTATGTCAGATGATTTAGTTATAGCACACACATTGGTATGTCCTGCATCAAAAGAAGCAAAGTTGCCATTATCTGTTATGTTGACATAATACGGATTAGTGATATATGAGCCTAATTCATTAGATTCATCTCCTTCGATCTGATTGTAATCATTGTATCCCCAACAATAGATTGAACCATTTTCAATCAAAGCACATGTGAATCTCAGTCCTGCTGAAATTTGTACAATGTCATTTGTTGGATTTAGCTGACTCATTACTGGTATGTTTCTGTTAGTGTAAGTTCCATCTCCAAGTTGACCATAGTTGTTCCATCCCCAGCAGTAAATCGAGTTGTTATCCATTAGTGCACATGTGTGATACTCCCCTGATGTGATAGCAATTGCTTTGCTATTTCCCGGAATCATTGTGTAATTTGGTATATTGATGTTATCTGTTGAGTTATCACCCAATTGACCCCTATTGTTGTATCCCCAGCAATATACAGAGCCGTTTTCAATTATTCCACAGGTGTGGTAACCTCCCAACGACAAATCAGTAAATCTAGCATTATCTGGTGCATTTACTTTAGTTGGACGATTTCGATTTGAAGTAGTTGAATCCCCAAGTTGACCATTATTGTTGTATCCCCAACAATAGGCTGAGAAATCAATAATCGCACAACTGTGTTCATGTATTCCAACATCTACTTGTTGAACTATCCCCAGTTCTTTTCCTGTAATGTCTTGAGTTATCTCCTGCCTCTCACTGTTCTGATTTACATTTCCTATTCCAAGTTGGCCATAATTGTTATATCCCCAACACCAAAGTGAATTCTCGTAATCAATACCGCAAGAATGGCGGTATTTCATCGATAAGGATTTCAAAGGTTGTTCAAAATACTTGATCTTTGTTGGGGTTGTTGGATTTCCTGTAGATCCATAACCCAACTGTCCGTTTGATCCTGTACCTTGACAATAGTTCATGTCGTTTATTGTGATAAAACAAGTAGCATCATTACCAGTTTCAATTTCAATTGGGATATTATAACTTGGTCTATCAATAATAGACATTCCAGAACTATGGGATGAAATTCTATCATTATAGATATCAACTGTGTAAATTATTTCAAATGAAATATTTAGGTGAATCACAGTATTTTGATTTGAAAATGATAGATGAGAGGTGTAATTTCCTACCAGCAGTCTTTCATTGATCTCCAAAGTATGATTATTTTCATCCCAAGTGATGTTTTGATTTGAATTTCCAATCATTGAAGAATTGTAATTCCATCCAGCAACACTTATTGGAATCGAATAATTAAATCCTGCAAAGAATGAGTGAGAATTGTTTGAAGTTGAATATCCATAAACTATTTCCGGCTCATATTGAGTTGATGTTGATCCTATTCCTAACTGTCCGTAATTGTTCTGCCCCCAGCACCTAGGTGCACCATCGTGGAATAATGCACAAGCATGGTTCTCTCCAACTGTGATGTCATATGCCTGTAAATGATTAATCGATGTTAATGCTTGAGGTGATGCAGAGTCAACAGTGCTTCCAATTCCTAACTGTCCGTAATTATTCTGCCCCCAGCACTGCAATTTTCCATTATCAAATAACGCACAAGTAGACCTGTAACCCGAAGAAATCTGGATAGGGTCGTTTTGGCCTGAAAGAATCACAGTAGTAGGCTGATTTCGGTCATCATTCGTACCATCGCCAATTTGCCCATAGTCGTTATCGCCCCAGCATTGAATAGAAGAGTCGTCCAAAATCACGCAAGTGTGGGTGTACCCTGCCGAAACAGCCAACACACTTCTACTACCAGTGATTTGTACCTTGATTGGCGAGGAAGAATCTGTGGTATTTCCATATCCTAATTGTCCGTTTGAATTCCATCCCCAACAATACAATTCATCATTTTGGGAAACTATACAAGCGTGATATCCGCCTGCAGAAATAGATTTTGCACTAATTCCAGGCGGTAAATCTACCATCGTTGGGTTAGAGTAACTACCAGTGCTTCCATGGCCAATCTGGCCATAATTATTTTGCCCCCAGCACCAGACGGTGCTGTCATATTTTATTGCACAATTATAATTCTCTCCAGCTGAAATAACTGCTAAAGGAGTAAAATGAATTTCAGAACTTCCCTGCCAGAACTTGTATGGGTATTGATATTGATTACTGTTGTATCCATTTTGATACTGCCCGCTATAACCCCAACAAAGCAATTCATCATTTCCATCAACCGCACATGAATGTTTACTTCCTAAGGAGACTTGATGAATTTCCATATTGCTTCCGTAATTCTTTTGATAGTCAGTTGGAATATATTTATTTGAAGTACTGCTATATCCAAGACGGCCGTTTTCTCCTCTCCCCCAGCATCTCATTCCACCATCTGACTCTGTGATGCATACATGGTGTTGACCGGCTTCAATGGAATTTACTTGTGGATTTGATAAAATCTCATTTGCTGATGAGTTTAGTAAGAAATCAGAAATGACTCTTCCTTCATCTTTAATTATCTCCATAGAGGAATAATTAATTTTCACGGTTTGGTTACCAAAGGAATCTACAACGAATATGTCGAAACTACCAGATTGTAGCCTAGAACCGTCGTATTCTAAAGTCAGATTAGATACATCAAAAGATAATCCAGACGGCAATTGAGGAGTTGTGAAGACCTCTGCATTCCATCCCAAGTAATCCAGAACTAATGTTTCTGAATAGCCTTCTATGAAGGCTAAATCTTGGCTCAGCACGTTTGATTTAGGATTGAAACCAGAAACATGAGAATAGGGATAATACCGGTCACTTCCCGACCCATCACCTAGTCCCCAGACTGATCCAGCATTCCTTCCCACGCATGAAACTCCATAGTTATCGTAAAGTACGCAAGAATTCATGTAACCCATATCTAGCATTACAATCTTAGCATCGGGATAGAACTGATGATTTCTCACATAAGCAGGATTATTCATTTGTGTGGTATTTCCTATTCCAAGGTGTCCATAATTATTCAATCCCCAGCAAAGTGCAGAACCGTTTTTCAACCAAGCACAGGACGATGCATAATCCAAACTAATACCAACAACTTGGTAGGATGAATTCAGGATTTCAGTTGGAGTACTTACATATCCGGTATATCCGTTTCCAATTTGACCACTTCCGCTATCTCCCCAACAATAAACACTCGAATCATTCATTATTGCACATATATGGCCGTAACCAGAATCGATAGATATAGCAGTCTTACCCTGTGGTAAAGTAGGCCAGCGCATTTGATTGGGAGTTTCAGCGTTCGAGCCATCACCCATTTCACCTTGAGATGCTCGACCATAACAAGCGATTGACCCATTATCAATTAGGGCACAGGTATGTTGTTGGGCGGTTGAAATCATAATTGGTTTCATTCCACCAAATCCTTCCATCATCACCGGAGTGTAAATGACACTAGAGCCTGAAAATCCTGCTTGACCATAATTATTGTTGCCCCAACAGTATATTTCAAAATTAGAATTCAATGCACACGATCTTTGGTTGCTAACACTGATTTGAATAATGTTAGATTCTAAATTTTTAACTTTCACTGGATATTCTCGATTACTTGTAGTATCGTCCCCAACTTGGCCATAATTGTTGTATCCCCAACACCATGCTTGGTTACTTGTATCTATTGAGCATGTGTGATAACCTCCGCCATCAATTAATATACTATCTTTCATATTTCCAGTATAAACCTGATTTGGAGTAGGACGTTGGCTAGATGACTGGTCACCATTCATTCCATGCTGACCATTGCCCCAACAATAAGGTACATTTTCACCGGTCACCAAACATCCTTGATAAATTGCGGATTGAAGGCTAATTACATTTCCAGAATTTGAATTCGAAGATTGTCTCTTGAAACCAGCCTCTGCGATATATGAATCTATTTTTCCTGTAGTTTTGTGGGATAAAGATGGCTCTAAATTTACCATTAGACTGTGATTCACATTCCCAGATGTTACATAAAAGGTAATTTGTGTGTTTCCTAATGGAGAATCTCCATCATAGGTCATAGTAGAGTTTTCTAGAAGCGTAATTCCTTGAGGGAGAGGCGTTGATGAGATGTTAAATTGACCCCATCCAGATGGTATAATCTGTTTTGAAAATTCATAACCTTCAGTGAAATGAATTGTACTAATTTGGTTATTTGTGTTGAATTTTGTTCTTACATAATTTTGCCTATTTGTGTTCGAGGAGTCTCCAAGTTGGCCTTTGTCGTTAGATCCTATACAATAAACGGTGGATTGATTAGAAACAATGCATGTGTGAGAATCTCCTGATGCTACAAGCACTGCCCCTAACCCAAGTGGAAGTTGTGATTTAACTGGCACTTTTTTGAAAGTAGTAGTCCCATCTGCTAATTGGCTATCTGCATTAAGTCCCCAACAATACATTTCGCCATTTTCAATGACTGCACATGTATGTGAATTTCCAGCATCAATTTGCACGGTTTTCTTACCAACCGGGATTTGTGAGACAATCGGAGTACTATTGTCAAATAGGGTGTCGTCTCCTAATTGACCTACATTGTTTCTTCCCCAACACCTTACATCTTGATTAATTAAAATAGCACAGGTGTGAGATTCACCGCTACTTAGTGCGATTATCGATTGCTGGATGTTTACTTTAACTGGAACTAGAGAATCAGTATTTGTGCTATCACCTAATTGACCGAAATTATTTGCGCCCCAACAATAAGCGGAAAAGTTACTCATCAAAGAACATGTAAACCCTCTGCCAACAGACATTGAAATTGGATAACTTCCAGCGGGTAGAGATACTTTCTGTGGACTAGTTTGGTAATCATTTGTATAACCTCTTCCAAGTTGCCCTTTGATATTACTTCCCCAACAATGTATTTCTCCGATTTTAAAGAGATAACAAGTGTGATTTGCTTGTGTTGCAATCATTTTGATTTCCTTATCTTCTGGATTATACATCAGACTAGGATTGGTTACTGCATTTGAATTTTGACCGTAAATCCCCTCATACTTGCCCAGACAATACATTTCATTTTGGTTACTCAAATAGCAGGTGTGTTCGGCCCCTGTGGCTACGTATTTTGAATTCTTAATCAGATCAGATGACATCTGAGTTGGTTGATTTTTGTCATCAGTATTGCCAGTGCCCATTCGGGAATCTCCCCCTTCTCCCCAGCAGTATGTTTCTTTGTTATCTTGTGTGATACAAGTGTGGTCTTCAACACTAGATATTTGATTAATTGTAGAATATGAGTTTCCAGTATTCATTACGATTCCGCCTGTGTGAGAAGATATCCTTTCTGGATATTGGTAATTCTCAGACAACTCGATTGATATTTGTAGGTCAAATCTGTCTTGTCCAGCTGAAAATGTCAAAACATGGTATGTGGTGCCCACATTTCCAATTCCCAAAAATGAGATTTCCCCAGTTCTATTATCCAACGAAAAACCGACTGGTAAGGCAGGGCTCGAAGATACAGTGAAATTCATTCCGTCTACATACGGAGTCATCCTATTTTCGACACCAACATCGAATCGTAATTCTGAGGTCTTTGTTCCTGGGTTTATTGTATTGTAATAAGGCGTGACTCTATTTGAATTTGAGTTATCACCAAATTGTCCGTTATTGTTATGCCCCCAGCAGCCCATTTTACCCGAATCGAAAATTGCGCAAGAAGAATATCCTCCGAGATGTATACTTGTTGCATCATAATATTGATTTGAGTTTGCATTTAAGTTTACATTTTTGTGGGCACCGCTTACATCGCCTGTACCGCCCCAGCCTAATTGGCCTTGGGCATAATATCCCCAGCAAGTAATACTCTGGGAAGTAAGTAATACACAGGTATGCTCTCTACCAACGTCGAAATCTAGTATGTCACCAATAACATCTGCTTTCATTGGTACAAATGTATCACTTAGCGCACTCCATGTCGATTGTGTGCCCAACTGGCCGTATGTGTTGTATCCCCAACAATATAATTCTCCACTTTGTGAAAGTGCACACGAATGAGAGAAACCTACTTTTATCATTTTTATCTTGTCAGAAAAAGGTAACAGTACCTGGGTGGGAGTGTAAGAGTTATCAGTAAAACCGTTACCAAAGTTGCCATTATTTCGACCCCAGCAGTAAACAGAACCTTCGTTGGTTAGAACACATGTAGTCCGGTAATTAATCTCTATCTGTACGGCATACAATTCATTGGGGAGATTAACAATTGTAGGGGTTGTAGCGTAACTAACCTGATTACCAATTCCTAATTGCCCGTAGGCATTGTCTCCCCAACAGTATACCTCAGACAGATTGGTCAAAATGCATTGGTGCATTTCTCCAATATGAATTTTCTCGGCAGTGATATTTTCCAAACCTCTTACTTTCATTGGTTTAGGTTGATAACTTTCAGGAAAACCAGTTCCAAAAACATAGCCTCTATTATTTCCCCAACACCATATGTCAGCATTTTCATCAATTGCGCAACTAGAATGCTGATCAACTTCAACATCAGTTATTCGAATATCATCTGGTAACATCACACGTTGGTGATTATTTTGCTTATGTGGACTAGGAGTTATTTCTCCTAACCCTAATTGTCCATAGGAATCATAACCCGCACATTCGAGACTTCCGTCATCAAATACAACACAACTGTGATAGTAACCGATGCTTAGGTCTACAGGCCTACGTGTGTTGAAAAAACTGGCATCATCGATGAAAGTTTCGGTATAGAAATCGTGGGTGTTTTGTGCGCTTTGTTTCTCGGGTTCAATATCCTCTATCTCTTCTTGAAATTCATCTTCTGAACCATTATTCTGGACAAAAGAAGTCATTGGTAGAGTAATCATCAAGAACGATAGAAGAGCGACAACTAACACCCTATTGTCTTTCAGCATGCTTTTGTGACTAACAGGTGTTTTTTAATGATTACCTCACATTATATTGTGAAAATAGAATCGGTTTTTCCGGCTTTTTTGTCGCTATATCCTTTGTATAGAATGAACAATAACATGACACCATAAATCACCAATCCCAGCAGCATATCCCATCCTATCTTGAATACCAATCTAGGTAGGTTTGGTGAAACGGATAATTGGATTGCTAATGCTGCAACTCTAGCAACTAATATCAAGAATGCGAGGTTGATTGGCCAGCCAATCTTTTGGAAATGATGCCACCATAAACATCCAATCAAAATTACTGGGCCAGCACCTAGTAAGAATACCCAGAAATTGGAAGGAGATGTTCTGTCACCGATATATCCTCCTTTCAAGAATAGATTACCAGGGTCGATATCTCTTGGGTGAGTAATTCCATCTGTCTGGCCCAATGCAGCCCACCAAGTGAACCATATTCCCAATGGAAGTAAACCGATCAAAATCATCCTGCTGAATTCTTGAACATCTGTCTCTTTTTCTTGGAATAAGTGAGACCATTCATTCTTGACAAAAGATTCAACAGTAGCGAAAAGAATCATGGTAATTCCACCTGCCCATGCCCCCCAACTCATTGTCAAAAGGAATAGTGCAGTGTAGTAGAATAGCACAGTAGAATATTCATTTTGTTTGAACCTCAAGGCACCTGCCGTCAAGAATCCAATGATGACAAACGTTAGCAAAACCCAATCTACTGTGTTAGAATCTTGAGCTATCATGTAAGGGATTACTGAAAATGATAGCGAAATTGCCAGCGCTTTCTGTGGTGAAAATCCGTT
>PAMN02000035.1 GCA_002707335.2 Methanobacteriota archaeon | reverse complement strand
GCACCACCAGGAATGCCTGCTCCTCCAGCGGAAATGCCACCAGCACCACCAGGAATGCCAGCGCCTCCAGCAGAAATACCTCCAGCACCTCCAGGAATGCCAGCTCCTCCAACAGAAATTCCACCAGCGCCTCCGGGAATGCCTCCAGCACCACCTGAGATGCCACCAGCGCCTCCAGAGATGCCTCCAGCTCCTCCAGAGATGCCTCCAGCACCACCTGAGATGCCACCAGCACCACCTGAGATGCCACCAGCACCACCTGAGATGCCTGCACCTCCAACAGAAATGCCACCTGCGCCTCCGGGAATGCCTCCAGCACCTCCAGCAGATATGCCACCAGCGCCTCCTGTGATGGACGCTCCTGTAGCAGAGGAGATTGAAAGTCAACCAGAAATGACCGAAGATTTACCTTCGCCAACAGATGCTCTACTAGCGCCTCCAGCACCTGATCCGTTAGCAGCTCTAGCGCCAAACCCTCCTGTGGAGGTTCATGAAGCAGACATGCCAACTGTTGATCCACTTTCACCAGTCGCTCCAGTCGGAGAAGATTTCGTATCTGCTGGTGCAAAGATTCGAAGATCGTCTGAGATTGATGATGTACCTGGTGATAAGTTAGAAGGAAGTATCCATGAAACAGAAAAGTCAGTTTTGACAGCCGAAGGAGAAATTGTAAAACAAACTGTTAACGGAATTTTGAAGGTCAGAAACCCTTCTGAATCTGACAGAATCTATGACATTGATGTAATGTTAAACAACACCACAAATACAGATTTAGCAGGTGATCACGTACAAGTAGACGAACTAGAATCTAGAAAGGAATTTTCCACAAAATACAAAGTAAAGAATAGCCGAATGTTAGTTCTAAAAGAAAGATTAGACACAAACCCTGACCGTGACCAAGAGCGCTCTTTGTCAGTTTCAAAGGGTAATGAAGATGGTCCTATACACATGGAACTGGAAGTTGAAAATGTTTCAAATGTGATGCTAACAGATGTTGTAGTCAATAGAGAAATTCCATCCCAACTGACAATGATTGCAACAGGTGGAGCATCAATTGATGATGGTTCATTGACCTGGGAAATCGGAGCACTTGGTCCAGGGGAATCGAAAAATCTTGCACTAAGCGGAACCATCTTGATTGATGGAATTAAACCAGTTAGTGCTGGTGTCGCAAAAGCAACATACAAAGCAGAGGCGGCATTGTCTTCTCTAGCATTCCGTGAATTAGATGCATTCTGTCGTGGATTTGCTTACATTAACTCAATAGAATCTGAAAGACCAGACAACTGGGAATGTAGGACAATTTTCGAAAATCGTTCGTCATTTACAGTTGACTTGGTAAAATTGCAAGTAAGAATGAAAGGAAGCGAAGACTTGTTGTTCAATATCGCAGATGTTTCAGATGATGTTTTGCCTGATTCTCGTTGGGAATCTGAAACTGTTACCGTAGAAAGTACTGGAAAGCCAGATTTCACGTGGGATTTGGGTTACACCGTTCTACCTAAAGCATCTCACACAACGGAAGGAACACTTGAACTTCAACCATCCACATTCGAGGTGCTAGATTCAACTGTAAGTAAGAAGTATTCAAAAACAGTTCTTCCGTCATACAGGAGGCAAGAATTAAATGCAACTTTAACCATCAAAAATGAAGGTTCAGCAACAATAAATTTGATGCGGTTAACAGATGATATTCCAGGGTTGTTTGATGCGCCAGCTGTTGAAGATATTTCAGTCAAGGTTGATGGAACAGATTTGGTTGGTGATCAATTCAAAGCAGAGGTTTCTGAAGGAATCTCAATCGAAAAGGAAATGAAGAGTCCAGACGGTAATGGTCATACATTGACAATGACAATCGGTACAAGAGGTCCAATAGGTTTAGCACCAGGCAAGTCACTCTCTATCACATACCCGCTTGTAGCCCCAGACCCAACACCTGGTAATGAGATGGTTGCAGGTCCTGCAAGATGTGAATTTAGCGCAGAAAGGTTTGGACCTGTTTGTTCTAGAGACGTCGAAGAAGTACCAATCATGAAAGTTAAGCACAACAGAAGAAACTTCTCAGCAGGTAAATCTGTTATGCCTATGGGTGGTAAAGGCCGATATGAAGTTCTAATTCTGTTTGAAAATAATGGTGACAATGCATTACAAGATGTCTGTATTAACGACCTGCTACCTCTTAACTTCGATCTAAAAGACTGGTCAGTACGAGGTGCGGGCAAAGACAAGCGAACTGATGTCAACTTGGAAACAACAGCAGAAGATAATGGTAATCTGAATGTTTGGACAATTCCTGTTGTTGAGAAAGGTGAACGTTTAGAATTATCATTCGAAATAAAGGGAGATGGAGAAGTCGATGCTGAAGTTCTAAACCAATTCCACGGTGTTACATTTGGTGATGAAATTGAAGATGAAATTGATGTTGATGTCGAGGTAGTTGAAGAAAATTCTAACGACGAAGAATCTGGTTCTGATTCACCTGGTGAAGGTTACAAATGGAGAGAAGATGTTCTACTCCGAGTAATGGAATCTCACGGAATAGATGCATCACTAAGAGATGATTTCGTAAGACACGCAATCAAATTCGACGACGATGACAATTTCTATCTAAAGAAATCAGAAATTGAAGCAGCAGCAGCAGCTTGGGAAGGTAATTCAGATGATCAATCTGATGATAGTGTTACCGAAGAGGAATCAGAAGAATCAGATGAAGTAGTTGAAGAGGTCGCCGAAGAAACCAGTGAAGAAACCGCTGCTGAATCCGAAGAAGCAACAAATGAAGAAGCAACTGCTGACACAAAAGCGTGTCCAATTTGTAACAAGTTTGTTGATTTTAATGCTACAACTTGTGAATGTGGGTTTACATTCTAATTATAGAGGATATTCCCACCTAGGCCACTGATGATTTATTGTATCGTCAGATACTAGAATAATTACAGTACGTGGAAATGTTCTCAGCATACTTTCTAAGTCTGGAACAGATGGAGGAATAACTCCGACTCGCAAGTCAACTGCAAGCCATGCATCAGGGTATTGTTTAAGCCAAGCGTCTATCTCAGCAATGATTCCCTCTGGCGGTGTTCCAGGTCTTACACTAGCAACATATCCCCAGCCATCTGGTAATGCTCGGTCAGAATCTGAAAATAAGAATAATCTTGGCGCTTTCGCTAATTTAGAGATGTAACTTATCGCATTAGACTCGGTTACAACACAAGGAGATCCTCTCATTGGCATAGGCTGCGAATGTTCCCAAGTCATTTATTCACCATGTATACCGAATTCGTTGTGATGTTTGAGTTCTTCGTTTATTTGCGTGATTTAGTGATAATGTTCAAACAGTAGTTTCGTTCACATTTGCTTATGAGCGGTCAGCAAGCGCCACCACCAGCACCCCCCGGGGGCTCTATGCTGTTCATGTTGTTGTTCATGGTGGTGATGACATTCTTACTCCTGTCAGGAGATATTAGAGATTCATTGGGTCAGACAGCGGATCCATACTTATCCGGTTGGCTTCCCGAGGAAGACTTTTTCATTATCACAATCTTTATTCTTGGTTCAATCTCCATGGTTGTAAATACAGTTTTACGTAATTTCTTCATGGATCCAATATCTCAAGCACACATTGCTCATAGGCAAGGCCAAGTTAGGAGAATGATGAATGAAGCGAGACTTGGTAGAGACCCTATTTTGATGGAAAAAGCTCAAACACTTCAACAACACATGATGCCTGAGCAAATGAGTGTTCAAATGGGTGCTATGAAACCAATGATGTTTACCATGTTTTTCATCATTGCAATATTTGCTTGGATTGGGACAGCGGTTGAAAATTTCAGAGTATCCTATGTCTCGCTACCATGGTCTCCAGAGTGGGATTTACTAAATGGAAGATTTTTATTCTTCCCTGCGTGGATTGCAGCATATATTTGCATGTCAGCGCCACTGGGTAGAGTTGTAGATAGGCACATCAAACTTGTCAGGTATAAGACACACCCTATAGTAGACGCTGGGGAGAAGTTGAAAGAGCCATTACTTCATCTTGTTAGTACGCCAAAGTCAAGTGGGAAACAGGCAAACAATAGAAGGAGAAGATCGGAACAAAGAAGATCAGGCCCTAGAAAAACTGAATCTAAAAAATCTGAGGATAAGTCAGAATCTAAATTAGAATCTAAATCAGAATCTAAATCAATGTCATATGCCAAAAACAATTGTCCTGAATGTGGAAGTGGTTTGGTGGAGAGAGATGGCCCGACTATGAAATTGTGCAAAGTTTGTCGTCATGAGTGGCGGTGAAATCTTGGTAAAAATTACTATTTCAGGTCATCCAGGTAGTGGAACGAGTACTTTAGTTGATGGAATTTCCAATCATTTTTCGTGGACTTCATTGAATGGCGGTCAAATATTTCGTGACGAGGCTGTGAAAAGAAAAATGTCCTTGTCCGAATTTGGTGATTTGTGTTCATCTGACTTCACTGTTGACAAATCTCTTGATGAAATTCTAAAACAGAATATGCTGGATGAAAACGGTCCTGATGTGATGGAGAGCCGCCTCAGCGGATGGTGGGCTTACAAATTAGGAATTGATTGTGTTAGATTGTGGTTAGAAGTTAATGATATTGTTCGAGCTGAGCGTGTAGTAATTAGAGAAGGTGTTTCAATTGAAGATGCAATGATTCAAAACACCAAAAGAAGTGAATTAGACAATTCAAGATATATGGAGTTATATGGGTTAGTCCCTGAAGATAGAGAACCATACACACACGTCATAGATGCATCTGAATTAAACGTAGAACAGGTTTTATCAGAAGCATTAAAAATATTGGAGGGGAGAAATTGATAATTTTAGATGATACAGCAACATCTTCAGAAAATCATGGCTGTGCACCAAATGATAGAACAATCGAGATGCTTCTCGAATCTGGATTCATACTTTTGGATAAAGCGCCTGGGCCCTCGTCTCATCAGGTTGCAGCTTGGGCTAGAGATTTATTGGATTTAGATAAATTAGGACATGGCGGCACTCTTGACCCGTTTGCTACAGGCGTTCTACCATTGCTAGCAGGTAAATCAATGCGGCTAACAGGGAAGATTTTAACTCACGATAAATCATATATCGCATTGTTTAAATTGTCTAAAGAAGTTGAAAGAGATGATGTTGAATCAGCGATGAAAAATCTTACAGGGAAAGTGTATAATGTCCCACCTGAGATTTCAGCAGTTAGAGTTCAAGTCAGAACAAGGAAAATATCTACGTTCAAAATATTGGATCACAAAGAAAATTTGTTGTTGACTGAAATTCATTGTGAAGCAGGAACATACGTCAGGACAATGGCTAGAGATCTTGGTTTATTGTTAGACATAAATGTTGAATTGAAAGAACTTAGGAGACCGAAATCTGGCAGATTTGACTTATTACAATCTGTAACAATGCAACAATTAGCAGATGCAATTTGGTTGTGGAAGAATACTAACGACCAACGGGCGATTCTGAAGATCGTTCATCCAGTTGAAGAACTACTATCTGAACTTCCAAAAATTGTCGTTAAAGACGGAGCAGCAGCAGCCCTTTCACATGGTGCACCTTTACTTCGTCCAGGAGTGGTTAGTATTGATGAAGGTCTAAACACTGGTGACGAAGTAGTTTTAGTGACTATCAAAGGTGAAGCAGTGGCTATTGCTAATCTTTCACAATCTAGTAAAGTAATACCTACAATGACGCAGGGTGAGGTCGCTAAACCAAATTGCGTTATAATGAAAGAGGATACTTATCCTCGTTCATGGAAGAAATAGATTCCATCAAGCTTCCACGTATTCTTCGTAAATATATTCATCAGTTTCAATTCTTATTTTCAATTCACTCATGTGTTCCACACCGACTTCGTCACCAATGGTGAAGAGCCCCCACAGCCCATTCGAAGTAACGGATTCTGAATACTTCAGCATATGAAGTTTAACCCGGTTTTTGTGATTATCCGACAAACGGTGCTTACAAACACCTATCATTCGACTTTCTTTATTTTCGCTGGAGCAAATAGTCCGAATGCACCTATAAGTATGACAATGAACACAATTGAAATCACTAAAGTTGAATCTTCTCCAATGCCAAAACTATTGCCATCACTAGATGTTTTATCCTCGACAGCTTTACCTATACCAATTATTTTAGATGCTACATTATTGAATTCATCAACTTCGTCAATCGATGTACCTTTGTCAACTACTGCCTCTATGATTAGGCTGTTGTCGTTGGTAGGTGCTTTCATACTGCAAATAATCGAACCCATCTGACCAGGTTCTAGAACTTGTATGACGCCAGTTCCAAATGTTTGAGCATCGGCCGTACATCTTACTGAAACCATCATAGCTGATACTTGTCCAGAATTTCTGACATATACTTTAACGTCGAATAAATCTCCTTCCCGAATGTTTTCAGGAATACGAATTTCTTCTATAAATAACTCAGCCAGCGCTCTGACTTCTAAATATAAAACTCGCTCAACACAATCTGTTAAGTCGCATGCAGTGACTTGGACAGAGGTGAAACCTGGAACTGGTGCATTTACGGTGATGACTCTCTGTTGCATGTCAACAGTTGCCCATGATCGATTTGTATAGACAGTTAAATCAGATGATGGAGTGTCTACATCAGATAACGTGAAATTAATCTGATGGTTATATCCATGCTCTACCGGTATAGTTCCAGGGAATTGTCGCAATACAGGCGAGTCGTCTACGTTGGCGACATTGATTGTTGATACTTCCCTGTGCGTGTTTCCAGCACTATCTGTAACAGTGGTAGTTATCTCAGCAGCTCCAGATGCTTCTGGAACTAAACGAATTCTAACCTGTCCTTCAGTTAAATCTACTTCTACAACATTAGGATTCGAATTTTCAAATTCTACTATCAGATTCTCAGTATTTGTTCTATCATCGGAACATCTTGTTAGGAAAGGCAGTATTAATCCGCCTCCATCTTCTGTTAAATCATGCGACCCTATCAATTGACATTGCGGGTCTTCGTCGTATTCTATAGAATAAGCTCCAATGACTTCAATGCTGTTAATTACTAAATTTACGTCTGCTGCAGAACCATCATTTTCCCAATTATACCATGATTTAATTTTGATTTCCAATTCAGTATCTGATTTGTCTATTACTTTACCAATTGGTATTTGATGAGCAAAATTTCCAAGAATAGTTCCGTTGAAATTGTCCACTGTGATTCCATTGGCAACGACAGTCCACCGAGTAGTTGTTGTATTCATAGCAGAAATATCTCCTGATATACTACCTGTCACTAATATGTGTGGGTCATTGATATCAATCCATGCTCTAGTTAAACATGAATCTAGTATTCTAAACCTAAATTGTGTATCTGAATTAGTATTAGGAATCGTCCCCTCATCTATCGATTGCCATGAGCCTAAATTGTCTAGATACTCTATCTCTATGCTGCCGTTTTGATCGGTTTCAAAATCTACATGAATCCTTCCCCAATCTTGCTCAGGCGGTAATTCTACTACTTCAGTAGTCCATTCACCATCAGTTGCATCGAGTCCGCAAGGCGCAATTGACAATGATGTAAAATCGCCCTTTGTTTTGTCAAAATCAATAATTGGCCAATTATTGAATGAATTGGAGGATGTTGCAGTAACTCTTTCTGCACCATACCAGGGTGTTTTCATTTCCACATTTATTCCTACAGCATCAACTTGAAGTTGGCTATCATCGGTTCCTCCGTTAGAGACGTAATCTAGTTTGATTTCAAGATTTGATATTGCAAGCCAAGTTAAATTTTCATAGCCAGTTAATTCCATGCTCCAACCATTTGACATATAATAAAGGCCAGACTGAGTATTACTCCAGGTTTTGACTAGATCATGCACGCCACTATCAACCACTGAAATCCTTACTTTATCTTGTGTTAACATATCTGGTACGTTAAAATGCACAACCAGTTCAACTTTTGTGATATCATTAGAAGAAATGCTCCCGACGTTAAAACCGCCAACAATTATGTCTGGACCCGATGAAAATGTGTATGCGCCATCTGGATATCCAATTGATGCATTAGAGTCTGTAGCAGTTGAGGTTGACCAGAGCATTTGGTCGTCTTTGTGTTCAGGAAGATTGACTCCTAATGTCATTCTATTATCTGCAACCATTCCGAATACATACTCTCCATCTTCAGCTTTATTCTCTTGTGTAAATGCAAGATGTTCCTTTATTTCCCAGTCTTCGGGTGAGCTCATATCTCCTTGTGGGAACATATATTCGTCAGATGTTGAATGAACACTTCTTGCATCAACTAACGCTATTGGAGATGCTAATGTAGCAATCAGAAGTAACGCAACCAAGTGCCTCATAACCACTCCTCAGCCGCAACACACCTTCAATAGAACGGTGTAATATGTCACATTTTATGACGGAATGTGATAAATATGGCCTCACGGTGGGCGGAACAACCGATGGCTGTGATGGTGTAGCGGTTAGCACGGTAGGTTGTGGTCCTGCCAGCCCGGGTTCGATTCCCGGTCACGGCCCCATTACGATTTTTCTCAACTGGTCAATAAATCGATATTTTCCAACTTATCTTTTGCCGAAAGTTCATAACTGCGTCAGCGCACCTAACTATCGGATGGGATGCATATGGGTGAGCGAAAGCAAGTCGACCTAACTACTAATTTTCTAGTTTCATTGATGGAAGAGCAATTGGAGATTCAACAACATGTTGCAGTTGAATTAACAAATATTCCACAAATCTCTCAACAAGAATCATTACATCATTTGGCATCTAGAATTGTTGAAGAAGCAAAGGCAGTAACTCCTCGAGGAATGGCAGAAGATGTCTTAGCCAGAGCTGGAATTGACAATAGATTGCCTGCAGAACCAAGAGTCAAAAAAGGCCATCTTCGACATGTTGGAAAAAGAGCAAGAAAAATTGCTAAGAATGAGAGAAAAATAAAGGTTCGAAAAGCAATCAAGAGGGCACAATCTAGACCTTCAATTGGTCATGAAAATATGCCTCGAAAACGAGCAAGAAAAATTGCTCGATAAATCCTAAGACAAAAAAACTCTACCTCATCGGGGTAGTTGGTATGGACATGGATATTGCGAATCCGACTGAAGAATCTGTAATGCTACGTGCTATGGTTAGGGACTTTGTTGATGAGTCAGTCGAGCCACAAGCACACGATCATGATAAGCATGAGCGATTTAATATTGAATTGCTCAAATCTATGGGTGATATGGGTCTTTTAGGTATCACAGCAAGTGAAGAATACGGTGGCGCAGGATTAGATGCTATAGCTGCTGTAATAGTTCATGAAGAACTATCAGCCAGTGACCCTGGTTTCGCTCTTGCTTATTTAGCCCATTCAATGTTATTTGTGAACAACTTAGAATTCAATGGCAATGTTGAGCAAAAAGAGCGAATTATGCCTAAGGTTTGTTCAGGAGAATGGATTGCTGCAATGGCTATGAGTGAACCTGATGCTGGAACTGATGTTTTGGGAATCTCCACCACTGCGCAACAAAATGCAGATGGAAATTGGATTCTAAATGGTCGAAAGATGTGGATAACAAATGGTTGTTTAGATGATGAAGGAACACCTGCTGATATTGTTTGGGTTTATGCTAAGACAGGTACTGACGATAGAGGGAGGGCACAAATTTCAACATTCTTGGTTGAAAATGGAATGTCAGGATATACTGTTGGACAGAAAATTATGGACAAAACCGGAATGAGGGGTTCGAACACCGCAGAACTAGTTTTTGAGGATTGTATTGTACCCAAAGAAAACCTCGTCGGAGGAATAGGTGAATCTATGATTCACATGATGAGAAATTTAGAAATTGAAAGATTGACCTTAGCGGCGATGTCTCTTGGAATTGCTCGAAGATCCTTGGAAGAGATGAATAAATATGCTTCTGACAGAGAAGCATTCGGCAAACCTATCAGAAAATTTGGGCAAATCCAAAGATACATTGGAGAATCATATGCAAAGTATAGAGCCATGCGTTCTTACATCTATGATACTGCAAATAATATGCAATTAGGAAAATCTGGGCAAAGATTGGATAGTGACGGTGTAAAGTTATTCGCAACAACCGCTGCAAAAGAAATTGCAGATGCTGCAATTCAAGTTATGGGAGGTTTCGGATATGTCGCTGAATACACAGTTGAAAGACTGTGGAGAGACTCTAAGCTCCTCGAAATCGGCGGCGGTACGATTGAATCTCATCAAAAAAATATAACTCGAGACCTCATTGGTTGGAGCGAATGATTCAGGCTTTTTGCCAATCAGTACCATTCCACCATTCAGTAGAACCATCACTCATTTGTCTCCAGGTGTGTCCTGATGCATCAGTCCATTGTTGAATTACGCTCGGAGCGCTAACTACAGGTTGAGCAGGTAACACATTTGTGGGAGCAATCTGTTGATGCATCGTTTGGTCCGTGTTTTGGTATGGGTTTGCAGTAAATGTATTCAAATTTTGAGTGTAATCCTTTGAATTATCTAATTCATTTAGTGGTGCATTTTTGTCTTTTTTCAAGAAGAAAACAACAACCAAAATAACAACAATTATCCCTGATACTATTCCTATGATTAACATAGTGTCGTCAGAATCTTCTTTCGATTCGGCTTCTGCTAGTGCTTGTGCATTATCTCCTACGCCATCCCCATCAGAGTCCATTGTTTCGGATGCATCATTAGGGAATGCGTCAGCATTATCGCCTACGCCGTCCATGTCTGAGTCTAGTGTTTCATTTGCATCATTAGGAAATACATCAGCGTTGTCTCCGACTCCATCCATATCTGAGTCCAATGTTTCACTGGAATCATTTGGGAATGCATCAGCATTGTCTCCGACTCCATCCATATCTGAATCTAGAGTTTCATTAGCATCATTAGGGAATGCATCAGCATTATCTCCCACTCCATCCATGTCTGAATCTAGAGTTTCATTAG
>PAMN02000040.1 GCA_002707335.2 Methanobacteriota archaeon | reverse complement strand
GGTGCTGCAGGTGCTGCTGGCGCTGCTGGTGCAGGCGGTGCAGGTGCTGCTGGCGCTGCTGGTGCAGGCGGTGCAGGTGGTGCCGGCGCAGGGGGGGCTGCGGGTGGTGGTGGTGCTGGTTGCATGTTTATTTCCTCCTTTCATCTATTTTCCCCAACGTCGAATCTGTTGCAATAATTGCCTCAGTTCTTCATTGGAATATGAACGCTGTTGTGAATACAACAACTCAATAAGTCGGGGATCTTTGATCATCGATTGGATCTCCCCTGGTGTTTTCCTTGCCATTTCATCTCTAGTCAGGTCATGGAATTGTCGAACCTTTGACATAAGAGATTCTCTAACTCTCTTTAGGTACAAACTTGGGTCGACTTTGTTTGGTCTTTCTCTGAATCTTGTCAAATCGAATACATGTCTCCAGTTTTCCTTCTCTGGAACCACCATTATTGCGATTGATAAAAGAGCCATCAAATTTAGTACAATCAGCCATTTAAGCAATGTATCACTTGTCAGCATTACAATTGCACCCATTGCTTCAGTGAATGGAGAAGTGAGTGCAGATGTTACGTGTCTAGATTCATCGAATACTACGTAGAAATTGCTGTTTTCACGCGTAACTGTCAACGCCATTCCATCATTGTCATGCTCCATCATGTCTCTGATCAAAGTGATGAAGTAAGCGCTATTGCCATTCCAGCTTGGATCTTCCTCGCCTGATGCTAATAAATCAGCCCAACAAGCACTTCCGTCATAGTATACAGTATCACATTGTTGCTTACCAGTAACATCGGCATCTGCAATATCCCAGAGGTGATTAGCAAACACTGAGTGATCTGATACGAATACAATACTACCTGTAACATCGACTTTTCCTTCTGAGAAGCCCTTTACTTTGTCAATTGTTTCGATTCCTGGATAATCCATTCTAATAATCAGTCCTGTATTATTTCCACCAAGAATAGGATTGTCGGGATCGTTTGCTTGCATGTTGTCTCTGGCGATAAATGCTGAACCAGAGGCGTGGGCTAGTACCTTGACGCTACGTTCTTTCTCTCCTTCTTCGAGTACTTGTATTGCAGTAGGCCTATGGAACAGGACAGGAAGCGCACAATTATCATAGGAATTTTCTGATAGCATTGAATCTGAACAATATTCTCTTCTTTGATTGTCATCGTCCCAAACTTTGTTAACACCGGCAACAGTCCAAAGTTTTCTTGCATCTTCAGGTGCAACTTCTCCTAATGTGTTGAGTACCTCATAGTGCCTATTTGGATCGACTACAGGAGCATCAAAATATTTCACATTGAATTTATCTGCAACCGTTTGAGCATTCGTTGAGTTCGCTGCAATTATTACCTTGCCGCCATTCTCTGTTACAAAATCGTAAATAGCATCTGCTTCTGCGTTATCAAATGGCTTTTCTGGGGCAGCAATGATTAGCATTGTTCGATGGGGTTCTCTCCAGTCATTAACTAACATTGGAGTCGACATAGTGTTCGCAATTACATACCCCATGTTCCCTTCACCGGAACCTAGGTCTGAACGCATTGTCGATATCTGTTGATACTGCAATTCTTCATCACCGTCAGTGACATATGCAGAATAAACTGTATCCTTATTCGAGGATGCTACAACAATTAATGTGGTTGACAATAACATTGCCACAATGAATCCAACTAGCAGCCATGTCTCTAATTTTAGACCACTAGATTCAACATCAGACATAATTAAAACCTCGATTAATCAACAACGCTATTCTTGTCGCAACTTTGCTCCACTCATATAGGTTATCGTGGCTTGCGTAATTGAAAATTAAGAATATCATTGTAAATACATCAGTATCATATATAATCACGATTCTAAAAAATCGTTTATCTGCGGACGAATGCAGCAAAAATAACACTTAAAATTGACAGTGAAAATGGAACAAACGGCAGCGAGTTGTCTTCTGCAGCAGAATTTTCAGTATTTTCTGTATTTGTATCACCACTGTTACCGTCATTATTTGATACTTTTTCAGGAGCATCAACGTCAAAAGTAAAACTTCCAACGTAGCCCAAATTACTACCTTCACTAACTGTACTAACTTCAAATGTACATGTCTTGTCAGGATGACTAGAAGGTGAAAGCAATTTTATCACACCGCTTGTCTTGTCTGAAATCACTGTTCCAGTTTGCAATCCTGAGACCAGTTGGTAATCCATTTGTGGACAGCCTTTGAATGAAAATTGTATTCTCTTGATAGCATCGTCAACATTACCTTTGTTGGCGATCTCGATTGTAACTTCTTTGTCTGTTCCAGCCTTCATGTCAGCTTTTACATCGTCAATTGATGGATATGTGAATTGATAAACAGGTGAAAATTGTACTTTTTTCTCTATTTCTTTAGAGTCGCTGGATTGTTCACCAACCATCAAATTCGCCGTCAAGGTAACTATATCGTAATGTTGTGCTCTTGCATCTATTAATTCGTTTAATTCATCTAACCCTGAACCTGTGATTGTTATCTCGAATGATTCGTTTGTGTTCGCATCAACAGAAGTAGATCCTGGATCATCTACAGTAAAATCCTCGTTAGTTTCAACTACAAATTCGATGTTAGCAGGAACTGGACGCGAATTGTCAACCCAAAACTCAATCACTAAATTGAAGTTATACGAAGAATCTAAAATCATAATTTCAACTTCATCATCACTTTCCCAGCCAATATCCCATTCATTTGATGGTGCTTGGGCAGTAGTTACTGAAGGAATGGTCAGTGAAAACAAAATCATTACAGGAATTAGATAACGCATATAATCAGTCCTCACATACTCTTTTTACTAACACTTTTATCATATTTCTGCGATAACGAGGAGGTAAAGAGGTATTATTCACAGGTTTTACATTAGCGAAAATAGTATTCGCCAACTTTGCTATGTCGCCTTCACAAGATGCAACTTCTTCATCATGAAGGCGAGGAATACTCTCCAATGCAGTTGTTGCTAAACGCATTGTAGACTTGTCTCCTTGCACCCATGCTGCAGCAACTCCCGCTTCTGGGAAATCCCAAGATTCTCTTAACCTTAATTTCCTGTACTTTCCTATCCAATTTTTAATGTCATCAGAAAATGTGATTTTGAGTAAAAATTCCCCTTTCTCTAAGACATTTCTTGTTATACCGTCCAGTTGATAAAATTCCGACATTGGGATTTCTCGAGCTCCATGGGGACCGATAATGTGAGCAATTCCTCCTAAGACCATCAAGTTAGGAGCAATGTCGCCTTGATAAGTAGCAACGCAAAGAGTATTTTGATTGGGTATTACCCTGCAATCTGAACCAGTTCCACAATCAGCCTTGTGGCACCAATCAATACTACTTCTCCATTCTTCAGCTTGATTATACCAAAAACAGCGTGTATCAAGACAAAGATTTCCACCTAGCGTTGCGTTCCTTCGTATCAAGGAGGATGCAACTTTACTAGCTGCTTCTGCTATCAAAGAATGTACTTCATCACTTTCTGCGATGTCATGAAGCCTTGCCATGCATCCTACTTCATTCATTGATATTGTATCAATTCCTTCAATAGATGCCAATGAAATTACATCAGATTTTGGATTAATATGCCACTTGTAATTTGGAATGAGATCAGTTCCTCCAGCAATCCAGTCAAATTCTTTCCCTTCAGAGATTAGATCACCTGCAATTTGACATGCTTCTTCTACAGAACCAGGTACGTGCAAGATAAACGGTGGCATTAGCATCAGTTTTCCCCTCCCATATTCCTTTGTTCTTCTTTGAGCCATGCCTTGCCAGCAAGACCTAATTCTGCAAGTTGTTCTGCAGAAGGTTTGTCGGCATGAGCCCAACCTTCGACTTGTTCTTCAAGTGGGATATTTGGATCAAATCCGAATAGAACTCCGTTTACATAAGCACTAGTGTCTTCAGTTGTTTGCCTCTTCTTATCCCGAATATTGTGTTCAGCAGCCCTTTTAGCGAGTTTTTCTTGTAATTCAGAGAAGTCAAGTCGTGGCACAGGTAGATTTGTTGCATCTTCAATTCTCTCGATCTTCATTTTCTTTGTAATAGCAGCCCATATTTTATCTGGAGTTAGCGGCAAGTCGTTTACTCTAATACCAATCGCATCATATACCGCATTTACTACTGCTGGAAGGATAGGTAAAAGCGGGCCTTCGCCCGCTTCTTTTGCACCGAATGGACCTTCAGGATCGCATGACTCAATAATTATTGGAGTTACATTAGGCATTTCGTGAACACTGGGTATTTTGTAATCTAATAGGTTTGGGTTTTGCAAATGGCCTGATCGTCCATATACCATCTGCTCTGTAAGAACCTGTCCGAGACCCATATGACATGAGCCTATTATTTGCCCTTCAACAGCCAGTGGGTTCAATGCTTTTCCACAATCGTGGGCAGCCCATACATCGGTGCACTTGATCAAACCCGTTTCAACATCAACATCTACTTCTGCAACATATGCTGAAAATGAGTAAGCGGGTGCTAGGCCAGCTGCAGCGCCCTTGTGAACACCTCCCATTGGAGGAGAACGATATGCTCCTGATGATATTAATGCACCTTTATCTTCTTGAGCCTTGTGAAGAGCCTCTAGGTATGACATTCCGATTGCAGGGTCGTGTTTGTAGTATATTCTTCGGTCGTTAAGTACCAAGGTATCAGGATGGTATCCTAATACATCCCATGCTGCATTTAGCAACTTTTCTTTAATTTCAAGTGCCGCTCTAATTGCAGCATTTGCGTTCATGAAAGTAACTCTAGAAGAGTAAGATCCCAAATCTACAGGACTTGTGTCACTCTCGTGACTTCTTACATGTATCATCTCAATTGGTAAAGCCAGGACTTCTGCAACTACTTGGGCAACAGCGGTTGTCGAACCTTGGCCAATGTCAGCAGCACCGGTATGAACTGTTACTCCACCATCCATGTCTATTTGCATATGAACAGTAGCATGAGGGAATTTATTCGGGTCCCAATGGATTGGCAAACCAGAACCTGAGATAAAGAATCCACAACCTATTCCGATGCCTTTTCCAAGTGGAAGTTTTCTGAATTTATTATCCCAATCACTACCTTCGCGAACCTTTTGAAGCGCTTGTCGCATTCCGTTAGATGTTATTCTAAATCCAGAAATTGTACGAGAATGAGGAGGTAGTAGATTAGCAAGTCTCAGGTCTATTGGATCAACTTGGAGTTGTTCTGCCATATCATCAAGACCGACCTCAACTGCACATCTTGTATTCACAGCACCATGTCCACGCATTGCTCCACTTGCGGGCTTGTTTGTCCAAACACGAGCGCCCGTATAGTGAAAGGAACCTAATTCGTAAGGAGCGGTCGCTAACACGCCATTGTAGTACGATGTTACGTGCCCGAATGAAGCAAAGCCTCCGCCATCAATCAATGCGTCAATATCAAATCCTGAGATTCTTGCGTCTTCATCTGCATACAACTGAACTTCGATATGACTGGGATGTCTTCCGCGATTTACCCAGAATACTTCTTCTCTATCAAAATTAATTCTAACAGGACGCCCTGCTTTTCTTGCTAAAATAGCAGCACACATCTCGTGAGGGAACGGATCGGATTTTCCGCCAAATCCCCCACCTACGAATGTTCTGATTACATTGATTTGATGCATTGGCACCTCTAGAACTGTCGCAAGAGCCCTGTGCGCATAGTGTGGGACTTGTTGTGGAGTGTAAAGTTGCAACCTTCCATTAGAATCCCAATGTGCAACAACTGCATGTGGTTCTGTAAATCCATGATTTACTCCTTGGAATTTCCATTTACCATGATACATAGCACTTGGATTTTCGACCATGGAACGGTCACCAAATTCTTGGAAAACTCGTTTCTGAACGTTAGTAGTTCCTACGTGATATTTCCCTCTCCAATGAATTGGTTCATCAACATCTTCGAGTCCCTTTTTCATATCATGAATCGAATCCAAAACCTCGTATTCAACCTCTATCAACGCAGCAGCTTCCCTGGCGGTTGCTTCGTCGATTGCAGCAACACATGCAACTAAATCACCGACATGTCTTACTTTCTCTACAGCCATTGCATGTTCGTCTTTTGTGACCGGCAAAACGCCGAATTTGTTTGGCGCATCATCGCCAGTCGCAACAGCTAGGACACCGGGTAAATTTTCTGCTTTGGAGGTGTCTACCGAGACTACCTTGGCATAATGATGTGGTGATCTTACTATCCTTCCTATTATCTCATTTTGAAGTCTTACATCATCACCATACCATGCTTGTCCAGTGACCTTTGCATTGGCATCTACAAGTGGTATTCTTTTACCAACTGTCGTTCCTGTTCTTGCCCTGTCATGAATGTGCGCTCCAGCGGGTTGATGCTCTTTTCCTCCAACCATTTCCGGTATGAAGTCCAAATCTCTTTCAGCCATTTTTGGCCTCGAACCGCCTGAACCAGGTGGTGCAAAACTTTGCTTACCTGCAACTCTTTTCCCATCTTTCCTGGTTTCCGAACTACGGCTTCCAGGTTGTTGCTTGTATCCGCCTGCCATCTTATTTCACCTCGCATGACCAGGGGGCATTGTAGGCTCATCAGGCCCTGTAGGATGTGGATCAGGGTGAGCATCGCTGACAGGAGGAGTTGATTCTTTTTCTCCGCGATGAATTTCTGCTGCCGCTTTTATTGAATCAATAATTTGTTGATATCCAGTGCATCTGCAAAGATTTCCTTCTATTGCGCATGCTATCTCTTGTTCGGAGGGGTTGCTGTTTTCGTTAAGTAGTGCTTGAGAAGCCACCAAAAATCCAGGTGTACAAAAACCACATTGTGAGCCACCATGCTCACCAAAACATTGCTGAATTGGAGCTAAATGTGCGCCATCAGATAATCCTTCAACTGTGATGATTTCTTTTCCGGCGCCGTCTTGAGCCATGGTTAGGCATGAAAGACGTGGTACTCCGTCAATCATAACTGTACAACAGCCACATGTACCCATGTCACAGCCACGCTTTACTCCCAAACAACCAGCTTTGTCTCGAAGAACATCAAGCAAAATTGCGTTTGAAGGTATCAGACTTTCTTTCTGTTGGCCGTTTATGTTTGATTTCCAGACAACGGAAGGTGCAACGGGAATCATTGGGATATGCTCTTTTCCAACCATTGCGAACACCAACTGTACAAGGGGAGACCTATTCACCCTTTCAGCATTGGCACTGAATTATCATTTATTCCTTACTGATACTGCTGTAAAATCATCCTTTCCCGGAAGCGGGTCTTTCCAGTCAACATCACCGGGTAAAATTAGGCCATCACCAATTTTTACCAAGTCCGCTGCAAGTTGTTTTTGAATTTTTGACAGTTCATCCCAATCAAATGAAGGGTCTCTCCATTTCACCCATAATCTCATTCTCCTCCAAGATGATTTACCACGCGAATACAACTTCATCTGCAACTTACCAGCTGTTGGCATCCACCATATCATTATAGGAAACACAAGTGAAACTGGTAAATCCAATAATATTTGGATAATCGTACTATATTCTCCATAGGATGAAAATGGACTCGATGATGAAATTATTGCCCATGTGAATATCCATGCAGAAATGCCCCACCAAATAGGATATACCACGATAGCGGTGTATAGTTTCAGAGTACCTCTTTTCAAAGGATTAATTTTCTTACCTACTGTTCTATCAAGTAGAACAACAAATAGAAAAGGAGGGATTGATCCTATCACTGCGCTTAAAGTTACAAAACCAAGCATAAATGACCATGCAAAAAGAAACAAAAATATTGATTTTGCAAATCCTTTGTTTGTAACCGATTGCGGTCGTCGATCGACATGATGGGGTTGCAGATTAAATTCATGCAAATTATTCATATGAGTTTTTGTTCGTTTTTCTAGCGCAATGCATGTTTCTTCATCATTTATCGACATCCATTCCCACGCAGCCCTAACCCTTCTTGCGGCTAATACTCCGTCTCCATAATTTTTGAATTCAGAAATTTCAGGATTGTGTCTGACCCTTTCTGCTCTGATGATTGATCCTGCCTTCCAAATTAATTCTCTATCTTTCCAATCGTCCTTTGATAGTGATGCCCTGTTTATCTCACCAGAAATGAGTTCACTAATCTCTTCTAACGAGCCTTGTATTTCAAATGGTCTTTCGACAGTTAATGCTACCCTTTCGCGAAAAATATTCTTTCTACTGTAATGAATTCCAACTGGTATTATGACTGGTTTATTGCCTTTTGACAATTCATTTGCCCTAAGGGCAATCCTCGCAGCACTATCTTGAATTCGTTTGGACTTAGGTGAGTCGTGTGATTCTCCCTCTGGAAATATAACAACATTGTCGCCTATCGCAACTCTTGAAGCGATTTTTTCAAGTTCTTCCTCTGAGTTAATAATTCCATCAAATTTGACTTGATTTCCAGGAAGCAACCCTCTTGTCAACATATTGTCAAAATGGCCGCCTGGGTGCCATGAAACAATTATTGCACCTCTATCATCAGGCAAATTTTCTGCGTCAATTACCGTTATTTCCCGAAACCATGTTGACATCAAAACTTTACTGAACCAGTTTTGAAGCCCCATGATTAACCCTGAATGTGATTAGTTTTGAGGCCTATGGAACTTCAACAGTCAATCACAGGTTTGAAACATTGTTACGATTTGGGTTGTATGTCGGTGAGATGATGAATAACATAAGACGTGTTTTCGGAATTTTTGGATTATTGATTTTCTTAGCACCTTTGGCGGTTGCAATGGTACCAATTGAGACCCCACAAACTGAAGAGCAGGAACCAGAGGGTTGGTGGACTGAAACTACAGTGGACAAAGATGGTAATGGAATTGGAGACATGGTAGAATTACACATGAACAACCCTGTATTCTTGGACGAGGAAAATACTCTTCCGTTAATTATTGACTTCCACTATACACCAGGCGAAGATGAAATTCTAATGCTAGAAAATGAAGTTGATTACCAACATGAATGGGTACTACACGGCATCGATGCTCTCGCAGGTAGGGTTCCAGTAACTGAATTACTAACATTGAAAGAATTACCAGGGGTTGTAATGATAGAACTTGATGGAATCCTAACGATAGCAAATAATGATGCACGAATAGGCCATGGGGTCGATGTTGCTTTCCAAGAAACCGGATATGATGGCTCAGGAACTACTGTGGCCATTATTGATACTGGATTAGATGGAAACCATACTAGCCTAGATGACCAAGACGATGATCCAATGACAAATGATCCTAAGATTATTGGATTTTATGATGCTGTAAATAGTCCTCAAGACACGAATGGAACAATATTCCCATATGACGACCAAGGTCATGGTTCACATTGTGGAGGAACTACTGCTGGAACTGGCGCCCCAACATATGAACACGTTGGAATGGCTCCACAAGCACACTTAGTAGGAGTTAAGGTACTAGATGCAGGTGGCTCTGGTTCATTTGCTGGCGTAATGGCGGGCATGCAGTGGACAATTGATACAATGCACAAGTACAACACAAGAATCGCTTCAATGAGTCTTGGAGGCCCTGGTGCAATCGAATGGACTTCATCCGAAGAAGACAGTGTAAACCGCCAAGCTAACGAAATGGTTAGAGCAGGAATCGCTCTCTACATTGCTGCAGGCAATAATGGAGTCAGTGCCCAAATTGGAACACCAGGTTCTGCCGAAGACGTAATTACTGTTGGTGCACTTGACAAGGATACATCCATTGCAGTTTACTCAAGCCAAGGTCCTACAGAAGAAGGTAGAGTAAAACCAAATGTGGCATACATGGGTAGCAGCATCATGTCTGTTGCATATAATACTGGTGACCAATATACAGGAATGAGTGGAACAAGTATGGCCACACCAGGCGCAGCAGGTGTCGGGGCTCTTATGTTACAGGCGAACCCTGACTTATCTCCATTTGACATTAGAAATATCATGCAAGAAACTGCAACATACAGGCAATGCCACTACATGGGCGCAAATGAGCCATGTTTGGAAGATATGATACCAAAAAATCGACAAAATAACGTATACGGTCACGGACATGTCAACGCATTGGAATCAGTAGTTGAAGCAGCAGAATATAATCAACAATATTCATTCAATAATAACCTTACACTTACAATTAATGACATGGAGATTATCGATGGCCACCACCAATTAATGGATGGGCTGTCGATAAGAGTAGAACTAAGTGAAAGTGTCGATACTGTTCAATGGATGAGTAACGACCTAAGAGATTCATGGTCTAACATTCATTCATATGAATATGAAAAATATGTTATCCTTACCTTTGATGAAATTAGAAATGAACTTGAGCATCTTCCTGGTTTGGAAATGTTTGGAAATCACACCATTTCCATGAGAGCCCTAGATGGAGCAACATCTAGCCCATTATTGTCAATAGATGTCGCTTTAATGGAAGGCTCAGTTGTAACAACGGCTTCCGAAGAATCCCCTGAATACATCCTTTATGGATCGATAGTTGCAGGTCTAATTCTGGGTATAATTTTGATGATTGTAGTATTGAAAAATGACGATGGTGAGATTCAACGCCACAACAATGATTCGGATATCGATGAAGTTGTGAACGCCGAATTAATTGAATAATAACAATCAATACAATAACGACTTTTGGTTGGGTTAATTATGGCAGGAGAGATGGTCTGGATTGACTTAGAAATGACTGGTTTGGATGTTGAAACTGAATCCATAATCGAGATTGCAACAATCATAACTGACAGCGATTTAGAAATAATAGCTACAGGACCAAATTTAGCAATAACTGTAAGCGAAGAATTACTTGCTTCGATGGATGAATGGAATACAACTCACCACAATGCATCCGGCTTAGTAGATAGAATTAGGTCTGAGGGAGTTACTTTAGAAGACGCCTGTAAGCAAACTTGTGAGTTTATTGAAAAATATATAGAAATAGGCACTCCTCCATTGTGTGGCAATTCAATCCACAATGACAGAGTATTCTTAGCAAAAGAAATGCCTGAGGTGTTGGATTTGCTACATTACAGAATTATCGATGTTTCAACGATCAAAGAATTAACAAAAAGATGGAACCCAGAGATTCCTAAATTTGAGAAAAAGGAATCTCATAGAGCATTAGATGATATCATTGAATCGATTGAAGAACTGAGATACTACAAATCAAATCTTTTCAATCATTGATTCCTTTGAAATCTTTCATTATTTGAGCAAGTACTGCAATAGCAATTTCCTCTGGACTTTCTGCACCTATCTCAAGACCTATTGGACATGTAACTGCATCTAGAGATTCCTTTGAAATTCCATTCTGTATGGCGATTTCAGAGAATGCTCTCCACTTCGATTTCGAACCAATCACACCTAAGCGGCCTTTGAAATTCATTTTCAATAGTCCTATCAAGCGTTCTTCATCTTCTTTCCAATCATGGCCTAAAAGAAGAATATCACTAAATCGAGATAGTGATTCTTGACTTTCACTCTCCAGGAAGTCGCCAGGACATGAGTGATGAGTTTCTTTTGCTCCTTCAATCGTTGCGTATTCAGCCCTAGAATCCTGAACAGAATAATTCCAATCTAGAGGAATACAGGCTTCTGCAATCGCTTTCGCGCAATGACCTCCCCCCATCAGTAGAATATGTGGCATCGGTATCAGAACCTCCATTGCGACGGTTACACGCCCCCCGCATAGACTATCAAGAGGTCTTACTTCATAGCCCTTAGCACCTTTATTGAGGCCGAATATCTCTACCTTTCCTGTTGGTTTAGTAGCATCAATCAACATATCATTCAAAGATTTAGAGACAATCATTTCTAAACCAGCCCCACCAATTGTTCCACTGATTCCGTTTTCAGATATTGCCAACCTAGCTCCTACTTTGCCTGGAACCGAACCAGATGTTGAGACCACACTAGCAATGGCTACTTTGGAGTTTTTTTCCAACTCGGACAATGCCCATCGCATAACTCTAGCAGTCATAGCAAACCCTCCAGATCCTGAGGAGTATCTATATTCATGTGTGTTCCTGATGCTTGAATTCTTTGAATTTCGATGTTGTCCCTCAGTGAAGCATCTTTTGAAAGACCCAAAACAACATCAATATCTGTCAACAAAAGTGGATGGCCACTCGGAATTGGACTAGTATTTTTGTCACATTCGATAAGTGATGAGATTGTTTCAATATCCCATCCGCACCTATCCACAGGGGCGACCAACACTTTACGCGGTGTCCTTCCTAATTCTGTAATTAGGCTCTTTAGGCCTAGTTGTAGCGAACCTGTTCTTCCTAATTCCGGATTAGGATTTACTATTACGCTCGCATTTTCTGTCTCTAATACCACATCAATTTGTAATTCGGCACGTGTTACCACTATGACTGGATCGCATTTTGATTCGAAGAGCAGCCTTGCAGCCCTTGAAACTAAAGATTCTCCGTCCCATTGTACCAGCGCTTTTGGTTGTCCCAATCTTTTTGATGCTCCCGCAGCCAAGATAATGGCGGGGACTGATTTTGCCATACGATCACAAACCTTTGGTAATCTCTCTTCCAATTATCATTCTCTGAACTTGGCTGCTTCCTTCATAGATTTGCATTACTTTTGCGCCTCTCATCAATCGTGCAACGGGATATTCTTCTGAGTACCCATATCCACCGTAAACTTGGACTGCATCGGTAGTTACTTCCATTGCTGTGTCTGCAGAAAATCTTTTTGCATGTGCTGCTGATTCTGTGTTTAGAACTCCACGGTCGAAGTCGGATGCTGATTTCCAAGTCAACATTCTAGATGCTTCGATTTTAGTTTTCATATCTGCAAGCATAAATTGAATTGCTTGGTGTTTGTGTAGTGGCTTACCAAATGTCTGCCGTTCACTTGAATATTGTAGCGAATGCTCATATGCAGCCCTTGCAAGACCGGTTGCGTGGGCTGCGATATTTGGCCTTGACATATCAAAAGCCTTCATTGCATTCATCCAACCGCCAGATTCACTACCACCAACTAAATTTTCTGCCGGTATTCTGAGATCATCGAAAGAAATAGAACGTGTATCAGAACATCGCTGACCCATGTTGTTTTCCTTTTTTCCAAGATTCAGTCCAGGGGAATTTGCATCAACGATAAACCCGGACATTCCTTTGTATCCTGCATCTAGATCAGTTTTTGCTAAAACAAAGAACCAATCCGCATATCCTGCACCGGTTATCCACATTTTTGAACCATTCATAACATACTCATCGCCATCTTTGACAGCATGCGTTTTACATGCAGCAACATCAGAACCTGCTCCAGGTTCAGTAACCGCATACGATGCTAGAGCGCCATCCTCAGCAACCATCCTGAGGTACTTTT
The DNA here is from genome assembly GCA_002707335.2 of Methanobacteriota archaeon. Lineage (GTDB taxonomy): Archaea > Thermoplasmatota > Poseidoniia > Poseidoniales > Poseidoniaceae > MGIIa-K1. The sequence continues at coordinate 2,206 of PAMN02000040.1, read as the reverse complement.
CTTTTTGTTCATCTGTGGCTCCAGTAATTACAGGAGCACAAGCAAGAGCGGTTGCATACGCTGCAGTAGCAAAACCTGGATCTCCCCAAGCAAGCTCTTCATTGACAAGAACTTCTTCCATTGTTCCTAGTCCAGGCCCACCGTATTCTTCGGAAATATGTAAATTTAGCAAACCCATTTCATGTGCGGCTTTGATTGCTTCTTTTGGATATACAGAATCTAAATCCCAATGTTCTGCATTTGGCCTGATTTCATCAACTGCAAATTCATGAGCCAATTCACGAAGCATCTCCTGCATTTCATCCAATTGGAAGTCGACCATGAATAGCCCATAGGGCCATACTGAATAAGCAGTACTATCATCCGACAGTTATGTATCCCTGTCTCTCTAATTCAATCAAAATTATGAAAATTGCATAAAGCCCAATCAAAATACTGCCTTCCAAGCGACTGAAAGTAAATCCAGACCACATCATTGCAAGACATACACTCACAGCGATTAGAGTAGCTGGAATTATCAGATACATTGTCAAATCATATGATGCAGAGGTAATAGAAATCGGCGAGATAAGTGCTGCTATTCCAATTGAAAGGAGAGGATCTGTGATGTTGGAGCCTATTAGCGTACCAATAGCAACTCCCTGGCTCTTTCTTACCGCAATCATCGCGACTGTTAATTCCGGTAATGATGTACCTAATCCTGAAACAGTAGTACCTACTACAGCATGTGGCACGTCGAGTTTGTATGCTATTTCTGCAGCGTAATTTACCAATTGCGAGGCTGCATAAACTGCTAAAGCAAGACCAAGAATTACCATGACACCGTATGCTGTTGCGCTCCAAGAAAATTCAGATGTTTTTATCTCATCAACTAGTTCTAATTCATCTTCCCTGATTTTGTCCTTGTTTGATAACAACCAAAAAAGGTATAGCAAGTAAATAAGACAAAGAATTGCTCCTTCAACCCTACTTAATCCACCGCCTTCCCATAATAGTCCTGAAAGCATTAGAACTGAGGCTAGCATCAAAAGTCCATCTCGACGAAGCCATGCAGGCCTTATCTCAAGAGGCTTGTAAGCCACGACTATACCTAATACCAATGTGATTTGAACAAGCACTGAACCGTATATGTTTCCAACTGCTAAATCCATAAGCGCTGGATCACTTTCAGAGGTCGCAGATGCTGTTGCTGTAACAAGAATTTCAGGGAGTGACGTTCCGATACTGACTATAGTCAATCCAATAACAACCTCAGCCATTCCAACCCTTCGAGCAAGACCTTTTGCACCTTCGACGAAAAAGTCTGCACTGGTTATTAGCAATGCCATTGCAATTACAACCAACAATAAAAGAATCCCAATGTTTGTCCAATCATTCACTGCTGTAATTCCTTCTAGTATGAAAAGGGTCACGAACAACGCTAAGGCAATAATAAAAGCGTTCCATTGTAGTAGGGAGCCAAGGCCTTGTTCCTTGACCTTTTCTCCCTCCATGTTAACCGGACAAAGTACACCTCTTTGATGGTTCTCATATATGCAAAAAACAAACTAATGAATTCTTTTAGCCAATCTCATGAACAGGTATCTTAGCGAGTTTCTAGGTACCTTTTTGATGGTTCTTTTTGGATGTGGTTCAATCGCTCTTGGTTGGAGTCCAATCATGACCAGCATTGCATTTGGAACATCTGTAACGATTGCTATATTACTATTTCAACCAATTTCTGGAGCACATATCAATCCTGCCGTATCCATTGCATTTGCTGCAAAGGGTGACCTTGAAACTAAATATTTGCCAGGGTATATAACCGCCCAATGCTTTGGAGGATTTGTTGCAGCTCTAATCGTGATGGATGGGGCTACAAAAGTTTCAGTACCCTACTCTGAAGCAATTATAATCGAGATCTGTATAACATTCCTATTGATGTATTCAATACATGTTCTAGTAAATCATGATGTATCACTACCAACACTAGCACTAGGTGTTGGAATTATGGTTGGAACCTTAGCATATTCATTTGGTAAATTCACAGGCGCTAGTATGAACCCTGCAAGGAGTATTGGGCCAAATATAGTTACAGATTCAGGAGATTTAGCACTATATATCGTAGTTCCTGTTGTTGGAGCGGTCTTATCAAATTTCATTATCCAATCAAACGACGAATAACATCTTCTACATGCGAAGCGTTTGGAATCGTATGGTTTTCAAG
>PAMN02000046.1 GCA_002707335.2 Methanobacteriota archaeon | reverse complement strand
GCAAGAATTGCTCTGCTTACACAGTTGCTAACACATTCATTGGAACCTGAGGTGCTACATACACTGTTTGCTGATTTATCTAACAATGCAGTTTACACTGTACAAGATTACGAAGGTGCACCTGGTGATACAATTACAAGAGACCATGAAATTAGATATCTAGCAGTTGATACGAAACTGTACCCTCGTGGTGGCAGTTACAACTCTGATTACAGCGGAGGAAATCCTACTGGAATCTTCGCACCTGTGTCAATTCTTTCTGGACAGGATTTCAACACTTTCATGGATGAAGTATACATGACCTCCCGTGGTCAGTTCAACAACGAAATGACAAGAGAAGAATTCGATGATGAAATGACTAAGGATATTTTGAACCAACAGGCAGGTCAGGATTTCGATCCTCTTGAATTGGTTGACGTGAGAGTAGACCATAAAGCAGCATTCTTTGACACTATGATGGCTAGAACCTACGTAGGATATGGTGCTCCAAGTCTTGGGTTTGCAACAACTGAGCAGCCAGGGCAACATTGGCAACAATCAGGCACTCCTAACTCGATTCTAACAAACGGTTTCCCACTACCCGGCGCTATGATGAACCATATGGTTATCGCAAATTGGTATGATGTAGATGAGGAAAATATTTCTGAAGAAGAAAAGAACAATGATTTGTTCGCATCAAACACATATGTCAAGGTAATGAAGTACTATGCTGGCGCTGAGGTGTGTGGCCAAGTCACAATGTCGGATAACGGACAGCCACTTTCAGATGTCAGAATACTTCTGGAGCGTGACGCATACTCCGGTGAGGATGAATCTGACCTAGATAGTACAACTTATTGGATACCAATTGGATATACAGACACTGATGGAGACGGCAATTGGTGCTTCACTGCCCCTGCTGGTAAAATTAGAGCATCAGCATATGCTGGAGAATTCAGTGACATTTCTGCAAAGGATTCGTTCCTACAGAATGAGTACGTACAAGGATTGGAAGACTTGACAATAGAAACTAACGTAGACCGTGAAACTAACCTACTTACAGCTTTACTAGGAAAAGTAGCAAACATGACTTGGATGGGTGAAATTGCTCACAACATTACAGGACAGCAAGCTGACCGACTACAGAGTTTCGATGAAACATTCAACATTGCAGTTGATTCTAGTGGAATCTCAGGAACAGTCACATGGACCGGAAACGAATCCTTCGAAGGAGATGCACTTGACGGTATTGACTTCGTGTTGAAGAACATCTGGGATATGACAGGAAATTACACTCTAACAACTTCCAGTGGTTCGTTCACAACCGATGAAGGAGATACCAGAATCGTTCAAGGAAGCGGAGAAGTAACATTTATCGAAAACGGAACTTTCAATACTCAAGGAAATCCTGGAATTGTAAGAGGATTCACAGGCAATTTCACAAGAACTGTCGATGATGGTAGAACATATACAGCGAGTGCTCAGTACACGGGAGCGGGTACTATTGTAGCAACCTCAATCGATTATGAACACACTATTCCTGATTGTGAATATGACAACGAATCAGTCGTTCCTGAACTTCCAACATTCAATGAGACAATTGAAGATGAAACAGGAGAAAATCAAACAGTAACTTCTACGCACATCATTTGTCTTACGACTGATGTCGATACTTACTACTTCATGGGAGAAATAAATGCTACAGGAAGAATGACTGCAGATGGTCAAGTGACAGTTGTCAAATATTTAGATGCTGAAACTTTTGAAGGCACTGGATTCTTCGAAGGAATTGGAAATGCTAACGGAACAGGTCTGTTCATTGGAGAAGGTACATTCTCCGGGCCAATGGTCGCCCCTGGTTCTTTCTACAAGACAGGTATCTTACCAGGTACATACAACATGATTGCTATGATGCCGAACGGTAAAGAAATTCTTCTTCCAGATCCTGTTGAAGTAGGTCTGACAGCATCTAACAATTTAGATATGAAATTACCAGGTTCAATATTCGCAGACACTTTGTTGCAAGAACCGATGAATGGCAACCTGCCAGAACCTTTGGCAAATCAGACTATCGAACTACTAGATTACGACATTGATGAAGATGTTCCTATTGCAGAGATTCTTACTGATGAAGATGGTAACTTTAGTTACGGTCCAATTGCCTCAGGTGAATATCAATGGAGAGTTGACATTGACGGTGATGGCTATTATGAAACGTCTTCAAACTTTACAATCTATCAAGACTCAGAAAATATTAGTTTGAATACGTTTATTCCAATTAAGTATGACATGATAGTAAATCTTGATGCGGGTCAGTCTGATTTGGATATAGCAAATAGAACTTTGACCTTTACTAACTCGGAAAGCACAGATTTGGAACCGTTGATAGAAACTGCTGTTTCGGATGAAAATGGTGTTGTCTCAGTTGAATTATATCCAGGTAGCTGGATTGTTTCTGACGAAAGTGACGAAAATTACGTATTGTGGAATGAATTTGATATTGATTCTGATGACTTAGTTCTGAATCTAACTTATGCTGTCAGTGTTTGGCTAAATGGAACAGTTTACTCGGTGACATCCGAAGGTCAGTCACTCCTAAATGAGGGTGTTTTCAATTCAACAACTGAAATGATGGATTCCAATCAATCTGGTCTGTTTGACACTGCATCCAGTGTTAGGGTTCAAGCAAGATCTGGTGCGATTACACTAGAATCGATTACATCTTTTGACGGAAATTATTCTCTTCGACTACCAGAAAACCTAGTGTTCCACATAACCTCAGATCAGCAGCGTGCTGGTTCTAACACATACGTTGGCGGTATGCTTGTAAATAACGCCTCTCAGATTACTGATACAAACATCTATTTGATGAGCACAGGCTTTGTTTCAGGAACTGTATACTTGAGAGACAGTGGTGAAAACGGCACTGGTGTTTCCTGGAGCAGCGAAATTGTTGGTTCACAAGGTGTTGAAGTAATAGCAACTAATGAACAAGGCTTGGAATACAGATCTCAACTTGATAACGTCGGAGTATTCTCTTTCAACCTAAATATGGGTAATTGGACTTACACAGTGTCTAATGAACTAATGAATGTCCAACCTGTTACTTACACAACTTCCAACATTAGTATGGAACAAATCGAATTAGTTGCGAATCCTGCTAACGTTTCAGTTACCTTCAGGATATTCCTAGACACGGAGGACGGAACATGGGAAAATGGAACATCTGTCAGCCCCGGGTTCGAGATTATCGCAATGAACAATATAGGAATAAATGTAAGTGTTAGCCCTGATGATTATGATGTAGCGACTGGGGAAGTTACGGTTGATTTGTCAGTTGGACAATATCTAATCGAAATGTCCCCTGATGACCCACGTGATGCCAATGCTAGTGAATACTATAGTGGGTCAGACCTACTACCTAATTTGAATCTTGGACTTGGTCCATCAGGCGATGCAGTCGAAATACCACTGATACCTGAATATCTAATTACAGGAAATGTAACTTCTGAAAGCGGAATGCCATTAGATAACTCAACTGTATGGCTTCGCAATGAAGCGGGAGATGACTTCCATCCACTAACTACTGATGAAAATGGCACATTTGCTAAATATGTTCCTGGTGGATTCTGGTATGTTGAAATCGCAGATTTCACTGCAGAAGACAGTAATGTAACCGAGATATACAGAGGAGTTCTAGATCTCAATGGTGCGGTTTACGACATTAGCTGGCAAACACAGACAGCAATGGAAGTAACAATGCAGTTACAAGAAAAGTTGACTGGTGTAAACATAACATCTACAAGAATTATCGCAGTAAGCAATGATGGTTTGGGTAATGTAAGCCTTGGTCCATCTGATAACTTTGGAAACATTTCAGAAGTATTGATGCCGGGTAGTTGGACACTGTCTCTTGACAGAACTGAAAATCTGGAGCAATGGGTACTTGATGAAGGAGTTTACAATTCAGCAATCACTAACGGCGTCTGGAATGCCGGAGTTGTTGAGGTAGACAAGAATGTATTAATCGGCGGAAAAATATTCTGGGACTTAAACGATGATGACAAACCATCACTTGGTGAAGGTGTAGAAAATGTCACTGTAAGCGTTACAAGTACATCTGGATTTAGTGAGACTCTGCAAACCGACAATGAAGGTGTGTGGAAAGTATTTGCTCCTATAAGAGAAAATTACACTGTCTTTGCCGAGAAGGCTGGATTTGATTCAGTGACATACTCAGACGAAAATTCAACATTTTATGTGGTAAACGATACTCACGAAAGTAGAGATTTCGAATTGACCGCAGGTTTAGTTTCTGTATCTGGAAACGTCACAGATAGTGTACCTACATCCATGAGATTGGATGGAGCAACAGTCGTTCTTTATCCTGCATCAGGAATAATCAGAGATCCAGTAGTTGTGTCAAACGTTGTTTATGAAAATGAGATATTGACATGGTCCGACAGCATAATGCCAGGTAACTGGATTGTATACGTTGAAGGAACAGATTCCGATGACAATGGTGGAGGAATTGCTGTTGGTCTATTGGAAGCATCCGTTCAAGAAGGTGCAAGCCTTGACTTAGAAATGAGAAAGGGTGGAAGACTAGTATTAACAAGTTCATGGACTAACATCACTAACGCAGTATTGACTGCTGGTGATTTGGATGAAGACGTGTCAGTTACAATCTCAATCGGAAATGGAATTGAATGGGATGCTACCTTTGACATAGACGGAGAGGTCAATGTTGTATTGCCTTCTTGTGAAGGCTCAGGCTCTTGTGTAGATTTAGAAAGCGAATTCGAAACTACACAACACGAATTGAATCTAACAATGCCTTACACTGCTGGAATTCTAGTAGATATTGACCAAGATACTGCTCTAGAAAAAGAGATGGTGTTTACGAAGAAAGTAGACTCAGACCTGCTTCTCAAGGTATTATCAATCAATGAAAATGCAACATATACACCTGGCAATCTAACAGAGATGACTGCAATAGAGACAGATTCTGGTGATTATGAAGTGATTGAATTATCTCTTGAACTAACTTACGATGGTACAGAATTGGAAGACATATTCTCAGCCACAGGTTCATTGGACTTGACTCAAGATTCAGAATTCTGGATTATTGAATTCAAGGACTCAGAAGGTAACTGGACTGACAGAGCCAACATCACTATGGGAATTGGACAAAATAATTCTGATGTAAATCAGGTTCTAACGACCACTGTTGATGTCAGAATCACTCTTCCGTTACAAAACCAATCGATTACATATGACGATGGTCATACTGTTAAGTTTAGATTTGAAGCAGAGGGTGGAATCAGCGAACAAGCAGTAACTGTTAGAATCCCTCAAGTCTACAATATATCGCTAGATGGTGCACCAGAATCCATTGGTATCGCTGATGGGAAAACGGTGATTATAACCGTAAGCGTGGATAACTTAGGAAATGGTGACGATACAGTTTCTCTAACCTCATCGATTTCTGAATCATGTGCAGAGGCTGGTTGGGATGTAACTCCAAAGTTGTCTAACATAACAGTAGCAGCAAAGAACGATAGAAGTCAATCCTTCACTGTCTTTGCTCCTACAAACTCAACCATTGATGAATGTAAAGTTGACTTCGAAGCCAACAGCGAAGGTAGTTTCGAAGCCCAAACAGTCTCTACCGATGTAATGATAGCTGTAGCGAAATTGGTTATCCTCGAAAAAGGTATAGAGCCTTTCAACGCTGATGCATTAGCAAATGAAGATGGTATATTTAGAGTGCCAATTGAGAATCAAGGATTCTTAGGAACAGGTGACGTAATCGTTTATCTTGAAACAGCACAGGAAGGCACAGACTATCCTGTGCAACAGGACACCATACAGATTCCAGCAAAAGAAACTGTATATGCAGAGTTCCCATATTCTGATTTACCTCCTGGAACTGCTTATTTAGAAGTCAGAATTACTGTAATGGAAGACATACCTCTTGATTCTGATGTTGAGCCTGTTGAATTCTCAAGGAAGTTCTCAAACGCTGCAGATGACGATGAGTCTCCATGGCTTCAGTTTGTAATCCTCGCACTAACAATTTTGGTATTGTATGGTGGTTACAAGGCTGCAAGAAAGGGATCATCTAGTAGATTCTGATGGCGAATTTCCAACACAGGTCAACTGATGTTGCTAGCCGTAGTTGAAGACATATCTTCAATAGTATGGACTCTAATGTTTTGGTATGTGGGGGGATGATGAACAACTCAGGGGAGTTGACTTCGTACCCGAGCCTACAGATTACAGGATTGTTTCTGCGGTTGATCCCTCAACATCCGGCCACCAAGAAGGTTGGAGGAGTGAAGTAATTGGTTGGGCACCAATGCCAGTACAGACCTATTCCTCTACCAGAAGGAATAACAAGAAATTAGCTAATTTCGGAATTTTTTTGGTTTTAGTAGTAATTTTTTGGGCATTAGCAAAGTCTGAGTTATTTTGGTTGGAAATCCCTCCGCCAGATTCAGAATGGGCATATGAAGAGTCAGGAGTAAGGGATTTACAAGACAAAGGACTTACAGGAGACGGCGTCCGTCTTTGCATGGTTGATACAGGAATAGATGCTAATCATCCTGATTTTGAAGATATAAATCTTGTATTTAGGGACTTTTCAACAGGGTCAAATCAGCCTATTGATAGGGGTTCCTTGGCTCATGGTACAATGATGGCTGGAATAGTTGTTGCAGATGGGCATATTTTTGGAGCAGCACCTGGTGTCACATTAGGTATGGCAGCAGCATTGGGAGATGACGGTAATGGGGGTAACACAGGGGATGAACAAATCGTTGCCAATGCAATCGAATGGTGTTGGGAGAGTTTCGATGCTGACATAATTTCATTATCACTCGGAGGAATCAATGATCCCGATACTCCACGTAATGGTCCAACTGTAAATGCTGTAAAGGTTGCTTTAAGCAAAGGTGTGTTTGTTGTAGCTGCTGCTGGTAATGACGGAGGTATTGAAGACGACGGTAGAGTCTCAACTCCTTCGAATGTTGCAGAGGTCATTACCGTTGGAGCATCCATGAAAGGAGGAAGCGTTTGGAAAGGCTCGTCAATGGGGGAACCTCTTGATTTCGATGGAAATGACAGGATGAATCCAAATCTAAAGCCAGAAATTATAGCGCCTGGAGTGAGTATAATCTCAACTGGTGAAAATCGCCAATATTACTCATCAACAGGAACTAGTGACTCTACCGCATTAGTAAGCGGTATCTTAGCACTTATCTTAGAATCACAACCTGACCTCAAACAGAAAAACATAGATTGCATAGTTGAGGTAAAGTACGCATTAATGAACTCATCTGAACCTCTAGTAGATGGAATTTCTCATGACAATAAATGGGGATATGGCTCGATAAATGGTGAAGATTGGCTTAAAGAAATAAAATCAAATGTGGTTTGTTAAACAGATAAACGTTGTGCTGCGCTCCATATTGTCTTTATTAACAAATTGATATTATTTTGCAGTATTGATACTATGTTATTTTTTTAAACACAAAAATATGATATTTTAAGTTGAATTTGATATTTCCCAATTGAAATCTATACCAATGTGTTAAGTTGGAGTTGTCATTCCCAATGTTTAGAGGCGATTTTATGTCGAATTCAGTACAGAGGACAAAGAGCATTGGAATAGTGAGTATTTTCTTGTTATCACTATTCGTAGCAATGGCAACAACAGTAACACCTGTTAGTGCAGTCAACGAAACTAAATCTGGTACCATCACAGGAACAGAAACCTGGACCGGTGGCCACAACTTGGATGGTGATATCTTAGTTGCAGGTGGTGCTAAGTTGATCATAAACGCAGGTACTACAATCCAAATGCCAGCAGGAAGTAACATCAACATACAAGGTTCAATCTGTGCTGGAGATTCAGCCTGCGGTGCTAGTCAAGCAAGCACAGGCTCACCAATAAGATTCATTTGGGGAGATGCACCTGCAAGCAACCAAACTGGTAGATGCTATGTGACTGGTATTTGGAACCCAGATTTGTCTTGCGGAGAAGGAATTTACATTGATTCAACTATTGACCAAGCAGCTACAAAGATGAATTTCATTGTTTTAGATGGTGCCTATGGTATTCCGATTGACATAACGGGACAAGGTAACGTCAAATATGGCGCTCTGATATTAGATGGAGCATCCCTGTCAATCACAAATCCAAGTTTCACAGACATAAACACAACAAACGTCCTGGCGATTAATGGAGCATCCCCTACGCTATCTGATGGTACATTCACCGTTGGTGTTGATGGAGAAGGTTACCAAGGGGCTGCAATTCAGGCATATGGCGCTGGCGCAGGATTGGTAGTAATGCAGATTCTTGACTCTGCATTCACAGGTAACGATGCAGATTGCGGCGCTCAAGGTGGCGGAAGGTCTGCAATCTACATGGAGGATTCCTTCGTTAGAATGGACACTATATCGGTCACCCAAAATTCATATGGTGCTTTTTTGAGATCATCGTCAGGATATCTGACTAATTCAACTATGAACATCAAATGTAACGCAATCGATACAAATAATCACCTTACAACTGGAACAACATCTTACACGTTCTACATCGAAGATAATCAAATTACAACCGAAGAAGGCGCTGGTATCACTGCATATGATGAGGCTATAGTTGTAGCAAACAAAAATACGATTTCCGGTGCATCTGAAGGATCAGGATTCAACATAAGGTCATCATTTGTTACTGCTAATGATAACACAATCGGGCCAATTGGAGGATGGAATGGTTTCTGGATTTATGGTGAGGCAGATGTATCTGCAGAGAATAACACCATAATGGACACAGGAAAAGAACCAGTCTTGATAGGTGAATATCACTACAGAGACCAGGGATGGAATGTCCCAAGCCCTTCAAAGGCAAGAATCTATTTCGCAAATAATCAAATTTCTAACAATTCAGGAACCTGTAATTCAGATTACATGTATGGCGGCGACTTCCCTTGTCCTGCATTCCACGTTTTCATGACTTCAGGTTCTTTCATTGGAAATACTGTAACAAACAGTAACGGAGATGGATTCCGAATTAAGGGTGGAATAGTCAATGCTCAAGGCAACACTATCTCTACAGCAGGCGCATTTGCTGCGAATATCTCTCAGTTCGATGACAATTATGGCAACAAATACGGTTCAATTGCTTACTTCAATGGCAACACATACTCTGGTGCAAGTCAAGTCTACAATGTAACAGAATCAAGAGTTTCAATTCAAAGTGAAGTTGTACCTGACCCAGGTAACAATACCATGTATCCTGTTCAATTAGCTTGGGAAGGTGCTGAATGTGATTCAGACATATCTGAGTGCCTACTAGTTCCAATGACTGCAGAATGGGCTCCGAGAGACATGCCGCTCTCAATGGAATTGAAATCTAATGCAACCACATTTACATTTGCTGATGTGCAAAATCTTGATAGGTCTAAGATTCATATCCAAAACCAAAACACTGCTTGGGGCGTACAAGTAGAGCAAGCAGAATTGGTTAGATACCAGGTTAAGGCTGATAATTCTCAAGTTTCCGAAGCAACAGTCAAAATTAAGGATGCTGCAGGTAGGTCACTTTACAATCTAACAACCGATGAATTCGGATATACGCCAGAGATATCATTGCCATCTAATTTCCATATCGATACAAACTGGAATCACATTGCTACAGATCCGGGAGAAGATTCCTGTGGTGATTATATCGATAACGATGGTGACTCCCAAAGGGATGGAGCAGATTCAGATTGCCAATCTGGTGGCAGAGAGATGCCAAGTTATACGGTCGAGGCTATGAAATTCGGAAAAGGAACTTCAGAACATGATTTTGAATTATCTGGAATGATAGACGACGTTATTCATTTGGCGAATATGGCTCCTTCAGTTCAAGTATCACAAGACGATGGAACATCATTTGCACGAAATATTGTCTTGAGTGGTTCAGCATATGATGGACTTGAAGGTCCATATTTCAGTGACTACGATTCATACTCTAGTCAATTTGGAGAAATCAAGAAAGTTGAAATTCAGCCACATGGGAGCCAAGATTGGTACCTTGCAACTGATACATCTGGTGCAAACGGAGAAGTCACCATGACAAATTGGCCATTCAAATCTTGGTCTTTCGAGTGGGATATGTCAAATCACTTTGAAGATGATGTAACATTTAGAGTAAGGTCTTATGATGGTCTAGAAGAATCTATTATGATAACTAGAATATTCAAACTAAATATAAATCCCCCATCTGTAAATTTGGATACGCCACTTGATGGGTCAAATCATGACGGTCAAGAGGTAATGTTTAGCGGAACAGCATCTGATAATTATCAAGGTGTTCAAGGAAGTGACATCAAAGACATATGGTTCTCAGTAATTGGTCCAAATAACTATTCTGCGAATTATGCAGCAGAAAGTGGAGGCTCAACCTCATGGTCTGATTCTTGGAATTTCTCCTCTTTACCTAGTGGAGAATATACATTCAAAGTTTGGGCAAGTGATTCTAACTATTGTAGAGAAACAATTGATGTTTGTACTCCCGAAGAAGTAACTATTACAATTGACAACGACAACAGAATTCCTATTGTCCAAATTAGTGATCCGTTGCCAATGGAAACCGTCAGAGCAGATGAAGAGACTCTTATTAGCGGTGTTGCAAGAGATAACGATGGTCAAGTAACAAGGTTAGAAATCACAGTTATTGATTTGGCTAGTGGTATTGAATTAAACAACGGCCCAGATCCAATAACACAATTCGCATCTAATGGTGCTTGGGCGACCTATTGGGATACAAGTAACCTAATTCACGACCAACAATACGAGTTGAAAGTCAAAGCATATGATGGAATAGATTACTCTAATGTTCAAACTGTTAGAATAATTATTGACAACCCAGCGGCTGCAGACAATGTTGCTCCTGAGTTCTTAAATGAAGACAACTGGCCTTCTACCCTGACTATTTTCTGTGATGAATTATCATCAAGTTTCGAGAGATGTGGTAACGGTGCTCAAATCGATTTACTTTCTTTCTTCAATGATTCTGACGGAATAGGGCCTTCATCCCAGCACTTTGTTTGGTACATTTTCGATGACTCTTCAACGGCTGCTGATGATGATTACTTTTCGCACATTGTAATTTCTCCAGATGGAGTATTAACATACAACCCAATGAATTCGATGTACACAACCTCATCGAATATCGCTGAATGGTCATTGATTGATGTAATGGTTGAAGCAAGAGATATACATGGCTCTGCGGCTTTCTCATATCAAGTAGATTTCATTGTTAAAGGGGTCAAATTTAGTGCTCAAAGAGAAGATTCAGGTGCTGTAGTATCTGATGACTCAGCAGTCTTCAAAGGAACAGGATTACCATATTCACAGGTAACTGCAAAGAAATTGAAAGGTGAAATTTACATAAACACAACAACTGTCAAAGCAGACGGAACTTGGAAAATGGAAATATCAGAATCACAACTTGGAGACGATGGAAATTATCAGATATTCTTCGTTCAGAGTGATTCTCAAACTATAGGGTTTGATGATGATTTGGAAATATCACTGCAATCTGGTGATCCTGGATCGAGTGGTTTAGCGACTTGGATGATAATCTTGCTTGTTATTGTAGCATTAATTGTCCTGGCAGGAGTTGGGGCTTACTTCTTTGTTGAGTTTGAAGAATTTGAAGACGAAGATGAAGTAGATGAAGAAGTATTGAAAGCTGAAGATCCGTATGCATGGGCTAAAGCTAAAGCGGCAGAAACTGCACAATCTACTCCTGCAGCAGCACCCGCTCCAGTACCAGTTTCTCAACCTCAACATCCGGGATGGATTTGGGATGCAGCATCCAATCAATGGGTTGCTGACCCAAATTATCGACCTCCTCAACAGTGATTGAGTTGGATATTTTGGAGATGTGATTATGGTTTCTGGACCTAAGCCTGGTGTGCAAGAGCGTATCTTGTTACATTTGTCTGATTTTTCAGATTTCATAAATTCCGTTGAAGTCCCGTTTGCTTTATCCCAAATGGGAATAGCAAATGCAGTGGCTATTGCAAGGTCTAATGTTCCAAGAGCGATTGCAGGATTGAAAGACCAAGGGTTATTGGTCGAGAGACAGGCACACGTTCAAGGTGTTAGCAGAAAGAGGAAAGCATACTTCCTCACAGAATCAGGAATCTCTCTGGCAGATGAAACGTGGAAACGGTTGAGAGAATTCCAGCTAAGAGCCATCCTCCCAGGCGGCCAAACAATTTCATCTACACTAGGTGAAATTCAGGATAAGTTGCCATTCTCGATGAGGCCGGTAGATGTAATACGCTATTTGAATGATAATTCGGTACTTGATGTAAGGTCTCTATCATCTGATTTAGTCGAAAGAGATTTATCTAAACATGTAGAAAAACAATTGGTATCAAGTCTTAGTGATTTACCTCGAATTCGTCATTTTTATGGTAGGTCAAAAGAATTGGAAAACATGGTCAATTTGATTGAGGCAAGGCCTACAACACTAATGGTTCCAGGTATAGCGGGAATTGGTAAAACTACAATGGCTGCTAAGGTGATTGAATCATTTACACACCAACGTAATCTGCTTTACCACAGGTGTCAAGATTGGGATGGCAGCAGAGCATTTTTTGAAGCGATAGCAGACTGGTTATCAGGTATTGGAGATTCGATGTTGGCAGATTATATCTCTGCAACACCAGTTCCGCAACCCGCAGATGCTGCTAGATTGATTCTAGATGCCTTGTCTAATTCTCCAGCATTGATCGTAATCGATGACTACCACAAGGTCAATGACATCTCATTACACCAAACAATACAAGCTCTCTCGAGAGGATTGATTGAATATGAAGGAGAGGTTGGATTAGTACTATTTTCTCGCTCTTTCAAAGAAGTTGTACCCCTAAAAGATGCAGAAGGCAAAATTGTCTCTTTGGTATTGCCATTAGAAGGGCTAGACCAAGAATCAACAAGGTCACTATTAACAGCGTTTGATAATTTAGATCAAGATAAACTGCTATACATACACTCTCTTAGTAGGGGTCACCCATTAATTCTTGAATTGATTAATCGCGGGGCATCAGCAGGTGCGTTTCATGAAACCTTAGAAAATTATGTCAATATTGAAATATTTTCAAAATTATCAGGGGAACAAAAGAGGTTATTGGGGGCGCTTTCAGTGTACAGAGAACCAATCCCATTGGATGCTATAACGATTCAAGGTCTTAGCGTTGATGAACTCGATCAACTGGTTGAATCCGGATTGGCAAGACAAGCAGATTCTGATACATATGATGTGCATGATTTGATTAGAGAATTTTTACTCCAGAGTCTTGACAGCCAATCAAAAGAGGAATTGCATAACAAAGCAGTTGGATGGTACCAAAAACAAACTGACAATAGTTCAGTCGCTATGGAATTAATCTACCATCTTATTTCTTCATCGAGACATGAAGATGCAGTTGAAATTGTTACCGAAAGGGGTAGAGACCTTGTAAAAGAAGGACATATTGAATTGTTACATCTGCTTGCAGCAATAGAATTAGAATCAATTAAGCCTGAAGATGCGTGCAAGATAGACCGATTAAGAGGGGAAGTGCTTTCTTTACTAGGACGGTTTGATGAAGCAGAAGAAGCATTCAACAATGCTAAACCTCTAGCAGAAAAAGCAGGACTGGATGACATTATTGCAGATATTCTTTCAAATTTAGCAGATATTGCTTTGAAGAGAGGGGATTCAGAATCAAGTATCGAAATGCACTCGAAAGCATTAGAATTATTCATTTCTATGAATAATGCACTAGGAGCTGCAAGATCATACAATAATATGGGATACATACTCAGAAGAAAGGGTGAGAAAGATAAAGCCCTTGAAGCGTATTCTGAGGTTGAGAGTATACTTTCATCAAATGATTCTCCAGACCTAATTCCTGCACAAATTGTTCTAGCAAGGGCTTTACTAGACCTTGGTCAACAAGATAGGGCAAGAGACCACGCTTTATCTTCCTACGAGAGAACAATCGACATAGAGGATTCAATCTTACATGCTAGAGCAAGGGCAGTATTAGGCCGGTTTTATGCTAAAACAGGTGATTCTGATTTAGCATTGCATCATTACACTGGGGCACTTGAGACAATGGGCGAAGCAGGAGATCCACTTGCATTGGTCGAGGTATCTATTCTATTAGGAGAGGTTCTCCAAGATAGCGGTAGAATCGAAGATGCCTTAGAAAGGTATAGAGAAGCATTAGTCATATCAGAGGCAAATGATTTGAGAATGCAAATCGGTGAACTATTGGCTAGATTAGGAGGAGTCGCTCCTGACAGACAGAGACGTATGGAGTATCTCCAAAGGGCACTGTCAGTATTCAGAGAATTAGGTGCTCAGACTAGAATGAGAGAAGTCCAAATGATGGTTCACACCGCTGTCATGGGTCGTTAATCAGAAATACGGTTTTTCTTTTGTAATGTAAGTCAAACCATCTTCATACACAATCCAGATACTTGTAGTTCCTGCTAAAGTCATTGTTCCATCATAGTTTCCAGCACCTACTCCTGAAATAAGAACGTCACGATCTAATGCATTCTCTGTATGGTCTAAATGTAAACCTTCATCATCTAGGGTTAATGTAAACAGAGATTCATCTGCCTCGGTTAGTCTCCATTCAACGACCTCTGCGTACCTGCAATTAGGGTCTTCACGACTAGCAGCATCTGCTCTTTCTACAGCACCTGCTATGTCGGCCATGTTTACGTCGACAGCAGTACTATTCCACCTTTCTCTAGTTGATGTTTCTAGGCCAAAAGCCCAAACACTGAACATCGATAAGAAAATAACTCCTAGCATAAATGTGAATATGTAGCCTAATTCTGTGCTAGCTCCTGAATTATCACGGACAATTTTCTGATTCATGAGCCAACCTCCGCAATGTCAACATCTATGCTGCTAATTTGTAGGTTGAATTGAATCGGCTCACCAGCAGTATGCCAAACCGATTCACTGGGTCCATGGGTTGGGATTGGAACCCAACCAGTATAGTCATTTAATTGATCTAATTTACTTGGATTTACAATCCAGTCATTGGATGATTCTAACCCTTCACTCGACCATGTTGCAATAGCATCACCATAAGGTCCTACCCATCCTCTTCTAACATCATGGGCAGTACAGGATGCAAGACTTTCTCGCATTGTTAATTCAAGATTAAGATTCATGTAACCACTACCTTCGACCGATGTAGCGGTAGGATGTAGTGAAGGGACGGTTACGCTAAATCGTGGGCCAGGGCCTTGTCTATCTGTTGGCCCCACAAGAATTGCAGGGTTTAATTCAGGATGATTAGTAACAATTGCACCTGAGCTCCAAGCTACTTCTAATCCTGTAATAGAAGTGTCAAATTCATACGTCAACCTCGATATGTGAAATGCCCATGCGGTTGATAAAACTGCGAAATTAGAGTCTTCATTTTCGCCGATTAACGTAATTTCAATACTAGCTGGGTGATTACCTTCCTGCCACGCTTTCACAATCTGTCCCTCAGGAATTCCGTTCATGGTGTCCCAAGGTAAATTAGTGGTTATCCATCCTGAAGCAGTTTTGTCAATTGATAGACATCTCATTGCTCCATCATCCTCGAGCATTAACATTCCATTATCTCCATTCTTGACAAATTTTTGCATATAGTCTCCGTTCTTCGATGTTGTATTGACCATTTGGTCAGTTTGGTTTTCAATAAATTCCATGCCTGTTAATTGGCCTGTGTCAATAGCGGGTAAAATGAAGGTTCCTTGATTGTTCTTACTCCATTTTACCATTATGTCCTGGTTACTTTCTAGTGTGGTTGAATTCTCTATTCCAACTGGTGGCCAATCAATTGTCATAGTTTGATTTCCTGGAATTGAAAAGCCTCCGTTTCGCCAATTGAGGGTTGCAGAATCTTCATTTGGATTAAAAATCGTAATATTTCCATCTGTATGTGGGGCAACAAAGTGCTTGGAGATGTAATTATTCTCCTGACCTAGGATCATTGCTTGCCCGGTATTTTCATGGATGATCATTAACTGAGCATCAACATCGGTCACAATTTCTAACAGGGAATCACTTGTTGTTGTGAAGTCTTTTGACCATGAATTAGCATATCGTACACCACTTGGCTGTAGAACAACTTCAGAATTCAGATTTCCATTAATTGAATATTGCACCAACATGTCATCTTTAGACATTAATTCGACAGTTATGTTCCCCTCTGGAATTGGTACTGCCCAATTCTGTCCCATGCCAGTGACCGGGTTAGACTTGACTGGAGGGACAATGACAGTTCCTCCCTCTCCAAAGATTTCGATTCCAATTAGGTCATGTGATGAAGAAATCTTTTCATTTGCATCCAAACGTAACACTTCTCCAATTGAAACAGGATATTCGACACCAGATTGTTCCACCATTACCGGGCCGAGTGGTATTGATAACCCGTGTTTTGGAGAAATCAAAACATAATCAGCATCCGAATTTGGTGTGAACATGAAATGTCTATCTGGACCTAATCGCATATCTTCGAAGCAAACGGCTTCAATATGGCTCTCAGGGTGGCGTATTTCTACGGTACGATCTAAGTCTAATGCACCCCTTATTCTGAATGTAGAATCCTCATGCCAAGAAGCCGAATACCACATTCCGCCTCGTGTTCTGTCCCATCTGAGTGTACCATCAACAGGAATTAATTCGACTTCAGAGGTGTCTCCTGGCAGTCCCGATTCAGACAATAAAGTAACTTCATGTCCCATTATCTCCATTTGGGCTTGCATGTCACTTCGCTTCAGCGAACCTTCAAGTTCTTGGATTATTGGGACTAATGATAATAGCATTAAACCAATTATGGAAATAACTCCACCAAATAGCAATACAGTTGCGACAGCCGCACTAACAGCTTCTTCATCACGGTGGAAATTTGTTCGCATCATTTGCTAACCTCCACTAGTTGTAAATCGATTTCTAAATCAATCATTTTACCATCATGGTCTATCGTGAGGCCATCGGACCCACTTGCTCTTTGCCATGGCCTAATTCCTCTATACTCATCTAGTGTGTCTGAAACTTTGTGAAGTTGATAATCGATTAACCATCCTTCATGCATTTGTGGAGTAATTGTTGGTCCTAGTTCTGATTCATATGTGAATCTAAAATTCCATGCATCACCACTAAAGAGTTCCACAGGGCCTAGTGATTTTATGTCGAATATGGCATCTCTACCATTTGGAACAGCGCCTGCGACCTGGATATTTCTAAGTGAGAGACTTGTTCTCATAGTTCCGTCAAATAATTCCTCTATCTTCATGTCAGCAGAGGTTGTAATGTCCCAAGGTTCATTAGAAAACTTATCGAATCTGGCATCATTAATAATTCCAATCGAATGTTCCCCAGTCTGAACCTTAGTTTTTACTAACAGGCCAGATAATGATGCTTCAGTGTGTCTGTGTATGGCCTCTCCATCTGAATTGTAAATTGTTATCATGTAGGTTCCTTGGATGTTTAAATCGTGCTCGAATGTCAAAATTTCAGGGCTAGAGTTGAATGTGATAAATTGTTCAGACGAAGGAGTCCAAATGTGAGCTTTAACGGCAGATTCGTTAATAGCGTGAACTGAAAAAGTTGTTTGATTAACATACCTTACTTGTATTTCTTCGTTCCATGTCAAATCAGCACTTAACGTCCATTTTTCGGCATTCATAACTGGAACAATTGAACTTGACAATGAGTTTATTGTTGTGCGAAGTCCAGTGTCATTTGATGAAGATGCAACCACATCAATTCTTGAATCTATTCTTTCAGCAATGCCATTAGCATTAGCCCATGATGTGTTATCTTGGAAATCATTCACATAAGGTGTTAAGACCAAGAACACTCCACCCATCATTGTAACTACCATTGCAAGAAGCATAACTACGCCAATAACCTCGCTCACTGCGTGGTCGTCACGGCGGGTTACTGTGCCTCTCATTGTGTGCAAGAGATTATTCCCCCCTCTTATGGTTTGACCATTCAATCTTAGTTATCTTGCTATCCTCTGAGATATATCCCTTCTCTAGCAACTTTTTCAGACTCACTTTGACCAATATGATGAGTAAATTCTGGCCCATCCTGTAAAGAGATTTGTATGTCACCCTCAAACTGGTCTTGTATGTGGTAAAGCACGACAGACTCTGCAAGGTGAGGTGCATTATTTTGTTCAGAAAGGTGAGTTAATACTACAGATCGGGTGTCTTCGCTAATTACTCGAGACAAAAAATGGCCTGTTTGGTCATTTGATAAGTGTCCACCTCTGCTTGAAATTCTATCTTTCAATTTCATTGGGTATGGTCCATTCATCAGTCGATTGACATCGTAGTTTGCTTCTACTGAGATATGGTGGCAACCAGCGACATGATTTACAAGCTCTTCAGTCCACGAACCTAAATCAGTAATTACTGCCCCTCTTTCTCCTCTATGCGATGCAATAAATGCAACATTATCTGCGCCACTATGTGGGACGGGTACAGGTAAAATTGCTAGGTCATTACCGAACTCTAAAGCATCTAAATTTTCAAACAAACTAACCTTGGAAAGGTCGAGATTTAGGGCAGTAGCGGTCCTGTCGTTACAAAAAACAGGTATATCCCACCTTTTCTGAGCAATTCGAGCACCTCCTCCATGGTCAGAGTGATGATGAGTAATTAATATTCCATCAATTTCGTTGGGTTTTAAATCCATCCTAGCAAGCCGCAGTTCCAGTTGTTTTCCACTAAAACCTTGGTCAATCAATACCATTTTGTCTCCACATTCGATAAGGGTTGAGTTTCCTCTGCTCCCGGTTCCCAAATGTGTGAAGGATAACGACATGTGAACTATACAAGCCCGACGCGTATGGCCTTTGAATTAACCGTTTATTTCTGACTTTAACACCTTATTTTTTGCCTTCGTATTCATTTCCAATGTCATTTTCTGTCTGAACAATGTTCCATCACTCTATTAAGGTTGGTTGGAGTGTTGGTAATATTGGGTGCAACCGCGCCCGAGGTGGTAAGTATGCGTCGCTCACAGTCAACGCTTTTGATGACAGTAATGGTTGTGGCAGGTTTATTCTTTGTTTCACAATTACCTGCAATCTCCAATGTAGGCACTACAAATCCAAATTTGACGGAGGGAGATAGGCCGCCTGCTACCGATTCCGATGGCGATAAAATCCCTGATGTTCATGAAAATTTGTTCAGTGATTATATCAATTTTTCATCCCCTGATGGAAGAGCAGTCGCAGTGCAGGGTTTGGATAGAGACAATGCTTCAGATGCGTTAGTGGATTTTGATTTAGACGGGCTTAACAATACCGAAGAGTATTGTTGGCCTTACCCCGCAAGATGTACAGATCCTAGTTTTCAAAGAGGATTGCCTGGCATAATCGATGAGTCTGGAGACAGGATTTATCTCGACCCACGAAAATCGGATACTGACGGGGACGGAATGCCAGATGGATTCGAAGTGCACATGTGCGAGCGATTAGGTGGATTCGATTCAGAAGAAAATAGATTTACATGCCTATATTTCAATCCATTAAATGCAAGTGATGCAGACCTTGATTTGGATGAAGATGGTTTCGATGTAGATCGAGATGGTTTTGTAACATTAAACGAAATGCTAACATCATCTGAAGAATATTCGTATAATTCACCTGGGAACTGGACAAACGAACTTGATGGTTTGAGGTGCTATGCCCCTGGTCCGGGAACAGCTTTACTGTACGAATGGCCTTTCATATCATCGGATTCAAATTACACAAATTTCCCTAACATACTTTCTGCATGCGCAAGAAATGGTACTGCTAATGTCATCGATGAATACATCTGGTTAGGGACAAATCCTCTAGATGAAGATAGTGACAGATATAATTGGGACGGAGTCAAAAATCGTCGTCTCTTCCCTTCAAGTGGAGATGATATCAATGATGGCTGGGAAATTCATTTTGGATTAGACCCATTAAATCGTTCCAACGCTCTAATTGATTTAGATAATGATGGCTGGGATGCCAATCGTGACGGAATAATCAGTGTCGACGCCTCACGTTCCGAAGAAGCACTCGCTCTGGGTGAACAACTTTCGACACTAGAGGAATATCTTACTCATCTTGATGATGGTAACACAGTGAAAGCAGGAATGAGATCAGTCGGATTGGAGGCTACATCGGATAGTTATCAAGAATACCTGCTCTATCAAGAATTACAATCAGATGGTGTATCTGTATACAATCATGATATTCGCAATATTATTTCGGTAGGAGACGATTTATGGGTTGGAACAAAACTAGGTATTTCTGTAATTAATTTTGATTCAGAGACCGCCGAGCATCATGAAATACCACAAGGCCATGACCTGCATGACATGTTTCTACTCGACGACTACTTAGTTCTAATTACGGAAAAAGGTGTTTGGTTTGCTCCGCTTAGCGAAGACTCAATTTCTGACATATCCACTTGGGATTATTATCCTGGAAGATACACAGCTGGTGCTCAACTAGTATCTGATGGAACTGACGAATATTTCATTGCATTAGGGCAAGCAGGATTTGGTTCAGTTTTCCAAGTAGGGCAAGTAACCATCACAAAATATGATGTCGGACAAGGAATTTCAAATGCTATGAATGCAGGAAATGCAACGGCTACGTCTATCAGTCACACTGAAATCAGCGGAGGTTCTTTAGTACTATTTGTTGGAACGGATGTGGGATTGTTTACTGTTGAGACCTCTAGTGCAAGAGATAATTCAGTTCCAAACTGGAAATTCTTTTTTTCTCCTGAACCAACCACTATCGCTGCAAATATTGACTCTTTGAGAGCGATTGGTGCATTTGGAGGTGGAAATCCTGCCCAAGTAAATGCCCTGATTACAGATGGCCCAGTTAACTCCCCTGCACAGGTTGCTTGGATAGGAACTCCCTCAGGATTGCACAGACTTGACCTATTGTCAGATGCTTTAACTCATAGTGGGGATTTAGAGCACCCAGGAATAAACGGATTTACGGTTCAAGGTACAAATGATATCATTTCTATTCTACCGACTGATTCCGAACTTTTGGTTGGTTCCGCATGGGGATTGTGGTCACTAAATGGGGGCTACAATGCTGTATATGGGATGACAAATCAAGAATGGGTTCCAGGAATGATTTCTGCAATAGGTGTGCATTCTGTTTTGGGTGTCGAGACAGTCTTCACTGGAATTGGCCCTGGGAAATATTCCAATCTGGAATTAATTGATCCAATGGCAAACGATTCAGATTCAGATGGTATGACCGATGGTTGGGAAGTTAGGTACGGTTTGGATCCTACTGATCCATGGGATGCTTTGTTAGATGCAGACGGTGATGGTGTCAACTTAGACAGTGATCCTATCAACGAAAGACTGTGGAGAAATTTGGATGAGTTTAGATATACTGCAAGAACCGTGTCCGGGTATAATGCCACCGACCCTCGAAAAGTTGACACCGACGGAGATGGAGTAAGTGACGGATCTGAATATTTCGGTATATTCCATGAAACAACTCCTCTTTGGTGTCACTACACAAATCAATATGATTACGAACATGTTTGTGATGAATCTATTGCCGAATCCGTCAATACAACTTATTTGTCATCTCTTGGAATCGATTTAGGAACCGATGCAACAAATCAAGATTCTGATGGAGATGGCATGCCAGATGGCTGGGAATTATTGCACAGGAGATGGATTGGAGCAACTTTCACAGGCTCCAACAACTGGACAATGGATCCTAATGACCCTAATGACGCCAATTGGGATGCAGATGGTGATGGCCTATCCAATCTTTGCGAATATCAGTGGAGTTTAATCAAACAATCAGGTCTCGTTGGAGACTTACTAGAGAGTCATTTAGAGACTGAACAAGCGGTTGCATTGTGGGCGGAACCTGACCCGAATAACAAAGATTCTGACGGTGATACGTTGCCGGATGGATGGGAAGCTAGAGGTGCTTGTACGTGGGACGTTAGTAAAGTTGGAATCAACCCTTTGAACGGAAGTGACTTATTCGAAAACCCTGATGGAGATGGCTACGATATCAATCATAACGGTGTGATAGAAGACAACGAGGCATTTGTAAATTGGTTGGAATATAACATTAGAGACAAATTATTCTCAGGTAATATGTCACTTGAGGGAGAAATGATTCCAGATGGATTCTCAACTGATTTGTTTAGAAACATTTCGGATAACGGTGCTCCTGAAGGATTATTTTCAGATGGCAGTATAACGGGAGATCCTACTAGTGCAGACAGCGATTCAGATGGCATGCCAGATGGTTGGGAAATATGGTATGCCCGTTGGAATATCTTCGATGGAGTATGGACCTTAAATCCTCTTGATTCAAATGATCGATGGGAAGATGCCGATAATGATGGAATGAGTAATTGGGAAGAATACAACAGTATAGCACCTGAGTTATCAGAGACTAATCAGAACAGAACCTCTCCTCAGTGGTTTGTAACAACTGCTGGATTGGGATACACTATTCAGCAATGGCCTGGAATAACAAATTCTGAATCATTTGGTTCATTTATATCACAAGATCAGATTAATGTTTCTGGATTGACAACAGATCCGAACAATCCTGACTCTGATGGTGATGGATTCATTGATGGCCTAGAATTGATGTTCACTACCTGGAACGACTCTGCTCAAGTATGGACACTAAATCCATTGGTTCCAGGTGATGGTTCATTTGATTCTGATGAAGATGCCCTCACAGATGCACAGGAATTTTCTTTGCTTACAACGAATCCACAAAATGGTGGAAACCATCCTCTCGATTCACCATTAATGCATATTGATGGAGACTTAAACGACCCAACACAAAAAGCACAGAGAGTTTATACAATAATTTTAGAAAAAGGGCAAAGGGGTAAAAGACACCTTGCAGATTTCTCTGAATGGCAATCTACTGGGATTCCTAATACCTTTATTGCCACAATAATGGGAATAACCGACCCAACACTGTCAGACACAGATAACGATGGAATGATTGACGGGTTTGAATATTGGTTCACCAGTTGGGATTTAGAAAATAATAGGTGGTCGATGAATCCACTAATCGATTCTGATCAGTGGCTGGACAGTGACCAAGATTCTGTAGACTGTAACAGAGATGGCAATATTTCACTTGACGAACAATTTACCAATAAAAGAGAATATGAATCTAGGGTTTACGGAAAGTACAGTCAACGTCTTTCAACAGGCTCAGGGTTGATTGGTTTCGGCGATGATGCTATAGATGCATATGT
>PAMN02000033.1 GCA_002707335.2 Methanobacteriota archaeon | reverse complement strand
TTTTTACACGTTGGCGCATACCTTTGGAATACTGTCCAATTTGTTTGTGCATTACATCATCCAAAGATACGAACTTTAGAACTCGTGTTGCCTCTTTCTCAGCCTCTGCTCTGGTTAAACCATGTAGCCTTGCGAATGTTGTTACGAAATCAAAACCAGTCATCCAATCATGTAGTTTTTCATGTTCTGGGACAAATCCAACTCTTGAGTAAGGTGCTGTGTTTTTCCAGGGGTCTTCCCCAAACAACCTGATGGCTCCAGAACTAGGTCTTATTTTGCCCATCATCAACTTGAACATGGTTGATTTTCCAGCCCCATTCATTCCTAAAATTCCAGTAACGCCGCCTGATATTCCCAAAGATATGCCTGTTGCGGCATTTATTCTGCCATACGACTTTGAAACCCTGTCAAACATAACTACAGGTACATTGTTACTTGGAGTCCATCCATCATTCTCAGCCTTAACTGGTTGATTCAAGTCGGGTATCATTCTCTTGTCACCTCCATCGAACTGACTCTGTTTGCTAATAGATACAACGCTAATCCATTCACCAAAACCACTGATGCCAGACTCCATGCCCATGGGTGGTTGTAGGTAGATTCTATTCCCAATAATTCTTGACTTATATGGCAAACAGAATCGAAAGGAGAGATGACATAGAGTATCGAATTTTCAAATAATCTATCAATGATAGATGCAACTGCTTTTGTACCCATTAAAATTGCAATAAGGCCAATTGCAGGGAAGAACTTCCCCCTCGAAATGCTAGAAAGAGAAAGACCGATTGAGGTATATGTAAAGGAGAGAATAATCCCTGAAAGGAATGCTCCCAAGAACATTGGAAATGTATCAATGATCCATGCCCAACCTCTTCCTTTAACCAAAATTTCGGAGAGATAGTATAGGATTAGAGTTCCATTGATTACTAACAATAATAACATAGCAACGGAAAGAAATTTCATTGATGCATAATCAAATCGGTTTATTGGTCTTGAAAAGTAAATTGCACTAGTTCCATGAGTTCTGTCTTCCGAAATAATACCTCCAACCAATAAAGCAGCTAAGATTGGATAATAGAGAATGTTTCTTGGGAAGAAACCTAACACATGGCCATATAGATTATTTCTGTTAACGCCCCAAAGGTCATAGAAATAAGAGTCACCCAATACACCGAACAAAACTACCATTGCAACATCTGTCAATGAAGCAATTATTACGAAAAAGACAAACAATTTTGTAACCAAATTCCAAGGCCTGTGTCCTTTTTTGAATATACCAAGAATATGATGTCTAAGTATTGTCCAATTTCTCATCCATCTGGGATTTAGTTCTCCATTCCATGGCTGATATACTTGCTCAAAAATTTGGCCTTGCGGAGCAGAGGCGATCTGAGCGCCAGAATCATCATCTGGATTTGCAGACCAGGCTGCTTGCATTTTCGTCTGTCCTGTAACGGGAGTTTTTGCGTCGAAGGAAGCCTCTTTTTCCTTCACTGGTTCGAATGGCTCTTCTGTCATATAGAACCCTCCAATAACTCGTCACTACTTTTGACATCATGCCCTAGCCTCTCCATAATTACAAGAAATAGGTCTTCAAGACTAGCTTCATAGTCGTGCATTTTTCTTACTTGGCTGCCAACTTCAGCGGCTGATTTTAGGATTTGCGAATAGGTTTCATCTCCCGTATGTCCGATTCTCATCACTCGACCTTCTCGTCTAACTTTGAGCCCAGAATCTTTCAGGGATTCTTCCATTTTTGATGCGGCTCCCCATACATGGATTTCTACTTCCTTGTCGATAGCTTTGAGATCTTCGATTTTGCCTTGAGCGGCTAATCTGCCTTTGTGTAACAGAACTATATTGTCACAAAGTCTCTCAACATCTTCCATAAGATGAGATGCCATTAGCACTGAACGTTCACCAGATTGAACTGTGATATTAAGCGTGTTTAACATAAATTCTCTAGATTTTGCATCCAAACCATTGCTTGGTTCATCAGCAATAATCAATTCAGGGTCGTGAATTAGTGCACAAGCAAGTTTTGTCGCTTGCTTCATACCAGTTGAAAATGTTGAGACCTCTCTGTATCTTTGCTCTCCTAGGCCCACGTACTCCAGTGCTTGATGTGCGCGCTGTAGCGCAACATTAGGATTCATTCCAATCAATTCGCCACAGTACTTGACTTGGTAGATCGCCTCCATATTGGGGTTTAATGCATCATATTCAGGCATATATCCAATTCGTTGTCTTATTTGTTCACCTTGTGTCCTGATGTCGTATCCTAATACACTGCCTTCTCCTGAAGTAACTTGGATCAGTCCTAGAATAGTTTTCAGAAATGTGGATTTACCTGCACCGTTGGGTCCGAGCAGTCCAGTAGCGCCTTTTTCAATTCTGATATCCAAAGAATCTAGTGCTAAATGTGGTCCATACATTTTTGTCAGGGCTGATGATTCTATAATCAACTCCCTGTCCATAGTCAAAACACATGTCAAGAAGCACTTGAACATAACCCATTATCGTATGCCTTCTCTTGTTTTTACCGCAATACCTTTTGTTGATGATGCCATTTCTGAAACGGTTGAATTCGACCTGCCAAAACCAACCAAGTTCCCGTTTGTATCTACGATCAAAACATTTTCATTTGGCCTTAGCCATTTGTCAACGCCTTCGACGAATCCATGCATTACATTTCTACCCTGTTTTATGTACGGAACAGCGTCATCGTTTACTACAATCCAAGCAGGTCCTTTGCCTGGGCAAAATCCAAACTCTTCATCTGGGAATCCAATAGGAATCTTTTCTTTACGAAGAGAATGAAGTAATGTAGCACCATCGATGGTTAGAGAGATTCCTCCTTCCGCGAGTCGTGGGGAAAATAGATGCCTTCCTTCTTTGTCAGTCATATTTCTGATTCTTTCTGTCCTGCTCATGGTGAAAGTAGCATCATCGCATATGTCCTGGGCTGTAGAATTTTCAACATTTAGTAGAACTACTAATTTTTGAACCATCTGTTCCGTTAGGCGTTTGTTTTGGTCTCTTTTAGGTTCATCAAGAGATAATTTTTTGAACATTTTTTCATGAAGGTTCTCAGTGTCAGATATATCAAAAGTGATAATTTTCCTGTCTGTTATTCCCAGACGTTCTAACTCTCTTTGAGCCCAGGATAAATCAGGTCTTCTTTTCCAAAGCCAATCTGGACCTTCGATATGTGCCCAAGGGTTTAGGTCTTCAAGACCCCATGGAAGTAAACCGACAGGGGTGTAAACAAATAATTCGTAATCGGTGTTTACCAGTTTATCAGTCAAGTACCCAATTCTTTCTCTCCAAGGTGCACTCGCACCGTGGAATAATATTACGTCTCCTGTTTTATTTGATTTCCACCTAGAGAATAATCTTCTTCTTGCTAATTCAATTTGTGGCCGATGATATGTGTCAAAGCCACCCCAAGATTCAGATCCAATTCTTGGACTGGTTTGTGAATACACCAACCAATCCCAATTCTCTTCCCAAGCACCTTTTTCTGAACCAGTTTCTTTTGAAGCCGTAACATCATCCAAAATTAGTGGCTCCATGGATGAGCGTGCAGGATTGGTTATCAGCCACAAAAACGCTTGACGCAATGAAGGATGTTGGTGGCTACGCATTTCAGCCAGTTGCCATATCTTTCCATCCCTGATAGCCTGTCTGCATCTAGACATTTCCTGAAGTGTAACCTCAAGATTAAACTTTGCCAAAATCTCAGTCCTTTCATCTTTTGACATGGAGCGTACTTCTGCTGGCGTAACACCTACTACTGCAGGCATCAATATTGGCCATTCTTCCATCTCAGTAATACGTTCAGTTCCCCACGGCGTAAGCAATCTGCCATCTCTGGCAAACAATGCATAGGCAGCAGAGTCAAAGAGATCTGCTCCCATAGCAACAAGCATTGGGAATAGCATAGGATGGCCACATCCAAACATATGCACTGGCCTGTTTGGAGTGAGATTGGATTTTGATGCTAGCATTATTTTGACCAAATCTCGATAATTGTGATTTTCCATGATTGGAACAATACCGCCGATTGGATGAACAGAAAATGCGTGCTCACTCATTCCTTTCGCGCTTTTCACGCGCAATTCTGGAAATATTCCTCCTTGAATAGGCCCATTTAACATAGTTCCATTAGCTGCAGTAAGTGATTTTTCTGCACGATTCAGCGTCTCATCTACAGCCTCTTCGACTTCTGCGAAGGTCATGTCAGGTCTGGTGAAAACATCTAACATGGTTGCAATGTCTACGCCAATGTCATTTTGGAATTTCACGATATCTTCTACGCCTACTTCTACATCTCCATAAACATAAGATTGGAATGTTCCAGAATCAGTCATGATGACACCTGGGTAATCAAGGAGAGAATGAACGCCATCTGCAAGTGCTTTTTCCTTCAATTCGTCGTGTTTCCAGATCACATAAGAATTTGTAATCAATGCCTGAATTCCATATTTGTTCCACATTTCATTGGGTTCAATTGTGCGAATATTAGGATTAATGACTGGTAACAAGCAGGGAGTTTGCAATATGCCATGTTTGGTGTGCAATTTCCCAAGTCTTGCTTGGCCATCCCTGTATGAGATTTCGAATTTACCTTCGTCTTGTTCTCTGCATGGTTCTGGTTCTGGTCTGATATCGGATTTCCATTTCATACATTAACCTCCCACATCAAACAAATTCTACGTTACCATGTGCCAGAATGAACTCTCTGCCTAGTTCATCAAAAGTGTCCAAAAGTTTTGAACTAAATTTAACCGATGCAATCTCATCATCTTCTTCTAGGTCTTTTTTGATGCCTTCCAGAGTTCCTGGTGCGGCTCCGCAGGAAAGACAAGCTCCTGTCAAATCTAAAACATATGATAGGCCATTATCATCCCTTTCCTGACTTTCCACAGAAATTCCTCCTCCATGACCATCAAGAGCTGCTCTGACGGGGCCAAGTCTTGCCAACAGAGCACCAACCAAGTCTTCAACATCATGTAGAGAAGATGATTTTAGTTTAGCCTCTTTTTCAACGTCGACAGTTTCAGCAATACGCTTCATAGACTCTTTTTCCATTGCAGCAGCAGCCTCAATCCTATACTGCTCCAATAGGTCATCATCCATGTTTAATCCTCAAAGTAATTATTCAATAAACCTCGTATTTTGTATCGTTAGTAAATATCACTTGTGGGGTTGACCAGTACAGTGTTTCATAAAGGTGTGATTGCAGGAGGTTACCATGGGAGAAATGGTTCTCGATATCACCGACTTGTATGTCAGTGTCGATGAAACGGAAATCATCAAAGGTTTGTCTCTGCAAATTCACATTGGAGAAGTCCATGCTATTATGGGCAGAAATGGTTCAGGTAAATCAACTCTAGCCAATGCAATAATGGGTCATCCTGCATATACAATTACAAGTGGAACAGTTCGTTTTAATGGTAAATCTGTCGAGGATATGGAAGTCCATGAAAGAGCGAAGGCGGGCATGTTTTTGTCATTCCAATATCCGTCCTCCATTCCAGGGGT
Organism: Methanobacteriota archaeon; assembly: GCA_002707335.2. GTDB lineage: Archaea > Thermoplasmatota > Poseidoniia > Poseidoniales > Poseidoniaceae > MGIIa-K1. The sequence goes on along the minus strand of PAMN02000033.1, from coordinate 18,867 downwards.
TCAAGTTGGAACCTTCCTAAGGAAATCAGTATCAACAGTAAGAGGCGATGACGCACCTTCTGCTAGGGAATTCAGAAAAGAACTACTATCTCACATGAAATCATTGAATATGGACAAGTCATTCTTGGGCAGATCGGTTAATGATGGATTTAGTGGGGGAGAAAAAAAGCGCTTGGAAATCCTTCAGATGTTATTGCTTAATCCCTGTCTTGCGCTTCTAGATGAAACAGATTCCGGACTTGATATTGATGCTCTAAAGGTTGTTTCGGATGGAATAAATTCAATTTCACCTGCTGCTGGTTGTCTGCTAATAACACATTATCAGAGATTACTTGACCATGTTGTACCTAATTTTGTTCATGTCATGATTGACGGTAAGATTGTAAAAACAGGCGGTCCTGAACTTGCACTAGAATTAGAATCTAGAGGATATGATTGGATTGAGGCTTGAGGTGATTTCATGGAAGATAATACAGCAAGAGAAGCCATTGGCGATTACAAGTATGGTTTTCATGACCCAGAGAACGCAACAATAAGATTCGACAAAGGTCTATCCGAACAAGTTGTCCGAGATATCTCAGAATTGAAATCTGAACCTGAATGGATGACTGAAATTCGCGTCAAGGCATACAAAAGATTCATGGAAATGCCAATGCCATCATGGGGTAATTGTGATATGCTTAACCAGATTGACTTTGATGCAGTTACATATTTCCTCAGGTCTTCTAAAGGGACAGAAAAAAACTGGGACGAGGTTCCACAAGATATCAAGAATACATTCGATAGACTCGGAATTCCGGAAGCGGAACAAAAATGGTTAGGCGGAGTAACTGCCCAGTACGAATCCGAAGCGGTCTACCACTCGATAAGGGAAGACCTAGAAGAGCAAGGGGTGATATTCTTGGATATGGATTCAGGGCTCAAAGAATACCCTGAAATCGTCAAGAAATATTTTGCATCCGTAGTTCCAGCTAGCGATAACAAATTTTCAGCCCTAAACACTGCAGTATGGTCTGGAGGATCGTTTATCTATGTCCCTAAAGGCGTTCATGTTGAAATGCCAGTGCAAGCATACTTTCGAATAAATGCCAAGAATATGGGTCAGTTTGAGAGAACTTTGATAATCGCTGATGAAGGTTCTTCATTACATTATGTCGAAGGTTGCACTGCGCCAACTTATTCTACAGAATCTCTTCACTCGGCGGTTGTTGAATTAATTGCAATGGATGGAGCAAAGATTCGTTATTCGACTGTTCAAAACTGGTCTGCTAATGTTTACAATTTGGTGACAAAGCGCGGTATTGCGCACAAAAATGCCACAATAGAATGGGTTGACGGTAACATTGGCTCAAAATTGACAATGAAATATCCTGCAGTGCTTCTGAAGGGAGAAGGTGCTCACGCAGAGGTAATTTCAGTAGCTTATGCTGGAAAAGGACAACATCAAGATGCTGGTGCAAAAGTCCACCATTTAGCGCCGAATACCACTTCGAATATTTTGTCTAAATCTATCTCCAAAAACGGTGGCCGCTCATCATACAGAGGGATGTTACAAGTTACTCCAAAGGCACATGGTTGCAGGTCAAAAGTCATCTGTGACGCTCTAATGTTGGATTCTGATAGTCAATCTGACACATATCCTACCATGGAAGTTGGCAACTCTAGTGCTGATTTAGAGCATGAAGCAAGCGTCTCTAAAGTAAGCAATGATCAGTTATTCTATCTAATGTCCAGAGGACATAGCGAAGAAGAAGCAATGGGTCTAATCGTTAACGGATTCTTTGAACCATTTACTCGAGAACTGCCAATGGAATATGCAGTGGAACTTAACCGCCTATTAGAATTGGAAATGGAGGGCGCAATTGGATGATTCAATATCATGAAATTGCTATACCACCACGTTCTGAGCATCTTTGGCGATACACGCCCTGGCACAGGATTCATCCAACAAAAGTGGAAGAAATTCCAACATCCGTTCCGATGAATTTTTCAATTGGAATTGACCACGAAATAGAAAGTAGTGAAGAAATTGCAAGGAATTTCATCCATAATACATCAAGCGTGTGTAAATTAGTAGAATTAGACAATGAGTCAACAGAACTGGAAATCAGATGTTCAGGTCATGTTTGTTCCGGCGAATTAAAAATAGTATCAAAAGGTAATTCGTCGTTAATTATCAGAATTTCTGGTGAAGCTGGCTGGAGTGGCTTGCGAATATTTGGAAGCATTACAGGGACATTTTCAGTAGCAATAATCAACGACTTAGCAACCGATTCACATTTACTAAAATGTGAAGATTGGCTTGTAGATAGAGATTCAGAATTAGAATATGCTGGTATGTCATCAGGAGGATTCTTGAATAAATCGGATATCAGAATTAACCTCAACAAACAAGGCGCTTCTTTCAGAGGTGGTCTTGCTTCTAACGGACACGGAAGTAGACATGATGACAACCACGTGGAAATCTCGCACGATTTCTCAAATACTACATCTTCTCTAGTCATTCATTCTGCTTGCGATGACTCATCACACTCCGTAGGCACTGGTCTCCTTACAATCGTGGAGGACGCCAATGGTAGCGATGCAGGCCAAGTTTTCAGAAACTTACTACTTTCCGAAAAGTCAAGAGCGGAATCTATTCCTGAGTTAGAAGTTTTAGCGGATGATGTAAAAGCAGCCCATGGTGCTGCAAGTGCGCCTGTTGATGTAGACCAAATCCATTATCTTCAGTCAAGGGGTTTGTCTGAAGGTGAAGCATCAGCTTTGATTGTAGAAGGATTTCTAATGGATGCATTCAAAGACATAAAGAACGAGGACATAGTATCAGTTTTAAGAACGAGATTACTGGTTCATCTTGAGTGTTTAATCAGGGGGTGATTAATTGAAGGAAGATTTTCCAATATTATCGCGCCAGGTAAATGGTCGGAATCTGGTTTACCTTGACAATGCTGCAACAACACAGAAACCTCATTGTGTAATTGATGCGATGAACCAATATTATTCTCTGTCAAATGCGAATGTACACAGAGCAGTTCATACATTAGCAGGAGAGGCTACGGAAGGATATGAGAAATGTCGAAGTCTTCTAAAGGAGAGATATAATGCCTCCCGAGCCATAATCACCAGTGGAACAACCGAATCGATTAATCTAGTTGCCCATGCTTGGGGAGAAGCAAATTTGGAAGATGGCGACGCTGTGATCTTAACAGAAATGGAACATCACAGTGACATTGTGCCATGGCAAATGCTGGCAGAAAGAAAATCCATTGAATTAAGGTACGTTCCTGTAATTGATGGTAATCTTGATATGGATATTTTTGATGCTTCTCTTGATGGTGCAAAACTCGTTTGTGTGGTGCACACCTCAAACGTTCTAGGAGTTCGCAACCCAATTGAAGATATTATTACTAAATCAAAATTAGCAGGTGCTAAAGTTTTGATAGATGCAGCACAAGCTGTTCCTCATGAGGAAATAGATTTTGAAAAATTAGGTGCAGATTTTTTGGCGTTCAGCGCTCATAAGATGTGTGGCCCGACTGGAATTGGGGCATTACTTGTTAGTGAAAGCGCATTTGAGAAAATGCAACCATTCATGGGCGGAGGAGATATGATTCAAACAGTTTCAATTACAGGTTCAACATACCAAGTTAATGAACACAAATTCGAAGCAGGCACACCAAGAATCGCAGAAGGAGTCGGTTGGGCAGCAGCATTAGAATGGATGTCGAATATCGATTTAGAAAAACACCATTCACGACTCATAAATATCGCTAGACATGTGAAACAAGAACTAGTCTCTAAAGGAATGACGGTGTATTCACAATTGGGCGAAAAAGATGCGGCAGTGGTTTCATTCACGCATCCAAGTATACATCCCGAAGATTTTGCAAGGCTTTTGGACGCCCAAGGAATAGCAGTTAGAACCGGGCATCACTGTGCACAACCACTAATGGAAAGATTAGGGGTTTCAGGTACAATCAGAGCATCATTTTACATTTACAATGACGAAGATGATGCAACCACGTTCTTGAATGGGATAGATAGAGTCTTGGAGGCAATGGCATGAAATGGCCTGATGCCTTACAAGAGATAATTGATGAATTTAAAGAAATAGAAGACCAATTCGAAAAGTTGGAGATTCTTATGGATTTCTCCACAGAAGTTGATGAACTTCCAACAAGTGACTGGAATGATGAAACATTAGTCAAAGGCTGTCAATCAGTCGCTCATGTGAAAATAGATATCAATGATGGTAAAGTTTGGCTTAAATCGGCAGCTGATGCGAAAATGGTTCAGGGTTTACAGGGAATACTAACAATAGCAATCAATGGTAATGGAGTAAACGAAGTTCTTGCACTGACGCCAGAATTTGCAGAGGAAGCAGGGATATTGAATAGTCTAACTCCATCGAGGTCTAATGGATTTAGGACTATGTTTGATATGATTCAATTAATGGTTAGGAGGAGTCAATAATGACAGATAAAGAAGAAGTTTTGGAAGCATTAGATGAAGTAGAAGACCCTGAATTAAAAATCTCAATTGTAGAATTAGGCTTAGTTTATGATGTTAGGTTTGAACAAAAAGACGGTAAAGAGCATGCTGAAATTGACATGACATTGACAAGCCCGGGTTGCCCTTCAGCCGCCGAAATCATGGCTGCAGCACATAGAGCCGCTTTGAAATCAGTAGAAAGTGTTCACATAAATCTGGTTTGGGCTCCTCGCTGGGATCCGAAAATTCATGCATCAGAAGATGCAAGAATGGATATGGGAATTTGGGATTGATTGTAACCCAAACTAGTAGGGCTTATTTGTCAAACTATACACCGGTAACTATGCACAGGAAGAGAATATTACCATTCCTTCTTTGCATGGTCATTTTGCAGGTCACATTGTCAAGTGCAATTGCGGGTCCTGTTCAAACGGTCGAAATCAAATCTGAACCACCTGCATGGCCGGAGGGTAGCGTTGCATACGACAACATGGTTCAGATGGCAGATTTTGGATATCGCAAAATCGACACGGAAGCCAATATTAATGCAAGAAACTGGATCGCCTCCGAACTCGAAAGCATGGGATATGATGTTGAACGCCAGCCATTCCAAACCCAAGAATGTTCGAATTGTGAGAACATTGTTGTTACTATCAATGGCACTCTAGAAGACGATTGGATTGTTGTAGGAGCACATCACGATGCAATATGCTATTCACCCCCACCGATTGTTGGACAAACGTATCCTACCTGCACAAGTTCTGGTGCATATGATGATGGGACAGGAACAGGGTCATTGCTAGAATTGGCAAGGGCATTTTCCCAGTGGGAAGGTAAACCACTGCATACTTGGAAACTAGGTTGGTGGGATTATGAAGAGTGGCAAGGTTCATCATCATCAGAAAGTGGTGGAAAGGGAAGTCTTCATTTTGTAGAAGAACAAATTCCTGAACATGTTAATGTGACATATGTTAATTTGGATATGTTTGGATTGAATTGGCCTGTTCCCACTCCACTTGCCAGTCAATTATCTGGTTGTGATGAGGATTACTGGACGCTATACATGTTTACGTCCCCCGTAAACGATTGGTCTTACTATGAATCAAATGGATTAGAAGTAACCAACGAGATGAAGACAAATGCAGCATGGTTCCAAAACCATCTCAAAGAGATAAATTCTAATTTGTCGCATCCAGAAGAATGGGTTCAGGTTATTGATGATACAAAAGGAAACTCTGACCATTATAATTTCATAATGAACAATCACACAGCAACATGGCTTAGAGGTCAGCATCAATATATTGCCGAAGAAGGAGATACTTGTGAACAAACTCCTAAACACGCCCAAACAGACAACGTGGTGGTTATCAATAACCTTGCAGGTGGTAGGAGTAATTTGGAATCTGGCCTCCAAACGGGATTAAATGTTGTAGCAACATTAGCTTGGTGGGACTGGAACTCAATGGCAGAAGAAGTTGATGATGAGTCATCTGAATCAGAAAGTATGTCAATCGGAGCAGGTTCAATTTCAGCATTTTTATTCGCTCCATGGTTTATTGCTATGTTCTTAATTGTCGGATTTGTATCAACAAGAAAGGATAGTTTCCAATTGAGTGATATTCTTGAGGAAGAATCTACTGATTCTGGATTACAATCAGGTTCTGCAGATGATGGGATTACATTGATTGACAACTACAAAGCGAGAGTATTCACACTATGTGCGTTATATGTTGCTCAAGGATTGCCTTGGGGATTCATAACAGTCACTTTCGTAACATACCTTGCAGTAGAGGGTGTTGCTCCTGGGGAGTTAGCAGTTCTACTGACTTTAGGTACTCTACCTTGGTCATTGAAATTTTTATGGGGTCCGGTAATAGATCGCTATCAGTTTGAAGGCTTAGGAAAAAGAAGGCCATGGATTTTAATCGCCCAAACTGGAATGATTCTAATTCTAGCATCTATACTTTTCATTCCGGATCCCTCAAAGAATGTAAACTACGTAGCATATATGTTCTTTATTTACAATATTTTCACCTCACTTCAAGATGTAAGTACAGATGCTTTAGCTGTCGATATTCTGCGTTCAAATGAATTTGAAAAAGTAAACAGTTACATGTTTACTTCTAAATCAGTTGGAGCCGTTATTGGAGGTGCTGGATTAGGAACCATCATTGGCATTGTTGGAATCAAAGGAGCAATTTTGTTACAAATTCCAATATTGGTTTTGATAATGATGGTTCCTTTATTCATGATAGAAAGACCCGGTGAGAGGCGTTTCCCTTGGGAGGAAAAAAGCATTCCAACCTCGGAGTTTGAAGAAACACAAAAGAAAAATTTCGAGGAAATATTCCTTAACGTAAAAACCGCTCTTTCTCTGAGATCAACGCAGTTAGGTGTTGTACTGAGTTTACTAGTATCAATCTCGTTCTTTTTAGTAGCGATTCTGCCACAATTATTCACTAGTGAATTAGGGTGGAGTGAAGAGAAATTTAATGGAACCAAAGGAGGAATTATGCTAGCAGTAACCATGTTAGGGTATATTGCCGGTGGTGAATTAGGAAAACGATTTGGCGGTAAATTAGTAATAATATACTCTGCTCTTGCAACTTCAATAATTACAGCAATTTGGGGATTATCTAACTCACTATGGGATGAAGTTTGGTTTATGATAATTATTTGGTCATTACAAACCCTAGGTTGGTCAATAGTCATGATTAACATATATTCTCTGATGATGAAGATTACTTGGTCAGAAGTGGGAGGCACTCAATTTACAGCTTACATGGCCATGATGAACCTCTCAGCAATAATTGGGTACCAGTTAACAGAACCTCTTGGAAGTAGGTATAGTTACTCCACATTATTCTTAATTGCCGCAGTCTTTGAGTCCCTAGTAATTTTGGGAGCCTTGTTCATTGATCCCAATGAAACCAGAGCGGTTCTCGGTGGTGAGTCCGAACCTATAGCTGCTGAAATGATCTAATGAGATTATCTTTTGATAATTATAGACAATAAGTCCCCATCTTTGAGGGGATGGTCTAATCCCACTCTTTGCCAATCGAATTTTGCTGATGGGCCTTTAACCCTCGCAAATCTGAACTTTCTTACAAAGTCTCTATGCAGGTTATTGCACACATTTTCAACAGTCGAATCATCTTTTACAATCAAAGGCTCTTCAAGATCAGCCTCTTGACCCTGCGGTTTCAAGAATACTCGCATAAAACCTAGATTATCATAGATGAAATCTTTTAGTTCTTCAAGCCCGTGGCCTTTGAAAGCAGAAATTCGCATTATCGGCCAATCTTGTGGTAATGCCTTCTCTGCATTTTGGATTTCTTCTTCAGTTGCTATGTCGATTTTATTTACTGCAATTACCGACTTGGAGTATATTCTGCTACCAGCCAGTGTGTCGACTAACATGTCGGCAGTGGTATCTGCTCTCAGAGTGACGATAGCAGATGTATAACCAAAAGATCGGATAATGTCGCCCATTTCGTCTGGTGTGAGGTGAGTTTGTTCTACAGTAGTTCGAACATCGATTCCTCCTTTGTCTACGCGTTTAACAAACACAGGTGGTTTGGTTTGATTTAATCTAATTCCAGCGTTTTCTAGCTCACGGTGTAGAACTTTGAAATGTGAATCTTGGAATGGATCTACAATATACAGAACCATGTCGCATGACCTTATCACTCCAAGTATTTCCTTTCCTCTTCCTTTGCCTTCTGCAGCCCCTTTAATTAAACCAGGTAAATCTAAAATCTGAATTTTAGCACCTCTATGTTCCATTAATCCAGGAATACAGGTTAGGGTAGTGAAAGCAAAATTACCTGCCTCGGATTTGGCATCTGTGACCTTGGTAATTAGAGTAGATTTACCAACAGATGGAAAACCCACTAAAGCAACAGTTGCATCTCCAGATTTCTTGACTTCAAATCCTTTGGCAGGCCCTGCCGCTTTTGCAGATGCTGCGGCCTTTTCTTCCTTCAACTTTAATTGTGCAATTTTGGCTTTTAGTTTGCCTATATGGGCGTTTGTTGCTTTGTTTTTTTGAGTCTTGTTAATCTCATCGTAGAGGGCTTGAATTTGCTCTTTAATTGTAGCCATATCAACCCCTCCTGTTACTAACGGGAAACTGCATATTCTTCAATACTATCGAATGATATTGATGATCAGTTGCTTTATGTATTGATTATCGTGAATCCGAATATATGATGTGCATGAGACATTTGGGTCGTGATATGGGAATCGACATGTGTCTTCATCTAGTTGATGGAGATTCATTAAATCGATTTCTTGAACTCGACTGGGATGATCTAAAGTCTGGGATGGAAAATAAAGAATTCAGAAATTCACGGCCAAAAAAAGACTCTAGGTTACATAGGGGTTTTGACATCGATTGTGAATCCGAATTCTTGGATATTGCGGACAATATTGAAGGCTCTGGATTGGTAAGAGAAATACTTGCTCAAAATTTAGCTTATGATGCCTTATTGAAATTAGTCGAGTGGAATAGTATTGGATACTGGGATGCTTGGGAGGGTCGTTGCTTCATTTACATTGAGAATGCAATAAGCAGAGAGATTGCACATGTTGAAGATATGTACGAATTTGATGTATGGCAAGAAATAAGGCAAGGATTGGCGAAGACCAGTGAATCCGAGTTTTCAGAAAAAGTGTGTACCGATTGGATGGAAAGAAGAAAGGAATTAGGAGAAACACTAGATGAGAAAAAAGATCCAAAAATAATCCCAACTTTTGAAGCACATGACCGTAATGCCCGTCTTTTACATTATGTTGTAAATTTGCCCGGATATATTCAGATATTAGGTCGTGACCACATGGCTGCAGAGAATTGGGGTCATGAAGAATGGAATCTATTCAACATTCTAAATTCGTGAAATTGAAAAATATGTTCCATTTCGATAGGTCATGGGCGATAACGAAAATGAATCCGAAAACCAACCGGAAGAAGAAATTGAAGTCCTAGAAGAAGTCGAAGAAATCGACCCTCTTGCTGAAGCCTTAGCGAGAGCAGATGCTGCAGAAAAAGAAATCTCATACAGGGACGCCGAGATTCAAAATGTCAGAAAAAGGCTCATGGCTGAAAAAGCGATGGCAATACAATTTGGTGGAATGGGACTTGCTAGAAAAATGCTTACAGTGCTTGCAGATGTTGACCGAGCATTGTCCGTCTCTGAGGATGAGGGCTTATCATTAATCAGGTCTAAAATGTGGACAGAACTTAGCTCAGACGGTGTAACAAAAATAGAAACTAAAGGTGAAAGATTTGACCCAACAAAAATGGAAGCGATTACTACTCTTCCTCCTTCAGAGGAATATCCTGCAAACATAGTGATTGATGAAATCGAATCAGGTTATATGTACAAAGATAGAGTTTTGACTCCAGCGAGAGTAGTTGTTGCTTCAGATCAATAATCATCTGTTTTGGTTTAGATAAACACTACCAACTTCCAATCTTTCATGCGTTGGGTGAACTTCAACCATCATTACAGGAACTTCTACAACAGCAGCAATATCTTCTGCTGCAGATAATGGAAATTCAATTTGTTGATTTTGTCCATTATACCTAATCCAACCCTCATTCAGTCCCAGGAATTCTTTGAGTTCATTAACGTCGTCTGAAGCATCTTCCAAATCACATGGTATGGCGCCAAATAGAATTGTGTCATCATCTGATAATACTTCATATGGTCGCAGAGTTGCTTCTCCTCTCCTTCTAAATCTGTTTCTTAATTGTCCTGCATCCTTGTAATTGGCAGTACAAAATTTGAGATGGTAATCGTATTCGGATGCTGCTTGTTTCAGTCTAAATGCTAGTTCAGCAGAACCCTCGGCAGCCGCAGTAATCCCACCTGCTAAATTGAATCCGCGAACATCCATATTTTCCTGGTTTCCAACAGTTATCTCTAATTCATTTATGTTTAGAAAATCGATGTTAGTTCCTTGGATCGAATCAATTAATTCGAATAACTGCTTTTCTTTATCTGGTTCAGCAGGTAACTCAATGCCAACACAGACTCCGCTTTTTGATGCGGCATCAATAGAGTCTCGATATCTATCTATTTTCAAATCAAGTAGGTGAAATCTCAACTCATCAAGACCTACTTCACCAAGTTTTTCTGCTTGTCGGGGTTTAATTGGAATTGATGTATAGCAATGGATATGATGTTCAGGCCCAAATTCTTTCTTCAAAACTGAAATCGCTTCAACGGTTTTGTCAAAATCAAGCATGGGGTCGCCTCCTGTAATCCCCGTGCCAGTTGCCTTCATTGCCTTGGCTTCTTCGATTACTTCACTAAAATTGGAACATCTTCGTTCATTAGCAAACATATCAGGTGTCTCTCTACGATTATCTGATAGCGGACAATAATCGCAACCCCAGTGGCATTTTCCTGTTACGAAAAGAACTAGTTTGCTACCTATTTGACATTGAATGCACCCTTCTGCTTCCCCTTGTTCGGGGGTAACGACCTCACTAGCCATTTGCAGGTACATGATGTGCTGTCATACAACTATCGTATGAAATCACTGATTATTTTGAATCAAGATTATGCTTTGCAGAGGATATTAACCATTGATGGAATAGAAGATTATCTGTCAGTTCAGGATGGAACGTAAGAGCAATAATGTTGTTTTCAGAAACTCCTACTACTTCATCATCAAGCCATGCAATTGGATTTACTGCTTTGCCGTCAAATCTTGGGGCTCTGATAAATACTCCATGGAATCTATCCTGGTCTTCAAAATCAATACTTAATTCAGATTCGAAACTATTGATTTGCCTACCAAATGCATTTCTCCTAATTTTAGTCGAAATCAAATTTTTCTGTGACAATAAAATTGCACCTGCACAAGTGCCTAAAACAGGAATTTGTTTGCTAGCGATATATTTCCATAGCTCTTCATACAAGTCTTCAGATCTCGCTGCAATTTTCATTGCAGTTGATTCGCCACCCGGTAGAATAACGGCATGTATGCCGTCCACATCAGTCGATTTTCGTAATTCACGAATCTCTATTTCGGCGTCCAAATCTTCCGACGCCTTTCGAATAGACTCCATGTGCTCATGCCTAGAACCTTGCAACATCGCAATACCTATCACCAGCATGATTGATGGTAGAGCCTTTATGTTATCAGACCAACGGTTTAGAGTGTAGTTCTTGAACTGGGCGCGACTGGTATGGTTTGATGGAACACCAGGGCGACTGTTTTCTTGTCCCCGGGCCGACAAGAATGTCCAATCAGTGTTTAGAAGCAATGGCAACACCTGTTATCACTGCTCGAGGTTCTGAATTCAGAGATGTCATGGCCAAATTGAATAGTGGTTTACGTTATGCATTCAATTTATCACCTTCTCTGGATGTCAAAAAAAGTCAATCATGGACAGGTGAAGATGATTACAAAGTAATTGTTGTTTCAGGCTCTGGTACAGCCGCTATGGAAATGGTAATGGCCAATCGGTTTAGGCCAAATGATAGAGTTCTAGTGCCAACTAATGGCAAATTCGGTGAAAGAGTTGCTGAAATGGGTGCTAGATTTTGCAATGTCAAGCATCTGAAATACGAATGGGGCAGGGCATTCGACCTTGGAGAAATTGAAGAGATTCTTGCAAGAGGAAATTTAGAAGCATTGGCAATCTGTCACAATGAAACATCTTCGGGGATAACCCAAGATGCAGATTCACTGGCTGAAATGTGCAAAAAGTATGGGGTCGCATTTATTCTAGATGGTATAACAAGTGTAGGGGGGCTTCCAGTTCATCCAGAAGAATGGAATGCAGAAGCTGTTGTGGTAGGTGCTCAGAAATGTACAGCAGGCCCAAGTGGAATTGCTGCAATTGCAGTAAGCAAAAAATTCGCAGACAGATGTATTGCTATTAGAAATCAAGGTGATTCGAATCCATTGTATTATTTTGACATTATTCCAGCGTTGAAAAAAGGAGAAGATGATCAAACACCATGGACTCCAGCAATCAATCCAGCGATGGGGTGGGCAGCAGCACTTGATATTCTCAAGGAAGAAGGATTGGAAAACCGGTGGAGTCGTTGCAAAAAACTAGCTAATGGTGTTAGAAAACTATTCCACGATTTAGGTTTTGATTTGCTTGCTGATGAGTATTCTCGCTCCAATACAGTAACTGCAATTATGTATCCAGAGGGCATCGATGATAGTTGGAGGTCTAAATTAAAAGAAGATTATCAAACTCAAGTAATTGGTGCGCAAGACCATTTGAAAGGAAAAATGTTCAGAATTGGCAGTATGGGTGAAACACCTGTTGAAGAAATGGTTGAAGGGTGTAAAAGAATGATTGACTGTTTTAGAGAACTAGGACATGACCTTCCCGATGTCAATGTTGAAACATATTTTAGTGATTAATATGCATATAGTTCTAGGTAGATTTCAACCATTCCACAAAGGACACGAGATTCTTGTACAGGCTGCGTTGGAAATGGGTCCGACTGTAATTGCAATTGGTTCTAGTGAAGCAGACATTGGCTTTGACAACCCATGGACTGCCGATGAAAGAGAATCCATGATCAGGTCATGGCTAGGCGAAAGAGATGCGAAAATTGTTCATATCCCCGATATTAATGACCCTCCTAATTGGGTTTCACATGCATCTAAATTTCATGGTGATGGTGTGCTTGTAACAAGCGATTTAGCAACAAAAGAATTGTATCAAAATGCAGACTTTGATGTGCATTGGATTGATCTGGAGAACCGTGAATCATATGAGGGCTGGAGAGTTAGGACAACTCTCAAGATGCTTTCAACAGTATATGAGCAAGAGGCGCAAATCGAAGTAATGTCTGTTTCTATCCCGCGCAATGTTGTAAGTTGGTTGATTGAAAACGATGCATTACACAGATTATATGCCATGTCAAAAGAGATAGAAAGAGTAGGTTGACTACTCAATCCTTATCATCTTGTTACCTCACGTAAGTACGTGGACATCCTAAAGAAAATAGGAGTTATGGCCGCCGGGCTTGGGATTAGTGGCCTTCTCGGTGGAGTGTCTGCCGTTCTTTTTTTGTATGTTGCAATAGAGGCTGCGTTCGCAGGTGCTGACGAAGTACTTTGGGTGTATCTATCAGGTATATTCGGTGTGGTTGTAGGTGGTTTGTGCTTCAAGATTGTAATGTGGGCAGGTCGAGGCCAAAGGCCAATCAAATAATGCAATATAGACTCGCCACTTTCATTAATCTGTTAGAACACCGAGGCATCATGGGTCTAAAGGAGCGCTTCGGTGTTGACTTTGGAGTCTTCAAAGACCCAACAACTTGGAAAGCATTTGGAGTAGGCCTGATTCTATTCACCCTAATTGGTTATTCAGGCTTATCAATATTCGATTTAGCATCTTCAAGTTACGGTGTCGACAAGGATAACATCAGACTTGCTCCTGATTTTGAAGTAGAGACTGTCAATCGTTCCGTAGAGGAAGGAGGTCTTGTGGATGAAGATGGATGGTTCAAATTGTCTGACAATCGAGGTAAAGTGATAGTTCTAGATTTTATGGCAATAGATTGTGTAAATTGTCATTATGTCCAAGAACACCTTGAAAAAAAAGTCGATTATTGGACTGATTATGACGGGGATTATGAGATAATTGTAGTCTCTGTAGGAATGTGGTATGGCTATGAAACGCTTTCAATGCTGAATGACACATTCGGCGACCCAGATTCCAGTTCTCATATGCCTTGGGTTGTTGCTACGGGTGATACAGACTCTGTAATTAAGTCCAATGTTATCCATTCTGGAATTAATTCATCAAGCGTAGAATTAGACAATGGCGTATATTGTCTAGAGGCCTGGGTTAATGATTCGATAAAAGATGTATCATGTTTCGATATTGGAAAAGATTCAACAGACAACGATGATTTAGATTATGATTTTGATGACATCGATGTTACAATCGAAGAAAATTCTTCAGTAAACTTCACACTGTCCTCAAATTTAGGTGAAAACGTTTCATGGCAAATAATTGAATTCACTCGTGGAGACATGGTGGAAGAATATCAAGCGCAGGCCATACCAGTAGTATTGGTAATTGATCATGAAGGTTACATCGTAGCAAAGGAAAGCTCGGGGACACCAACTGGCGGTTGGGGTGATTTTGATGATGTTGTTATCGCTGCAGCAAATGGAAATGCAGAAGATCTTCGATTTTCTCTTGCGGAAGTAGATAGATCGCCAGGTGCAATTTTTGCAATGGGATTATTACTTGGGGTTTTGGTATATTTTTCACCATGCGCATTCCCAATTCTACCGGGGTATATCTCCTATTACATCAATTTAGGACAGCGCGAAGACGAATTAATTGAAGCAGGTAAACTAGACAAAAAAATGCCTCCGCATTGGGCATTAGGCGGTTTAGCGGCATTGGGACAGTTAACGTTTTTCGCCTTAATTGGAATTATTGTTTTAGGTTTAGGTAGCGTGATTAATCTATCCGGTGCACTTCATTTCTTTGCCCTAGCAGTAGCGATTTTACTCATAATTTTGGGTGCATTTATGTTGACTGGAGGTACAGCCCATCTACTTGGTTTTGTACAAAAATTAGTAGACAAATATTCTACCACTGAAATGGATGATAGATTCACTCCAAAACGAAATATGTATCTTTGGGGAATTGGCTATTCTGCAGCCTCAATAGATTGTACAGCAGCTGCAGTGATACCTTTCATTGCTTATTTGGCAGTAATTGGAGGAAGTGCTACCTGGACTGGATTGGCAGGATTAATGCTTTCAGTTAGTTTGTTAATGATAGCAGTAACGACCGTAGTTGGATTAGGTCAACAACAATTCATCACTGTACTAAGAAGGTCAACAGGGTTAATCAAAGCAGTTGGTGCTTGGATGATGATGATGGCAGGAGTGGCACTAACAATTTACCTAACTCAACCTGAACTTGTATCAAGTTTAGTTGGATAACCTATAGTGTCAATTACGGATTAGTCAGTATTTCTTATTCTGGAAAGGCATCTAGCCATTCTTTTGAGGAAGAATGACTCATTGCAGGTATGCAAAGATATTTCCAAGTAATTAACGCGGCAATTAAGCCTGTAACTAGATCGAAAATGAAATGTTGTTTAGTTGTCAATACAGAAATACAAAGTCCAACCCAACAAATCCAAACTAGTATTTCTGTTTGTTTTTGGATAACTTCCCATTTCCTCAATAATAAAACAATCAGTAGTGATTGAGCAACGTGTAGACTTGGCCATGCGTTGTATGGCATATCTGTTTTGTGCATTAAATCTCCATACCACAGTCCCCAGAAACCTTCTCCATTTCTTACGTCCAGCGGAATATTGTCTCTAATATGAATTTCAGTTGGAATGATGATGAATATCAAAAACACAACCCATGTCATAACAAATAATCCTTGATGAAAAGCGAACATTTCTCTTATTCTTTGATTAGTAGTTCTTCCAAACCAAGCGGCTGCTGGATAATATAGGTACAAACTCAGATAGACAAAAAACGACCAGGCAATGAAAGGAATTTTTTGGTCATATGTGGTAGATGGATCGAATGCTGAGTAACCAATGCTGCCGATTATTTGGTTTATTATCGAATATGGAATCGCCATAGCCAATATCAAAATCCCGAGCACATACCAGAATAATTTCTTGCTGTGTCTTACTTCCCAAACAGGCTTCCAAAACCCCCATGGACGCCTGTGCATGTGGTTCCGGCTTAATTCAGGTTATTCAGGAAATCGGAACTCCACATGTAGGGCACACCTTCCATCCAGGCATGATTGTAGTTCCACAATTACACATTTTAGGAGTACTTACTGTATTTTTAACAGGTTCATTTGAACCAGTATCTACCTCTTTTTGTGCAGTTTGTTGTTTGAGAAATTCTTGAATAACTTCAGGAGTAAGATTTCCAGTTTCTGCAGCCATTTCCATTATCTTTGTTTGAATTTCATTTTGGGAATCCATTCTATCTTTCATGAAATCTCTTTCATTTTTCATTCTTTCTTGTTTTCTCGCTTGAACTTCTGCAAACATTTCCATGGCACGTCGCGATTTAGCATCTGCTTCTTCCATGCGCAAATTCATTTTTCCTTTCTCAAATTTAAGTTCAGCACTCCATCTTTCTTCCTGAGCCCTCAATTCCTTTAATTCGAATTCTAATTGTTCGGTAACTTGACCCCTAGCTCTGGCTTTTGCGATGTTTGCCTCCATTTCGATTCTTGCTATTGTAACCGCTTCTGAATTTGCGATTTCTGCCAAGGCGGAATCGGTGTTGACTTGTTCAGTCGACATTTTTGCTTTCATCGCAGTCCTATGTTTTTCCATAGTTTCCATGTCAGTTGGGCTAGTTATGGGGAATGCCTTCAACAAAGTAAAACCAAGGTTGGAGAGGATATTTCTCATTTCAGATTCTGCAGTCATTTCAAATCTTTCAATGAAATTTGCAGACCTTAGGTCTGCTGAGTTTTGACAGGTTGCAAGACACGGGGTTATAACTCTCCCAATTAATTCGTTGGAAATTATGCTTATCACAGTCTCTCTGGTCATAATCGGTGCATTATTTGCGAAATAGTTGAGCAATTTTGGAATGTTTTCAAGTTCCATCTTTAATCTAACATTTGCAAATCCTTTGACAGAATCTCCTCCTGCAGTTTGGCCGTCAAATTTGATCCAGTAATCCATTGGCCCAGTCATTGCAAATAGCAATCTTCTATCATTAGCAGTTACTCCTAACTTGTCTCCAACCCATCTGCTGAATCCCCCTGCCATATTTTTTAGCAATGTCTCTGTAAGGATATCTCCTATCCTACCGTCAACAATCATAGCGCAGGCTTCGTTCGGTTTTAGCAGAACTTGTTGTTTCGAAAACGATTGTATCTTATCAGCATTGACTAATTTTGCTACAATTTCAGGGCTATCTCTCCACTTGTAATTACTCATAATATCACTTCTTCTTTCTCTTTTGCTTCAATCCTGCAAGAATGTTTCCTCTTGCGTTGAAAAAACCACGGCAACTAGTTAGTTTCTGGGTTGTTTGTTGGATTAACATTTTGGTTTTATCTTCTTCAGTACCTATGGAATATTCAGCGCTGTTTGATAGATTTACAGCCTGAATTATCATCGTAATAACGTCATGATCATGTTGAATCAGCTTCTTTAGTTCTCGATTTGATGGTGAGTTCTGACCAGATAGGAAAGCATGTTCCATTCCCCCTACTGCTTTTTTGACATCTTCTGAAAAATAATCGCACTCTTCCATGCATTGTTTTGCAACTCTTGCAATTAGCATATCATTTTCTTTAAATTTGATGTCGAAGATGTTTTTCATATGATTCCTAACACGATTTATTGCTCGAACAATTTCTTCTCTCACAAGTTTGTCATTTTCAATTCTCGAACCTTTTGTGTAGCCATTATATCCAGTTAGAATCAACTGCACGCCTCTGACATATGGCAAGATATCAACAGGAGTGCCTACCATGCTTCCACCATTATGATTTAGAACCGGCTAGCATATCATACTAACGATTGATTGAAATTACCTTATCTGCAAATTTTTCAGCGATTTGAATATTATGAGTCACTAGAATTGCCGGGCATTTCCTGGACTTCAATAATGCCCGGATGTCATCAACTAGTTGATTTGCTAGTTCATTATCTAAGGAACTAAATGGCTCATCTAGCAAAAGTACCTTTGGATTAGCTAATAGGGCTCTAGCAATGCTTACTCGCTGTCCTTCTCCCCCAGATAGAGATTCAATTCTCCTGTCTTCAAATCCTGATAAATTTACTTCTGATAATGATTTAGAAATATCTGCATTTTTATTTCCCAGTTTCAAATTTCCTTTTACTGTAAAATGCGGGAAAAGTACGGGTGATTGAAAGATTAATCCGACATTTCTCTTCTCTGCGGGTCTAGTGATTATTGATTGGTTGTCAAGCATAATATCCCCTGAATCGGGCTCTTCTAAACCACAAATAATTCGTAATAATGTCGTTTTACCACATCCACTGGGACCCGTGATTGCAAAGATATCCCCTGGATTTAATTCTAAGTTAAAATTTTCAAATAATAATTCGTCAAATGATTTTGTAAGGTTTTTAATTTCAAGCATCAAAACATCCCTCCGTTTGCTTTCTTTCGATATTTTTCAGCAAGCGTGAAAGTGATGATTGTCAAAATCATCAATATTGATGCAACAGCACAGGATGCTGGAACGGTCAATGTCTTATCAAATGGAACTCCTCTCAATGTATCGATAAGTATTGGTAAGGTTATCCAATCCGAATTTCGCGTAACAACCCATGATGCTCCGAACTCTCCCAATGACATCGCAATAGTGAAAATCCCAGCAATAAATATTGAATT
>PAMN02000010.1 GCA_002707335.2 Methanobacteriota archaeon | reverse complement strand
GTTGAGACTCCTCCGTCAATAATTACCTCACTTGCCCTTGTAGCACATGTTGCATCGAGAGGTACAGTTTTGAAATCATTGTCTTCAGGCCAATACTCATCGGTTATTGAGAATGTCCCAGTCGCCCAAATTGTTTCATCACCGGTGTAATTTTCTATTCCTTGAGCACCATTGACTTTACCATCTAAATCTTGGTGTCCGTTATTATCTGCGAAATCTATCATGTAATACCGCGTGGGCTGATATATATTCCATTCCATCCAAGCAGCAGCGGGTACTATATCACCCTCGAATCCTTGGTCATCCATGAAACTAGTTCTTTCAGCAACCTGAACATCTGTAGGCTGTGATCTCATGTCTTCTAATTCCTGATAATCAGCAATTGTTAGTAATCCTCTTGCTTCCCAGAACCCGTTATCATATACTGGATAAGTTACAACAGTGGCTGCTGTAGCAACAACGAATGCTCCGATAATCAAACTCTTTGCATGAGCCGGTGTGAATCTTGCTCCCCAAGCATTATTGAATAGCCATTTGGCTATGAAGTAAATCATTATCCATAACAAAATTCCGGTTAACACCCACGGTATCGCATTGAATAAATCGGCAATCCATGGGTCTCTTGTTCCACACAATAAGTCACCATGACTATCTAATTTACAATAATCACTTCTATTCTTACCGTATAATTCTAAGAAGATATTGATTGAGAATACTGAAATGAACCAAATGTGGGCGAGGTAAACTACACCTGCACTAGCAAACCACGGGTCTTCGACAGGTCTCTTTTCACGACCTCCTAAGAACGGAGGAAGGGCCAAGATTCCTATTGGGATTCCAGTTAGGAAGGCTCCCCACCATGCAGCGTTCCATGGGAATGATGGTTGACCAAAGAAGTCACCAACTGGTCCCAATGGAACATCGAATTGAGGGAGATATTCTCCCCATCTTAGGTATCCGTATGAAAACAATACATACCAATCAGGGAATACGAATCCAGCTTGTGCGAACGGATCTGCTGCACTATGAAGTGGTGGTGGAATTAACCAAGCGTAGAACAATAAAACCGCAATCATAAAGCCAAAAATTAAGGAATCTCGAAGAACTTCATGAGGCCAGAATCCGTGACCTGATCGAGTTCTCTTCCTCTTCTCTTCAGCGGTTTGGAGTTTCTCCTTCTCATCCATGTATGTTGACGCTACAGCACCTAAATTTTCCATTAATCCCATACTCTTCACCTCCTATCAATGCGGCTCCGCAATTCCTTGAACCCAAACTATAAACAAATGAATGATAATCAATGTAGTAACAATGACTGGTAATATGAATACGTGGATGAAGTACATTCTTGTTACTGTTCGTGGCGATAATGATGAACCTGCGAATAGTAGAGTTGCGATATATTTCCCAATCAAAGGTGTGGAGTTTGCAAGGTTGATTCCAATAACTGCTGCACCATATGCCAATGTGTCCCATGGTAGCAAATAACCAGAATAACCGAATACAATCGTTAATGCCATCAAGGCAACTCCAATCAACCAGTTTAATTCACGAGGGTTTCTGTATGCCCCAGTAAAGTAGACTCTACACATGTGCAAGAATACTGATGCTACCATGAAGTGAGTTCCCCAATGATGTACAGCTCTTATGATATATCCAAACGGCAGTTGTGTCATGATGTATTCCATACTTGCGTAAGCAGGAGATGGGTCGCCCTCTCCTCCTGGAACATAGTAGATTCCTAGTACTGTTCCAGTGATAACTAATATTATGAAGGATAGGAACGAGATTCCGCCCAGGCAATACAGAGGGTACCAATACCAAATAATTCTCAGTTTGTACTTTTCAGCGTGAGTTAATGGCATTTGCCTGTGCATGTTGTAGTATGCACCTTTGCTCATGTTCCAATAGTCTTGGATGCGGAATCTTGTATCTAAGAACGAAAATACCCAGAGGAATGATCTTTCAGCCAGACCCATTTTACCAGAGGTTTCAACGGCTCGAAGAATTTCTCTACGTGGAATATCCTCGTTTTCCTTTCGGAGTGTAAACGCAATCAGAACGATAAGGAAGGCTATGAAGAACCAAAGTACCCAGAAAATTGTGCTCATCTAATCACCTCAGTCGCAATAGGTCAACCAGCCCGTATATTCAGTGGATGCCTCAATGGTATCTCCGTTCATGATGATTGGGATAATTGGTAGTCCGACAGGCGCAGGTCCTCCTGCTCTTCGAATTCCAAGGTATTCAAACATTTGTCCATTAGACCTGTTGGCGTTTCTGTTAACTTCAATCGCTGTAGGGTCAAATCTGCTTGAGTGGCATATGCAGAACATCTTAGTTCCACCGTCATCTCCTCCACCGGGTGTCCAGTTATCATCTGTGAATGAATTCGATACTAGTTGCCATCCAGGTATACAGCACAAATGCGTGCATCTTCCGAATGACATAACAAGATTGTTATTTGGGTCAAAAACTTCTGGATTCGATAACAAAAATTCTGTAGCGTGGCCAACATAGTTTTTGGCAATGTCGTAACCTGGCATTTCTTGGAATCTTGGAGAGTTGTCTGCTACAGGTTTGCCAGAGTTCTCAGCGTGAGGAACATAGTTTACGATTACAGGCAGACCATTCCAAACACCTTGCGCTCCTGCCATGCCGACATTTGATTTCGCTGCTTCTGTTTCAAATGATGATTTTGTCATTGGTTGTAGGTGCATTGCTCCATACCACGCTTCATCTTCACGGCCTTTAGCCCAGAATTTGACTGCAGAGTCTCCTCCCGTGCTTCCAGATGGAGGTAGGAGAATAGAAGCAAATCCAAGTGCTCCTAAACTGGCAGCAAGAACTCCTCCTGCTGTATTAAATCCATATCTCATGAATTGCCTGCGGTTTATTTTCATATCACCAAGTGCATTAGAAGCAGATCCTTCTTCGGAAGGTGCGGGTCTTAGTCTCATGCCATCCATCGATATCACCAGTTATATTCTCTCCAGTCCTTTTGATGTTCAGGTATGTACTTGTTCTGGGAGTGCTTGACAATAATTTTGTCAGGAAGTACCCATTTCATGTAAACTATACCCATCATCAAAAGGGTCGTTATTCCCATAGCCAGATGGTAAGAAAGTTGTTGTTGATCCCACGCACTTCCGTTGAGGAGTCCATAAAGCATCGTGCTAAACCAGAACAGTGTCCAGAATATGCCCCAGCCAAAGAAGAACATTGTCAAAGCCGAATTACCAGAAGGCGCTAGGCTTGCAGAAATTATGGTTCCTGGTTCTGCTGGGTTGAAAACACCATGATTGATTGCAGCATCCATTTGTTCTTCAGTTAATGACGCATCTTCGAGGGCTGCTCTTGCGTCTTTTACGCTGACTTTGCCAGAAGCTACCTTTTCAAGTAGTTGCGTGATTGTGTCTTTTGCCATCACTGATCACCTCTTCTGTTTACTTTGTATCTGAGCCTCAATAAGTTGCTACGTCCTTTGTAAGATGTTGAGAAGCCATATCGAAGGACTAAGCCGCAGAAGATTATCACGGCAATTACAGCACCGAATCCTAACAGCCCAAGCCAGTGTGCTCTGAATCCAGCCCCCAGTGTTGAAATATCTATGGCTCCGGATGATTTTTCTGGTGCTTCAGGGGTTCCACTTCCAGCGATTAATGTCTTTGTACCTCGCTTGTCTTCGCTAGAACCGTTTTCTGAGAGACTAAATTGCAACTGATTCCATAAATCTCCGTCAGGAGCGCCATTACCGTTTACAGCGTTTCCTGTAAACCAGAAGTTGACAGTACCAGAACCTGTTTCAGGGGCAGTCCATGTCAATGAGTAGATTCTGGTATTGGGGTTCGAATGAGTTCTAGCCATGGTGTCACCTTCCCAATCTTGGCCATCTCCTGATAGTTCTCCCGCACTAACTCTAGCAGAGAAACCTCCGCTGGAGGATTCTGGTCCACCCACAATTTCCATTCTCATGTTATAGGATTCTCCAGGTGCCCAAGAATACGGGACATCATCAAGAATTATCATAACTGAATTGGATGGTTCTGCAGCATGACACAAGCACCCCTCTTTAGCAACATCATTGATATCTCCTTCAGCCCAAACCTCTTCTCCTCCAATGCCTCCTGGGTATGCGTTTGTGACGGTTGGGAATAGCATTAACGAAATAAGAATTAGAGATGCCAAACTTCGGATGAAAACCTTCTGCGTAGGCATGGCTAATCCCTCTATGTTTGTCCGACTCTCATTTCGCCTATAATCGTTCCTTGTTATTTTTCATAAATTAGGGTAGCAGTGTTACATTTTCGAGCAATAATAATACACTCGCGAAATAACAAACCATATGATGAATAAGATATAGCGAGGTTTATGTCAGATTACGCTTTTGACAACACTTACGATTTGACATCCGAGCAATTAGAATCCTTAGACAACGCCGAGGAAGAAATGCTGAGGAATAATTTAGGGAAAGCGGAAGAAATTTTGTTGGATATGCTAAAGGAAGACGGAGAATGTATTCCTGCTTTGAATAACCTAGCACATCTGTATGGTAGACATTTTTCAGATTTTGAAAAAGCTGTTGAAATTTATGATAAGGTCTTGCAACTTGAACCAGACAACTCATGGGCTAGGGATGCTAGAAGAAGATACCTGAGATATGTGGGAAGAGATTGATAGACCTAGATGAATAGGGATAATCATGGATGGCGCACAAATCCTAATCGCCGGTGTAGGCGGATTGGGGTGCTCTTGGGCAAAAAGGGCTCACATTGTTTGTGGGAACAATGTCGATTTAGTACTAATCGATGCTGACGAAGCCTCGTTTGATTACGATCAAGCACATCTAATTAGGCTAGGGAAACAATCCGAAGACTCAGGTTGTGCTGCTTTACCTCCATTGGGTGAGCAGAGGATGAGAAATGCCTCCGGAATCGTGCGAAAATTGTTGAGTGATGTTGAATTAGTCATTATCCTCGCTGGCTTGGGCGGAGGAACTGGAACCGGAGCCGGACCTGAATTTGCAAGGCAAGCAAGACTGGCGGGAGCGATCGTAATTACAATAGCAGCAATTCCATTTGAAGCCCAAGAAACAAGGGTCAAGGTATCCAAAGAGGGTCTGCCAAAATTAGAATCAAACTCTGATGTTTGTGTGCGACTAGAACTGGACAGGCTTGCATGGCAGGCAAGAGAGCGAGGAATTGACTGGAGATTGGGCGCTTCATGGGTTGAAGAATTCGTCGAAGGTTTAGTTAGAACATTACTCC
The DNA here is from genome assembly GCA_002707335.2 of Methanobacteriota archaeon. Lineage (GTDB taxonomy): Archaea > Thermoplasmatota > Poseidoniia > Poseidoniales > Poseidoniaceae > MGIIa-K1. The sequence continues at coordinate 3,585 of PAMN02000010.1, read as the reverse complement.
GATTAGGCCTAATTAATTTAGATATGATGGACTTGAAGACTATTGTTGGCCACCCTGGAGGTTCTACTCTTCTTGTTGGTCAAGGAGATCCCAATGATGCATTTTCTTTGCTAGACGACGCAATGGGGGCTCCACTCGCAAACCTATCGTTTGATGGTGCGAAAGCATGCTTATTGCAAATCGAAGGCGGTAACGGTATGACAGTAGGTCAAGTAGGTGCTATTGCAGACGCATTTACATCTAAATTCCATGATGATGCCCAGGTAATTCTTGGCGCTAGAGTAAGCGATGATTTGGTAGGTCGAATTAGAGTAGTTGCTGTAGTTTCTGGTTTGGACGAACTTGGTGGAATTTCTATAGATTAATCTACTACTTCGATATCTTCTTCTGAATCCCATTCAGTTTCGCTTTCGATACCTGTTTTGTTTTCCCAATCTACCTTTTCATTTTCTTGCCAGTCTTTATTCACTTCTTCAGTTGATTCTTCATTTTCTGAATCATCTTCGTTAGGTTCAGTGGTTATGTCTATGTTCTTTGCCTTGTGCAGAATATCCTTGCTTATTCTACTTGCTCTAAGTGTTGGTCGAATTAGTAAAATCATCGCACATATTGTAAGAATGTGGCCAAAAATCATGACCTCTCGCAGACTATCGAAGGTCCCAGTCAACATCGCAACTGAACCTGCATAAGCGTAACCGAATGAAATACCAAGAGGTAGTGACGCATTCTCAGAGATCAATCTTTTACCATCTCTTACCGTATATGTGGTTAAAGACCACACCGCAAATACAACTGTTGTCGCCATTAAGATCCCTTCTTCAATAAGAGTTGAAATTTCAGATGGATTCATCCATGTTCTGCGATATACGCTAAAGGCGTGCCAAGTAATGAATAGTTGAGCTATAATCATCCACTTGAAAGAAAATGCAGCCATTCCCTTTTCCACTCCCAGATTTTCTCTTTCTGTTTTTGAGATCCAAAGGGTAAAAACTTGTAATAATGTAGATATCAGTAAGAAAGCAATACCCCCCATTAACGCATCCTGCGCAGATAGTGATTCAGCATCACTAACCGCTTGCCCAATCCAAATTATTGCAAAAGCGAATGATTGAACCACAATAAACTGGGAGGCAGTAGAAATTTTTTCTTTGTAGGTATGGAGTTTTGCATCTCCAAGTCCATTGGACAACCATTCTACCATTCCAGTTCTAAATGATGCGGCTTGTGCAATAGACCAAACAATAAACAATGATGCTAACATTGGTGAAACCCATTCGTTATCATTTCCTCCAAGTCCATACCATAATAGACCAACAATAACACTAGCAAGTAGTATTGGAACAATTGTAATTCTGAAACTCATCATAAGACGAATAAATAACTTAGAACCAGTATTATCTTCAGGTAAGGTAATTAATTTCTGCATTGTATTATTGTTAGAAATAGCGGCGATTATCGCATATGATATTGACAAGGCAATAAATCCAAAGGATACAAAATTTTCTTGAGTGTCTACCAATAGCAGTAAAACAAATGACAGTATGCCAATCATTACGATATGAGGTAAAGTCCTTGCAGATAACATATTTTTTATCAAGTCCAAGAAACCAACCTGATTCGATTCTTGGATGATTTCTTCTGTCAATATACCACTCCGCTGTATTAGGGCTGATGAGCCATTATGTTAAGATAAATGCCCTCACAGGGTATTTTATGCCGAAGAAACTAACAAAAGCACTTCGAGGCAAGAGGAGATGGATTGGCTGTACTTGCGAAGGTTTTGACTCGCGCAGGGATCTAATCAAGTTCGTAAGTAACATTCCAGTCAAACTATTTGATTTTGAAAATAATATGTGCATTTTTGAGGTTAAACTCGAAGATTACAACTCAGTAAAATCAATATTTTCATCAGGGCGCGTGATTTCTGTGACTTCGAGTGGTAAGATTAGGCTGGTTAGAGAAAGAATGAATTTTACCAGAAAGCCAAGAAAGCGTTGAAGAATAAACGTATGGTGGGCTAGACATGGGCGCCGGAGGAGATGCACCGCCAGTTAAGAGCGAGAATGTAATGATTCTCATAGGCTCATCGATCCTTTTGATTATGTTGATCATCCAAGCATGGTCTATTCCGACAATTATTCCTGAAGATGAAGATTATTTCCAAGTAAAATATGACCTGTCGGAAGGGGATATTTTCTACATCACTGTAAACGAAGGAGTTGTACGTCCTGAAGTAATACAACCTTCTGGATATGTGGAGTATAGCGATAAAAATGTAGATGACAAATGGGAATATACTGCAGAAGAAGACGGAGTTCACACATTCAGTATAGTGCCTCTAGAAGAATCTGAAATTCATTATGAGGTTTCAAGAGGGATTATCTATGATTATATCATGTACCCAATAGGAATTGCAATTTTGGCTTTTGGATTGTGGAAGAAAGATGCTAACAAAGCAGATGAAGCCATAGAAGCAGTCCTTGAAGATTAAACCCAATCAACCCTGTCAATTTCGTCTACAAGATGGTTACCAAGAATTAATTTCCCTTCTTCTGAAATTCTGAAATCTGGGTATTCCAAATTATTAAAAATCGGGTTTCCATATTTTTTCACCAATTTTTCTATTTTGGGAATCAAATCATTGATTCTAATAGGAGGAAGGTTTCCAGATAATTGGAACAGATTTGCAATATTAAGATGCAAAACCCTGTCTAATTCATGTACGTCATAGTTACCAATCTCTGATAGACTAGAATAAGTAAAATCAAATTTTGAACTACTCTCTACTATATTTATTCCTATACCCAATACAATTTTTGATTTATTGTTTGAAGAAACAGATTCAACAAGTATTCCTGCTAATTTTTTACGGTTTATCATTATGTCATTTGGCCATTTAACAGAAAGTTGATCGTTATCTAAAGCATTAACAACAGCCAAAGCTGCTGCGAGTTGAATTATTCCTGGTGGCGTGCTTTCATTTTCAGAAATGTCCCATGATCCCGCATATGCTTTTTTCATGGATTCCCATTTTCTTTTGTACCGCCCTCTTCCCTCAGTTTGCTTACCTGTGTAAATGTGGCTTTTGTCATAAGCTCCCGAGATAATATCTTGATTTGTTGAACCTGTTTCTTCAAGGAAAAGCGCAGTTGATGAAAAGTATGGTTCCCACAAACAGACAGTAACAATCTCTTCACCATCGTCAAATTGCATCCTATCCCATATTCGATGAGATATGCAATAAGATGATTTTACACTTTGAATACGGCAAACCATAATTCCTATTCCCTCTGATGTAAGTAATTGATTACTTTTGATGCATCGGGCAAGTCGAACGTCTAAGCCAAGCAAGTCATTATCCAGCAATGCAGCATCTTCCATTGGACCCAGATATTCATCATTTGCACTACTTACGATATATGGTAGGTTCCAGATAACTAAGTCGAATTTATCCTCAAATGGGAATTTTTCAGGACCAACACCTCCTTCTTTTACAATCCCACTAAATCCATTTTGCTCGAGGTTGCCTTTTGTTGCAGAAACTGCAAAGGGATTTATGTCACATGCATGAACCTTCCAGCCCAG
>PAMN02000027.1 GCA_002707335.2 Methanobacteriota archaeon | reverse complement strand
ATCTCCATCCATATCTGCGATTACTTCAACAAAATCAGTTTCAGAATCTTCGTCGTCAGGAGTGCCATCATTATCATCATCGATATCTGCATTATCGCCAATACCGTCTCCGTCATGGTCTGCATGCTCGGTTGGGTCTAATGGAAATGCATCTTGGGAGTCAGTATAACCATCGTCATCATCATCAACGTCGGCATTGTTACCTAATCCATCTCCATCTGTATCTAGATATTCAGAGGAATCGAGTGGAAAAGCATCATCTTCATCAGGAACACCATCATTGTCATCATCAGGGTCAGCATTATCTCCAATACCATCATTATCACTGTTATATTGCTCCAAAGCATCTTTTGGAAAAGCGTCCTGTGAATCTGACACATTGTCATTATCATCATCAGTGTCTTCGTTATCGCCTATGCCGTCTCCATCTGTATCTTCATGCTCGTTTTCATTGTATGGAAAAGCATCTTCCTGGTCATCATAACCGTCGTTATCATCATCACTGTCAAGGTCATCATCCTCTCCATCATTATCGTAATCCGATCCGGTAGATCCTCCGCCTGAATTGCCATTTCCGTTTCCATTGTTGCCACCGCCTTGGTAGTCATCATTATCGTCGCATTCATGCTCGCCATCATCATATTCTGATTCACATCGAGGATCATTTGCACATCCAGATGGGTTGTTCTCATATTGCTCGCAATAATCCTCATCTTCGTCATCCTCATCATCATCTTTCTCTTCGCACTCATCTTCATCCCATTCACACAGTGAATCATTTGAGCAACCTTGCTGATCGTCTTCATATGTGTCTTCGCAATAATCATCGTCATCTCTGCCGGAGGTATCGAAGCTAGGATTGTCTATGCCAAATGATTCCATTTCTGACATTGTCAATGGAGATAATGCCAGCACGAGGATAAGAATCCATACGGCGAAAAGTCTGTTCTGCACGAGCATTCGTGAAAGTTAACTAATTTTAATTTAAGGGTGCCCTAAAACTTTTTAGGGTTCCCTAAATTACACAAAGATATGCACGGCCTAGATGATTGTGTGGGATGCGGGAATCTTCTGCAACCCACATGGATTGTTTGTCCGTATTGTGGAGTAGATAAATCAAACATTATCGCCTCCAGTATTTCGATTACAGAATTAGCTCGAAGGTCAGCATGTTCTGGCTGTGACACTCCATGCTCGTCAAAAAAAGTCAAAGCAAAATGTTGTGGAAAGTTCAAGAAAAAGAACAAATATTGTAAAAAATGTCCAATTTCTGCTGCAAGGAAAGAAAGTAGAAACTCATCTTTGAGCATGTAGGCTTTCTGTAATTCAAAAGTTTGGCAGGAGTAGTCTCTCCCGGATTCGAACCGAGGTCGGCGGGACCAGAACCCACCATGATGGACCGCTACACTAAGAGACTAGCATTCTCAGCCAATCTCCTTTCATTTTTCAATTAAGCGGTTTGAGATTTCAACCTCTGAAAGAAGCAATAACTTCGTCCAGTTGCTTTGCAGTTGGCCTTAGCAGATCTTCTCCCATTTCAATAAGAGGTGTATCATGTAAGTCTAAATCAACATCTAGGGATGGTTTTTCTCCATCAAAATAAAGTATGCCAGTAACGTGCTTTTTGTCTTCATCGGCCTTATGAAGAGCTGAAAGTGCGGCGACTGCATCAGATATATCGTGATCATCAGAGATTGTTTCTAATCTCATAGTCGAGCCATCATGGAGAGTAACATCTCTGTACGAGCCCGCTGGAACCTCTACCTGTTCGAGTGGTGAAAAGTGTGGTATGTATCCTACGGAGTGCAATTCAGCCTGGTTGTCCTTGACGTAACCATATGAACGCAAAGATTCATCGTTATTGTTGAATGTAACACACGGACTTATTACGTCGATTAAAGCAAATCCTTTGTGGGAAATTGCTGCTTTGACAAGCGCATTTAGTTGCTTCTTTGAACCACTAAATGAGCGTGCAACGAATGAACAACCTAGATTGATTGCCATAGCACACAAATCTATTGGTTGTGTCTCATTTATTGGACCCTTTTTCTTTTTCGAACCAACATCTGCAGTCGCAGAGTATTGACCCTTTGTAAGACCATATACACCATTGTTTTCGACTATGTAAACCATGTTGACATTACGTCTTATTGCGTGTATTAATTGGCCAATTCCTATCGAAGCAGAGTCTCCATCTCCAGAAACTCCTATGTAAGTTAGGTCTTTGTTCACAACATTCGCTCCAGTTGTGACAGATGGCATTCTGCCATGGACTGTATTGAAGCCATGTGACCTGCCAAGATAATATGCTGGAGTTTTGCTTGAACAACCAATACCGCTCATTTTAGCAATCTTGTGTGGTTCTAATCCATTATCCCAGGCAGCTGATATAATCACATTTGAAATTTGATCGTGGCCGCATCCAGGACATAGAGAAGATTTTCCTCCAGTGTAGGAGTCCTTTGGCTCATTTATGATATTGAGTTTGACAACTTTAGCGCGTTTTTCACTCATATTTCAGCCTCCTCGATTGCTGCTATTATTTGCTCAGCATATAATCTGCCCCTTGGTGGCATTCCATCGCTATATGCTACACTTAACATCTTATCCAAGAGGTGAAGTGGGTATTCTTTTCTCATTATGCCATATAGTTGGGCATCTCTGTTAATCTCTACAACTACTATTTTGTTGTGTTTTTCCATAAAAGCCTCAACTTCGCTGTGAAGTGGAAGCGCTCTAACTCTACAAGTGCTGATTTTTTTCCCTATTTTTTCTTCAACAATATCCTCTATTTCGGAGATTGTATTTTCCATAGAGCCGTAAAAAATCACACCAATATCCTGTTCTGAATCTTCTTTGATTACAGGAGCAGGTAAGTAATCCCTTGCCCCATCAATTTTCCTCTTCAGTCTTTGCATCAGTTTGAAATAAACATCAGGTTTTTCGGAATACGCTCCGTCTTCATCATGCCCAGTTCCTCGATACAAGATGGGGTCTAATCCTGACCCTGGTAGGGTTCTGTATGGGATTCCATCGCCATCAACATCACGATATCTCCCGTAATTGTCTATTGAATCCATTTGCTCTTGGGTGAGCACCAACTTTCCTCTGTCAATGGGTTCATCTGGATATTCAAATCCTCTAGATGCCCACTTATTCATACCTAAATCGAGATCAGAAAATCCGAACACTGGAGTTTGATATTTTTCAGAAGCGTCGAAAACCTTCCAACCAAATTCGAAACATTCCTCAACAGTTCCCGGTATGAACACTATGTGCTTCGTATCTCCATGGCTACTCTCATAGAGCATTGCAAGGTCACCTTGTTGGGTTCTAGTTGGTAATCCAGTAGATGGGCCAACTCTGTTAACATCCCAAAACACGCAAGGAACCTCAGCAAAGTATGCTAGTCCAATGAATTCTTGCATGAGCGAAATGCCTGGGCCAGATGTTGCCGTAAGACCTCTTGCGCCCGCCCAACCAGCACCAATAATCATGCCTGCAGCGGCCAATTCGTCTTCAGCTTGTATCACTGCGTATGTCGCTTTTCCTTCATGCGTTCTTAATTTTGGTAGCCAAGATATAATGCCTTCAGCTACACTAGAAGAGGGGGTTATCGGGTACCACCCTAGCATCTGTATTCCGCCAAATATAGACCCTAATGCTATTGCTTCGTTGCCCTCTATGAAGAAAGCGCCTTCTTCTACATCTCTAGATTCAACCACATATGAATCACCCTTTGTTAATTCTTCAGCAAAATATGCTCTTCCCAGTCTTGCTGCCTCTGCATTAAGTTCAATGGCCTTTTCCTTCCCTCCGAATTGCTTTGAAATTGCTGTTTCTAGAACCTCTTGATCCATTCCAAGAAGTTCAGCAAGAACGCCAACATATACTACGTTAGCAATCATTCTTGCTAATTTTGGATTTAGCTTTCTTGCGATTTTAGTCATTGGAACGGGGTAAGAGACCACGTCGTCCCTTTCCATTGGCATTTTGGAATCCATGTTCCAAATCACAACGGTTCCTGGTTCAAGCGATGCAAGGTCTTCTTCCCATGTTGCAGGATTTACCAAAATCTGAATGTGGGTTTTGTCTCCTGGCGCCTGGTAGCCTTTTTCAGAAAGTCTAACGATGTACCATGTTGGAAGACCAGATATGTTTGAGGGGAATAAATTCTTTCCGCTTACAGGTATTCCCATGTCGAATAATGTTTGAAGCAAAATCAAGTTTGCAGACTGTGAACCAGTTCCGTTTGCTGTTGCGATATTGATGGTGAAATCGTTTACGATTTTGTCCATGAGTTTTTTTCTCCTAGGTAAGTTGGCCGTCAACGACTCTACCGCAGCCTATCTGCGATAGAGGATAGCCTTTGAATGTGTTGACGATAGGTATAGAATCAGATGTGAGGGTAGGTGTGAAAAACACAGTCTATTTCGATACACCATGGCCGATGCCGATATGGCTGCATCTTGGAAGGATGCAGAAAAGATGTTAGATAAAGGAAAAACCGAGGGCGCACTCGAATTATTGCGCAAGGCTGACCCTAATGGAACAGAAGTTACAACTCTCCGTCTTGCTGGGAAAGCAATTTTTATCCAAGCAGGAAAGTCAGGTTCTGGTAGCGAGTACCGCAAAGCAGCCAAGTTATTACGAGATGCAGTGACCAAGAACCCTAGGGATAAGCAAGCAAATTCTCTTTACAATCAAATTAGAAATGAAATGCAAGACAAAAGAATATCAGAGACAGTTATTCCTAGGTTGATTAACAACGGAACTCCTACTCCAGCAGGTTTGTTCGCCGTGACTGCAGCATTACTCCTGATACTGGGAACTGTACAGTATATTGGAAGCAATGAAGAGTTTGAAGACGGTGAAGCCATAATGAGAATCACATGGACAGACAATGCTGGAGTTTATCACGATGAAAATATCACAATTGCGCTTCATCGGGCAGAAGCGCCTCTACATGTTGAAAATTTCATCCTACTCTCGGAATCTGGGAGGTATAATGATGTTATTTTCCACAGGGTTATTAGTAACTTTATGATTCAGTCAGGAGATTTTGAATTCAACAATGGCCAAGGTGGTTATACAGCAAAATGGTATGGTTATTGCAATGGGAAAACCACGAATAGCAATGGTGAAGATTACAATGCTGATAACTGTCCTTTAAGCCAATGGTCACTTCCAGGTGAACATACAAATGGATTGAAACATAAGGAAGGTTCATTGGCCGCAGCGCACTCTGGTTTGAACACAGATGGAAGCCAATTTTACATTGTTCCAAGTGGTGATCCGCCATCTTACTTAGACTGGACCAGCGGCAAAGATTGTTCATCACAATCTTGTCATACTGTATATGGTACAGTTACTGACGGATTAGAATTCATAGATGCAATTTCTAAGGTTCAGACCTCAGGTAGTGATAAGCCAAATAATGATGTTACAATCAGGTCAATAATTATTACAGATGATGGAGTGATAGATTCTGATGAACCTTGGTATCAATTCTGGTGAATTGAAAACTAAAAAGGCACTTTCATATGATTGTTCCATCCGCGTTAGAACATGAGCGGGGCCAATCCGTTTTCGTCTGAACGGAAATTTCCACTTGGTGGAGTTTACCATGCTCTTGACTCGTTAGATGAGGCGGGCATAGACACGAAATCCTTGCCATACTCAATCAGAGTGCTTCTAGAAGGGGCTCTAAGGAATTGTGATGGCTTTCTGATTACAGAAAAAGATGTCCGCAACATAGCTGGCTGGAAAGCAGATGGTGAAAGGGGAGAAATTCCGTTTAGACCATCTAGAGTTATCCTACAGGATTTCACAGGAGTTCCAGCAGTAGTAGACTTAGCAGCATTGAGAGACGCAATGGTTGAGATGGGCGGAGACCCTGAAAAGGTCAATCCACAAGTTCCAGTCGACCTGGTCATCGATCACTCGGTTCAAGTTGATATCTCAGGTGCAAATCCTGAGGCGCTTGAAATGAATTTAGATATTGAATATCATAGAAATATGGAACGTTATACCTTCCTTAAATGGGGTCAGCAATCTCTTCAGAATTTTAGAGCAGTTCCTCCATCAAGAGGTATTGTTCATCAAGTAAATCTTGAATGGATTGCTACTGTGGCAAGGCAAGAAAATGGTGTTTGGCTTCCAGATTCCTTGGTCGGCACAGATTCACATACAACCATGATTAATGGATTAGGTGTCCTTGGTTGGGGAGTGGGAGGAATAGAGGCCGAAGCAGTAATGCTAGGTCAACCAATCTACATGCTTGCGCCAGACGTTGTTGGTTTCAGATTAAACGGTTCACTGAATCCTGGCGTTACTGCTACAGACATGACTCTGAGGATAGTTGAATTACTCAGAGAGCACGGAGTAGTTGGAAAATTTGTAGAATTTTTTGGTGCAGGAATGGTAGAATTATCTTTGCCAGATCGTGCGACAATCGCAAACATGGCGCCAGAATATGGTGCAACATGCGGTTTCTTCCCCGTAGATGAAAACACTCTCGCATACATGCGATTGTCAGGTAGAGAAGAAGACCAAGTTGTTGCTGTAGAAGAATACTGTAAAGCCCAAGGTTTGTGGTATGACAAAGGAGACGAAGAGAAGAGTTATACTGCTGTTTTAGAACTTGACCTTTCAACTGTACAGCCTGCTTTAGCAGGTCCAAAGCGCCCGCAAGATAGGGTCGACCTGTCAAATATGGCGTCTCATTTCAGAGAATCACTAACTCACGAATTAGGTCATCAAGGGCATGGATTATCGGAGGCTGATTTATCGAACTCTTCTATGGTTGGAGGTGACTATGACCTAAATCATGGCGACGTTGTTATTGCTGCAATTACATCCTGCACTAACACTTCGAATCCGGGTGTAATGCTTGCTGCAGGTCTTCTTGCTAGAAATGCTCTGAAGAGAGGTTTGACCGTTAAGCCGTGGGTCAAAACCTCATTGGCTCCTGGTTCAAGAGTAGTTACAGAATATTACGAAGCCAATGGGCTTGACAAGGATTTGTCAGAATTAGGATTCAACAATGTAGGATATGGTTGTACTACGTGTATCGGTAATTCTGGACCTATACCAGAGGACATTGAAGCTGCTATCGATGATGCAAACCTAATCGTAGGCTCAGTAATCTCAGGCAACCGAAATTTCGAAGGTAGAGTACATCAAAAGGTAAAGGCATCCTATCTTGCAAGCCCACCATTGGTAGTTGCTTATGCGATTGCAGGTAGCCTTGATGTCGATATAACAACTGAACCATTAGGGCATTCAGAAGATGGCACTCCAGTAATGCTTAGCGATGTTTGGCCTAGCGCTGAGCAACTCAACGAGGCAGTGGCTAAAATCACTCCAGAAATGTTCAGAGAAAGATACTCAACAGTCATGCAAGAACCGAGATGGGATTCAATTCCAAGCGAGGCATCCCCCCTTTACCCGTGGGATGAACAATCAACTTACATTAGGCTGCCATCCTTCTTCCAAGGATTGTCAAAAACTCCAGAACCGATTTCATCGATACAGAGTGCCAAGGTATTATTGAAACTTGGAGATTCTATTACTACTGACCATATCTCTCCAGCCGGGGCTTTCCCAGCAGATGGCCCAGCTGGTATTTGGCTAACTGATAGAGGAGTGAGTCAAGGCGACTTCAACTCTTTTGGAAGTCGAAGAGGAAATCACGAAATCATGATGAGGGGTACTTTTGCTAACGTGAGAGTTCGTAATCAGCTAGCACCAGGAACTGAAGGTGGTTATGCGCTCAATCATGAAAATGGAGAGGTTACTTTCGTCTATAACGCTGCAATGGCAAGCAGTAGTCCGATGATTGTTTTGGCGGGTTCTCAATATGGTACAGGAAGTAGCAGAGATTGGGCTGCAAAAGGGACCTATTTACTTGGAGTTAAGGCCGTAATTGCTACCTCCTTTGAGAGGATTCACAGATCTAATTTGGTTGGAATGGGCGTACTCCCTTTAACTTTCAAAGAAGGAGAAAGTGCAGACATGTTAGGTATTGACGGTACTGAATCATTCGAAATACCTGTGACTGACGATGTTCAGCCATTACAGGACATCGAGGTAACTGCAACGAAATCAGACGGCTCAAAGATTAAATTCACAGCGTCAGTTAGACTTGATACACCAGTCGAAGTAGAATATTACAGAAACGGTGGAATCCTTCACACAGTCTTGAGGAACTTAGCAAATTAACCGATGGATTATATCCCTTGAACTAACAGCATGGTATCATGCAGAATATGTCAGGATATGTTCGTTTTCGCTTCCGAAGCGATGACGATGATGTTGATGTTCTGTTGGAGGGTGAATACCAATGGGTAAAATCCCTAATCAAAGAAATAGGCATGGAAGACGTAGGTTGGATGATGCCGTTGGCTGTTGATAGCACTAATCTCTCAAGTTATGATTTCGATAATGGCGAAGAACCGGCAGAAAATAGTCCTCCAAAAGATATGGGTCCAGCGCCAGACCCTTCCCGAATTCCTGTAGTAAGACGTCCAATCGGCGAATTAGATCTACAGGCAAAGTTAGCGGATACTGGAATTTTACCTCCTCAGAAGGTTGGTTCAGAACGTCTCCGTGAAGAATTAGAAATGGTTGAAGAACCAATGCCTGCTCAGGGAATATCTTCAGTTGATCCAATGGCTGAGGCATGGCTAAAGGAATTACTCAGACTCGCTGTTAGAAAACATGGTTTGACGGCCTTGGTTACTGAAGAGATAGCACTTGCTGCAAGTGATTACCTGGGTGATAGAGAAGGAATTGAATTGGAGGTTTATCTTGAATCTTTATTCAAACAAGGAAAGCTAGTAAAGATTCACGGTGGCGAGGAAATTGCATGGGGTCCGTCGCCGGCTTGGCTATCGAGTAAGTAGAAATTGTAATTTTTCTTCATTTTTTCTTAAATCAATGCACTGCGAGGCATTTAGTTTTTTGTTAAGCGCTCACTTTCCCAAAGGAATTAAAGTGGTAGTTGGTGTCGCACAGATGAGTGATAACAATGCAATGGAAGACTTTGAACAAAGATGGACGCGGAAACGCACTACTTCTCGTCCTGGTAATGTTGCTTTCAACAACTGCTGCTAACCTAGTATCGGCTTCAACATCGAGGTCATACACAACTGAAACAGACCCTGTCGATGTCGCCCTTGGTGACTTCGATTGTGATGGCGACTTAGACATCGTCACCGCTAACGACAGGAGTACAAAAATATCGATTCTGTGGAACGAAAATGGACAGTTCCAAAAGAGATCAGATGTTTGGACTTCAGGTAATCCAAGTTCAGATGCAAATTACGAAGATCACTCTAACACTCAACAAGTAGAAGTCGGTGAATTTACCGGAGATAACGCAATTGACATCGTTATCTACGCTAGAAACATTCCACTGCGCCAAGACTCAACTGGCGCTGTTGTTGTCAACAAATTGGGTAACGTAACAATTCTAGAAAACGACGGCTGTGACGTCGACACTTTCTCCATCGGTGAGCAGTACGATGTAGTTTGGATGTGGGATCTAGCAGTTGCAGATTTGGATGGAGATGGAAATGATGACATCGTCACTCTTGAATTGCTTGCAGACCTAAAACAACAAAGAGTTGTCACTTACAGAGGTCCTATCACTTCATCAACTCAAGGGCAAGTCACTTCACTCGGTGACTCTACACAGAATTCTTACACAGAACTAGAACTAGGAGATTGGGGAGAACCCAGCCAAGCAAATCCGCTAAGCGGCGGTTCATGTGACGATGTAGACATGTGGCTAGTTCGCTCCCAAGGTGTTGACTACCTTACCGGTGCAGCAACAAACCCTGGAAAGTCAGACAACGTTACTGTAGTGGAATTCGACTGTTTAACTAACACATTCCCAGCAGTTCTTCAATGGACACAACAGGGAGGAAATGGCGTTCACGTTCATGCCCTAGGACCCGAATTTGGTGGGTTTGACATTGGAGATCTCGATAATGACGGTCTCATCGATGTTGTTGCAATGAATGACGCAAATACAGAAAACGTATCATATGCGACATTGAATCCAACAACTCACACTTATGCAAATACAAAAACTGTATACTTTGGACCATACATCTCTTGGGAAGTAACTGTAACTGAATTAAACGGTGATGGAGAGGTTGATTTCGTACACGCTGCTAAATTCAAGCAGTCCAACTCTACCTCGTCAACAGGAGATACAACAAGCAATTACTTCTTGAATCTTCCAACAAGTGTTCAAGTTACTCTTTCTAACGGAAATGGTGGCCACATGAATCCACTGGAGTACTTTGGCGCTATGAGACCAACAACTGTTGCAGTAGGGCAAGTAATCGGTGGCGCTAACAGTGCTCCTGATTTGATTGTCGGTCACGGTTCTTACGATTCATTCACATGGGACGATAACTTTGGCTGGGATGGAGCATATGACCGAATTGTAGTCATTGAAATGGACAATAAGGATTTGGCTGTTTCAAGTATTGAAATATCTCCAACAGATGCATACATTGGCGCATTAGGAGAAGGATCAAGGGAAGTCAAGGTTACAGTAACAAACACAGGTATGGACATTCTAAATGGTCAAGCGACTCTAGATGTTGAAATCAAGGAAGTTGATGAATCATTATCCAGCAATACCACTGTTTACGCTATGGATTGGGATAATCCAGAGGACAGGTCAGGATGTGGTTCAGGATGTACTTGGACTACAGAATCTTACTACGGTCCATCTCACTGGCATGAAGAGATAGCTGCAAACAGCAGTATGGGTCAGACTAACGGTGGAAACAACGATGCAAATTTCTCAGCGAATGGTAACAACCCAACAGACTTTATGTGGTCTGGAGTAATGAAAACTAACTCTAGTGGAGACACATGGTCTGGATATGAACCAAATTGGGATGAAGGATTGGTTCTGAACGATGTCGATTTGACAGGCGCAGACAGAGCATGGATGAGCATTGAAATGTTCAGGCATCTCGGCATATCCGATCTTTACACAAGCGATGCAAATGGTATAGTTCTAGCAGAAATTTGGGATGATGCAGCAATCATCGAAATCTTCACTGAAGATGATGGTTGGACTACTCTATCCTGTCCTAACGAAGCATATTTCGACGGACAATGTCCTTCACAAACCAGTTATTGGGGAGGTTACGACAACGGCCGTAGAGAATCACAAGCAAATACAGGATTCTCTGAAGCAATCTACAGATATGGTGGTGCAATTCCTGGAACATATTACGGTTGGTCAAACTTTACTGAGGAAGACCTTGGCGCATTTGAATTGTCAAGTTTTACCGGAGACATTGTAGATATCCGTTTCAGATTCAAATCTGGATGGGATGGCTCAGTTGGTGCTAATGAAACGTTATGGACTGGAAGAGATGGTTTCGCTATAGATAACGTAACTATTTGGAAACAGACCACTGGTTTCACATCAAATGTACAAAACCAACAATCTAACATCAACATGAACAACTTAGCACCAAACGAGGATTATACAACTTCAATCACCGCTAACTTCGAAAATGGTACTACATACAGAATTTCCGCAGTTTTGAATTATGGACAAGACGAGCAACCTGCAAATGACGATATTGTTGGATATATCGCTGCATTCAACATCTTTGACCCTGCAGTTGTAGGTATTGAATCATTCAAATCAGGTAGCCTTTACGCTGAGGGTAATTTCCCTGTCGAAGTCAAAGTTGAACATCTTGGAAACACGAATGTCACATTTGACATAGAAGCAACAGTTTACAGCGCAATTCCAGCAGATGTTTTCTGTGGAACGCCACTAGTGATTTGTGGGGAAGCATTTGAAGGTGGGTCCTCTGGATTCCGATATGTCGATGACGGAAACGCTAACGGTGGAATCTTAGATGATTCAAGTTGTGCAGAGTCCTTATTCGGATCTTACGCATACTGGTTCGGACATCCTTGTGATACAGCAAACAGCTTTGGAGATGTTTGGGAGAACGAAACACTCACAATTCCAGATATTGACTTAACAAGCATGTCTGGCGACTATGTTGCTCTAAACTTCGAGTATTTCGCAGAGACATGGTTCGAAATTTCTCAGTCAGGTGCAACCTCTTCTGTTAATGATTACGCTGCTATAACAGCCGATTGGAACAATAATGGAACCGATTATGAAGGTGTCATTTACGGACAATGGATTGACTACAACGAAGATGGTTTCTGTATAGTTGATGAGGATGAAAATGGTTTCATTGACCCAGTCAACGAGACTACGCTCGATACAACTGAAATAGAATATATTGGCGACCCTACTAACGTAAACGGTGGTTCAGGAAACTACAATGTATTCTTCAATTCAGATGGACTCGTACAGAGTAGAAGTATTGATCTAACTCACTTGTACATTGTCAATACTACCGCTCCAGACTCTGCTTTCTGGACTGATGAATGTCTAAGCCTAGCAGGTTCAGTTGTAGATATCAACTTCGAATTCCGTTCGAATGACGATGGGCACAACGGACAGAATGATGGTGTACGAGGAGTTGCATTCGACAATATTTCCTTACAGGAGTTCACATTCAGCCAAGATGCGGTTTACACTACTACAGTTCAAGACCTAGATGCTGAAGAAAACAGAACAATTCCAGTAGCAAACCATGAATTCTATTCTGGAGTTTACAAGATTGAAATCGAATCAATTTTCGATAACACAACAGCAGGAACAAGCTGGTTTGGAGCAGAAGAAGTCTCAGTTGCAAACAATCTTGCTCAAGTAATCTTCTCGGTGGAAAGTGTAGATATCACTCTAGGAAAACCTGATCAAATATCTTGTTTATCAGATGTAGTGATGGATTGTATGTTGCCAATTGACTCTTCCCTAACTCATGACTGGGAACTGTCAGCAACAAATGGAGTTCTACAAGGTGATTATGTATTCCACATGACAGTTGTAGACATGGCAGACGGGACTGAAGTCCATACTACCACCGCTGGTCCAAGTAAAACTCTGGCTCCAAATGAAAAGACAGGACTGTCTTTCACCCCATGGAACGGATGGACTGATGGTCACATGTACAACATCAGTTTCCATGCAACATTACCTGATGGAAAGACATCTGGAAATGTTCGATACTTCCACGCAGCATTTGCAGACCAAATCGATGTAGCAATACTGTCGGGAGATTCTACAAGAGTTTCTGCAATTAAGGAAGATATCCAAATCCTAGGAATGACATACACTCAATATGACATCAACGATTGGGACGAATACCTAGATCTTGGATGGATCTCTCACTACGATAAGGTCATCATGCCTTGGCAAGATCCAAACACTGCTAAACCAGTAGACGAAGGTGGACGTGGTTACTATGAAGTAATTGGCAAGTCTTCTAACCAATTGGTACTCAAGAATTTCATGTCTTCTGGTGGAACTGTTCAAGTTCACCTTTCAGGAGATACTGATTACTACGAGTATTCCTCTTCAACCGGTGAAAGTTTGTTGCCGTTTGATATGGACATCAAGCCTAAGGCAGATGCCAACAATAGAATAACATACAGTAACATGGAAGTTGCTGACCCATACCATCCAATTTTGGACGGAGTCGATGTGGCAGCATTCCAAGGGTTTGACCAATTTGGAACTGTAACTGAAGCTATAATTAACACAAAGAGCGCTTCTGCAACATCTGTTCCTCGTGCATGTGGTGGCTACTCTGAATCAGGAGGTTCCTTCCAACGAATCCTTCAATCAGAAGTAGATCAACAAGACACAGTTCTTGGAGTCTGTAGTTACCTGGATGGCGGAATGATTGTTACAACTATAGATGTAGCAAGTGTTTCTGAAAGAGCCAACAGCACCACATTCCCACTATTAGGTAACATGTTGGGCTATCACGTATCCCCATATCCTGACGGATTTACACAAAATGGAACACAATTGACCATTAATGGGGACACACCTTCTATTGACCCTTCAACTGGTGGATATGCATACACCTACATGAAGAGCAACGCGGAGATAACATTTGGATACACAAGTACATCTACTTCTGCGTTAGAAACTGATTGGGTTCTAGATGGACCTACTGATTGGAATGGAGCATCAATGGCTAGTGGCACATCTCACACAGATTTGATGAGTCCAACAACTACATTCTGTAAGGTAGATCTTTCATCCGCAACTAACTGTCAGCAAGGTGCTACATGGAATGTAAAATTGTATCTACACGACAACGAGGGGCATTCCAGAGTACTATCTGCTACAGTAATGACAGACGATACAAAGGCAGACGCAGATCCTCCAACTGCTAGCGTGGAAATAGAGATGAGAGATTCCTATGCAGAGAGAATTGAAAGTCAAGGAGTAAAGACAGCATCTGGTGTAGATTGGCCTCAAAACCGAATTCACTTGGATGAAACAGGCTCACTTACGGTTTACTTTGACGCTAGTGAATCTAACGATCCTGATGCAGTTACTGGAAATGGAATAGAAACATATGAGTGGACAGTACTCTTTGACAAAGAATACGATGATACATCTATTCCACCAGCACACAGTTTCATTATGCCTAGTTCAAGCGATGGCAAATGGGCTTATACATTCAGTAACGTGACAGTCGACCCTAGTGGTCAAACCGAGTCTCTAATACGAATTGAATTGGTTGTAATTGACAAAGCAGATAAATTATCAGAGAGATACAAAATGTATTTCTCTGTAGTGCCTGAAGGATTTGGAGACGAAGAGCCTACCGTTCAAATCGACGTGAACTTGAATGGTTCAACCTACTCTAACGACACAATCACATTATCAGGTAATATCCTTGATGGTGCTGAGCAAGGCGATGTTTATGTCGAAGCAGCACTAGATAGAGATTCATTTGATGCATCCGCTGTATCGAAGTTTACCCTGAATAAGTCTGGTGAATGGCGTAAGAGTCTACCTCTAGGAAATGGAGATTCATTCGAACTAACTCTAACACTTACAGATTTGTATAACAATACTACTTATGACAAGGAAATTTACTTGAAGATATACGAAGGAGAAGACAAGAGATGGCCGATTGTTTATTGGATAGAAATTAGACTTGATGCTTGTCAAGGAGATTTGCCGAGTAACGAAGTACTAGTTGCAGAACAAGACGCTTATTGGATTTGGAATGCAGATACAAAAGAATGTGAATGGTCAGGAGAATATACAGACTCTGATGGTGATGGAATTCCAGACAAAGCACCAGTTGATAATTCTGCAGAATCAGGCGGAGACGATAACTTGATTCTGTATCTCGGTGGCGGTGGAGCGCTTCTATTGATTGTTGTACTAACACTATTCTTTGTTCTCAAAGGTGGAGATGAAGATGAAATGATGCAAGGCGATACTGGCTGGGCTGGAGGAGCTGATGCTTACGGAGCAGTTGCACAAATGGATCCAATGGAACAATACGTACAGCAGTTGATTGCTCAAGGTTACCCTGAAGAAACGGCACGGGCCTATGCCCAACAATATGCCGCTCACTTCCAAGGGCAGCAATAGTGAATTTTTGGGACACAGGTTCTGCCGGTAACGGCAGAATCTGTTAACCGATTGAAATATGAGGTGGTTGTTACCGCCGATGACTATGGACAAGGGTGATTTGTACACAGTCGCAGACATCGGGCTCGCAGACGAAGGTGCTCTTAGAGTAGATTGGGCAAGATCAAGGATGCCAGTTCTTGCAGCACTGAAAGAGCAAGCTGAGAAAGAAAAACCTCTTGCAGGCATGCGAGTGGCAGGATGTCTACACGTAACCAAAGAAACAGCAGTACTAATTGAAACAATAAGGGCAGCAGGCGCAGAAATCTCCTGGTCTGGATGCAATCCATTGTCAACACAGGATGACGTTGCCGCTTGGCTAGCAAGAGAAGGATACTCAGTGCATGCTTGGCATGGTCAATCCAGAGAAGACTTCTATTGGTGTATCGACAAAACCTTGGAATTTAAGCCAACACTTACCTTGGATGATGGTGCAGATTTAATCGTCAGAGTTCATGGCGAAAAATCAGAATATGCTGAAACTGTAATTGGTGGAACTGAAGAAACAACCACAGGAGTTCACAGACTGCGAGCAATGGCAGATTCAGGCCATCTAAACTACCCAGTTATCGCTGTTAATGATGCAGTTACAAAGTGGGATTTTGATAACGTATACGGAACTGGACAATCAACAATTGATGGGATTCTTAGAGCAACCAGCGTTTTGATAGCAGGAAAAACATTCGTCATAGCAGGCTATGGACACTGTGGCAGTGGTTTGGCAATGAGGGCTAAAGGAATGGGTGCAAATGTCATAATCACAGAGGTAGACCCTCTGCCAGCATTAAGAGCTGTAATGGAAGGGTTTAGAGTTATGAAAATGGATGATGCAGCACCACTAGGAGATATTTTCTGTACAGCGACAGGCATGAAGGATATAATTACTGGAAAGCATATCGATATGATGAAAGATGGAGCAATTATCTCGAATACCGGACATTATGATTGCGAAATTAACATAGTAGACCTGAAAGAAAAAGCAGTATCTGAAAGAACAATCAGGCCTGATAATGTAGAATATACCCTTTCTGATGGAAGAAGATTGTATCTATTGGCAGACGGGCGTTTGGTCAACCTTGCAGCTGCAGAAGGCCATCCTTCTGAGGTTATGGACATGAGTTTTGCAAACCAATTCTTGTCTTTGTGCAGATTAGCAAAAGAAGGTCGAAACCTAGATTCCAAAGTATACGATATTACAATGGAACAAGATCAAGAACTCGCATTGACTAAATTGGGAACACTAGGTTTCTCAATAGATGAACTTACAGAAGACCAAATCAAGTATTCTACTGATTATACTTCTGGGACATGATCATTCTTCTTCGAATGATTCAGGTTCGTTTTCAACATCTTCTTCGATTTCACCAATCTCATCAAGATGTGACTCGAAGTCAGGGAAATTGAATTTCCAATTATTAGGTAATTTTTTATTACTCTCAATTATTTTTTCAAGTCTTTGTTGGAAAGCAGGTGGATGCCTTGAAAATAGGAACATGTAGAGTTTAGAGCCTCTTATTTCATTTGGTATCACTACTTTTCCACTACTTGCCTCAAATTGAATAGCCCTTAGTAAATTAAATCCGGGTTTATTGACTCTGTGGTATATCTTTCGAGTGAATGCCATACCAACGATTACAGTTACAAGAATAAGTATACTTGTCATGCAAAAAGCCGCCCACCCCTCACCAAAAATTGACCGAGAAGCGAAAACTTCCATCATCAATATTGGAATTGTAGTCATCATGAAAATCATATTTTCAGATATTGGTGCCTTATTGGAACGGATTTTAATAGAAGACCAACCAGGGTGGTTCTTTTTCCATGGTTTAAAATGGGAATCAGGGTCTTGTGATGCAGACATTTCCAAAGTTCTGTGAAGATGTGAAATTTTTGCAAGTTGAGAATTTGCAATATCTAAATCTTCTTTGAATAAAGCTCCTAGCCTGTCTCGTGCATCTTCATACAATCCAAAATCGGAAAGAATAGTGGTTTGCTCTACTATTGGAACGGATTCAAAAGGTGCAACCTCTCTGCATTTTTGCCACCAATGCAGAGCATCTTCATTGAGTCCTAGATGATCTACCATCAATCTTCCACCTTTTACCCAAGCATCTACTCTTGATGGATCTAAATCTACTACTTTGTTACAAGCAACCAGTGCCTTGGACGCTTGATTGATATCAGGATATTTACCATCTGGAGCTAATAATTGAGCAATCATCCACCATGCATTGGAGTGAGAAGGATCAACTTCCACTGTTTTTCTAGCATGTTCAAGAGCATCTTCTAATTGACCGTTTTCTTCAGCTTCAATAGCGTCCAGATAATGGCCTTCAGCACTCATTTCAATCCCTCGAACCCCTTCCGTATCTTGCAGAATGCAAACCTGGTGGACTCTTTTGTTTTCTGTGATGGCCTCTTTGTCTGGGACCACCTACTCTTTTTGATTTTCCACAACTGAAACATTCTGTTCGATTTGCAAAATTGGATTTTCCACAACTTGGGCAATCCCAGTCTCCAGCACGCTTTGGCGGAGAATTTCTTTCCCTGTTGTCCCTACTCCTATCGCCGCGCCTATTGTCACCACGATAGTCATCTCTTCTTTGCCTATTATCATCACGTCGATTGTCGTTACGTCTGTCTCCACGGAAGTTATCTCTTCTCTGTCGATTGTCGCCACGCCTGTTGTCACCACGTCGGTTGTCATTGCGATAATTATCCCTTCTTTGTTGGTTATCTC
This sequence comes from Methanobacteriota archaeon, assembly GCA_002707335.2. Classification (GTDB taxonomy): domain Archaea; phylum Thermoplasmatota; class Poseidoniia; order Poseidoniales; family Poseidoniaceae; genus MGIIa-K1. The sequence goes on along the minus strand of PAMN02000027.1, from coordinate 19,938 downwards.
CTCGCCTGTTACCGCCTCGTCTGTCATCTCTGCGCCTATTATCTGACCCAGATCTACTGTTCTTTGGTTCGCCGCATCGATTGCATTCCGTTCTAAATGAAAAGTTAGAATTTCCACAACTTTTACATTCCCAATCTCTGCTATTTGAGATTTGATTGGATTGCCTTCTATCGTTTCTACGATCGCTTCTTCTATCGTTTCCCCGATCGTTTCTTCTATCGAATGTTCTGTTTTGGTTGGGTTTTTTGGTTCTAATTAGAACGGTAATACCAACTAATTTTTCAGCTCTTGATTTCCTGTCCAAGTGTGCAATGTGGACTAAGGAACTATCTGTGTTACCAATTACACCGTCTACCTTTCCGATATATTCATCATTTGAATCAACCATTACAGAACCTAATGCAGGGCATGAGCCGGTATAAGAAACCAACAAGCCACCTTCATGGCTAACCCTGTCAACAGTGCCCGAGAACATCAAAAACACACTCAGTTATCTTTTCTCAGAATAATAGCAGCTGCAAGTATGCTGATTAATGATGCAAATAATCCGACTGATGGTAGTCCTGCGGCTTCTTCCTCTGCCTCAGTAGTATCTGTTTCTCCTTCGGCTTCATCTTCCGCATCTGGGTTTGGAACAAAAATGTCCATTGTTGTAAATTCACCAACATCGTCCTTTGCTGAGATAATAACATCATAACTTTCTGTGAGCCCCATTGAGACACACTTAGCGATTGAAAGGCTGACTACCCACTCACTACCTTCTGATGTGAAACTTGTAGTGGTTTCGTCACACATTGTAGCAGATAATTCTACAACAGTTCCATCCGGATCGAATGCATTGCCAGACAGAGTGAATGAGTATCCATCTGCAGACCATGTTGCATACATATCGTCATCAACAGTATAAACCATCAGAATTGGAGGGGTGTTTCTCTTTTCCAAATTTAGGTTAACGATTACATCCCAATCTAGCATGCCTTCTGCTTCTGCTGTCGCATGTATGTGGAATAAGCCCGGACCTATTCCAGATAGGCTTACTGTCTGAGTGCTTGGGGTAGAACCAATATTGAATGAAGTTGAATCTCCATCGGATGCACCTTGATTAGGAGCCAGCGTCATTGCTAAGTTTTGAGTCAGCATATTTGGCGTGATACTGATATCAACCGAATCGCTGTAGGTTCCTGCTGTAGCGCTAATATCTGCTGGTTGTCCAAATTTGTAAGTGTGAGATGTGTTGCTTGATGCACCGTATGGGTCAACAGGTGAACATTCTGCAGTTCCAGATTGACTGTTTCCTGGTGTGACTTGTAAATCACTTCCAACCATTCTGCTAGACCATCCCTCTTCTGTGAAGACACAATCTAATCCCCAAGCATCGTCATCGGATGCCCAGTTTGCCATAATATCGCCCTTTATTGCAACTGTTTCGCTACCATCATTTAGAATTGGGATAAGGGTGTTATCTGCAGGAGCCTCATTAGTCCACACAGGAACATCATTAGATTCTGGAGGTTGGGTTGTCATATCGATGAATATGTTCCTGATAGCAGTTTCAACACCTATCTCATAGGAAATACCTACACTGATTCTAACTGAACCATCGGGCAGGAAAATCTCTTCGATTGTAGCCCCCGATGGGTTCTCGATTCCATCATCTTGTATCGAGAAATTTGCCAGCCTCAAACCATCAACGAATGGGAAAGTGAAGACCATTGACGCCATCGGCATGTTTGTTACATTCATAGAGACAGTAAAATCGCTCTGGCCAGAGTTGGGCAATTGATTGAATCTTGTATTGTGTGTCTCACCATCTTTTACGTACATCGAGATTTCTAAGTTATTAGTTGCCGTTGTTGGAACCTCTCTACAGTCTGCACTAGCGAATGCATATCTTTGCGAGCAAGATCTCTCTTCAGGATGACCATCAGGGACTAAGTTAACTTCTTCTAGACCAATTCCTTCCTCCACGAATGTTGCATTGTTCCAATTGATACTTCCTCTATGAGGGGTACCTTCACGAATACCAATTCTAGTGTACATGTCTGCAATACATTTTGCACCGATTTCTCTAACAGCCTCTCTCTCGTCAGTTGAAATCCAGTCATTGTTACCACCTGGGAATCCATCGAAAAGACTGTCAAGATTATCTCTTACAGTTGCAGCACGGCTTTCATTAACCCATGAGTTTGCATAGAGATCAGATGTAGCCCAATCGTCTAAAATCTCAAACATGAATACTGCATTGTCATATTCAAATAAATCTTCAAATGAATATCCTGAACAATCAACATCGTCTACTTGACGTCCTGAATCTTCAGCTGTAACTGCGCCATTCAAAGGCAAAAAAACGAATAATGCCACCAAAAATAATACAACCATTCTTCCTTTCATAGTAACCCCTACCTAGTTCCCCTCTTTGTTTGTTACTCTAAAACTATGGTTTTAGCCTTTCAATTCTCATAATAAAGAGTTGTAATGGAATTAGACTCCAAGCAATTGCGGAAGCGACTATCGCAATAGGTGAAATTCCTCTATCTATTTCATCGAGCGGCATTTCTAGTAGATGATGGTATACACCGTTTGGTGAGAATAAATCCATTATCCCTTCTATTCTCACATATTCCGGAGAATCAAGGTTTTCTACACCAATTCCGCTTAATCCAGCAACTACAGTTGTAATGATGAGCCAGAGTAATGTGAATAGCATCCAGGCACCTATTCCAATCGCAATTGACGAACCCATATCTTTGGCAAGGGAAGATGAAAGTAGTTGTATTGTGGTATACCATAGTAAAAGTAAGGCTGTTCCTAATGTGTGTATGAAGACCTCTTCAATAGTTGGTAATTCTCCCATCCTGTACCAGATTACAATCAAACTCATGATGTTGAGAATAGTAACAGGTACAAAAATAGCGCCCCAGTGGCCTATTACTAGAGCTCTTGCATAGGTTGACCTTTTCATTGGTTGGGATAATTTAACTTCCAATACTCCGGAAATTCGGTCTCTACTAATTCCATCAAAAGATATCAATACTGCACCTAATGTTGCTGAAAATATAATGAAAGCGGTTGACGTAAACATCACATCATACGCTGAATCCACAACAATATCAGCGGGAAGATTTGCCTTTGGATCTGAAAGACCCCAGCTTGAAAATAGAATAAAAATAGCAAGAAGCGGCCATATCACCATCATTCTAGTTGCTGAGATTCTCTCTTTCAGGATAAGCAATCCAAGATTGGCTCCGCTCATTCTTCTTCCCCTCCTGGCTTTCTTAGAGGGATTATACTATCTCTAGCGATGTCAAGTGAAATCTCATCAGGTTGAATGCCAGTTACTGCACATATCATTTCTACAATATCTGAATCAGAATCTAGTCTTAATTTACTCCTAATATGTTCCAAGGTACCATCGATCAAGACTTGACCATGATGTAAGAGGGCTATTTTGTCTGCTAATGCTTCTAAATCTGAAACCTGATGTGAAGATATTACTATAGAAATTCCCTTGGAAGATAATTGTCTCATTAAATTCGTAAACGCTCTTTGGGCAAGAGGGTCTAAGCCATTTAGTGGTTCATCCATTACAATAATTTCAGGACTGCCCATCAATGCACATGCTAATGACATTCTTTGTCTCATACCTTGTGAAAGGTTGTCTAATATGTCATCCGATCTAGATGAAAGCCCAACGGTATCGATCAATTTGTCTACATCAACATATGATGACCTCATTTCAGCAATAGATGATATCGCATCCTTGACTGATAATCGCCCTTCCCAACGAACTTGTTCTGGCATATATCCAACAAATTTTCTTCTATAATTTTCAGATTTGTTAAAACCTTCACAAGCATACAATCCACAGATTGAACGGATTAAGGTCGTCTTTCCAGCACCATTTGGTCCAACTAAACCTAGTATTGTACCTGGATTAATTTCTAGGTCAACATGATAAATGCCAGCGCCGTCTTTTTTAGCCCATGGTTTCCAACTTGAAAAATCTCTTACTTTGTGTCGCCACGTCACATTAGTGAGTTTTAGTAGTGGCTCCATTACTACGGTCTATACATTCATACTTTACAAAGTGCCGCTAGAATGAAGAAACTAGGGGTTGACTTATCCTGTAGATTGTCCAGCCCAAAGTGTGTCAGGGAGTATTCTAGCTACCATTGCAATGGTTGCTACTTTATTTGGAATACTAAAATACACAGAAAATGAATTTGACAAAAATGGAATGATATTCATTTCAATGTCGATTATTCTATTGTGGGTTATACCTGGTGGATACCTTGTAATTTTACCATTAGCAATTATATTATCAGTAATCAGTCCTGCAGCCAGAAGTGAATGGGCTGAACATCGAAAAACTAGGATAATAGCGATAGGTATGGTATTCCTTGTAATGAATCTCTTCGCATTTTATCCAGTGAGTGAGCCATCTGCTCCAAGTGAATGGGGTTCTCCTATCGCAACTGAAAATCCCTATGCTTCTGATTGGCCTTCAAGTGAACAGTATACCTATTTTTATGATGGGGCAGTAATTAGTTTGGTCAATTTACGAGCCCCGCATACATTTGCAATATGGGGTCAATCCAGTACTTCAATAAATCTAGCTGTAATTTTAGGAATGCATGAAGATAGAATGCGACAATCAATCGAACTGATGAATGAAGAAATACCAGGATTCAATGTAGATTCAGAATCATTTTTCCTGGAAGAAGCCGAAACAGAAGGAGAATATGTCTACAGCGAAGCAACATACACAGTCAAAAGATTCGAAATAAAGAGAGATGGGATTAAAGCATCCCTAGGAACTGTTCTGGTTGTAGGATTTCCATCAATAGGTGGAGAGTTGTCTATACTATCCGTAACAAGACCTGCATTCCCCGCTCAAGATGATTTATTTGAGGAGTTAATCATCAACCAATACATTGCTCACATCGGGAACTAATAATCCGTTTTGAATTAGTTCTTGGTTAATGTTACTGAAGATCAATATATTACGAAACATAGTTCTGTTTTTCTAAACCTGCAGGAAAATAACGATTCATAATAATCACCGATGTTGCTAAGACAATTTGGAATATTGCGAAAAATATATTCCAAGTTAGACTAAATACAAGCCTTGGATATTCTGGAGAAAATCCGATTACACTGATACAACCTAGTACTACCAAAGCCTGGAATAATATGTAAGGATACATATCCAATCCGTTTTTATGTAAATTTTTCATTAACATGAACGAGGTCAATATTATTGGACTTGAAATCATAAATATCATCCAATATAGGTTTGGCCCCTCTCTGAATCCAACATAGCCTCCTCTTACTAGAATCGAACCAGGATCTAATTCCCTTGGATGGGGACAAATACCTTCAAAGCATGTTTGTAACCCGTTTACTTGTCCTAAAAGAGTCCACCATAAAACCCATATGACCCAAGGGAAAACTGCAGCAGCGATAAATGGTTTAGCATTGTAATTATGAGTTGATTGTCTAAATTCATCACTAATTAAGCCCCATATTTTTCCGGAGCATGTTAAAATTAACAGTGTTGCAAATGTAGACCATGCCCCCCAAGTGAGTAGTAATTGCATCGCTAATGCTGCAACCGTGTATTCAATGACTAATTTTGATTCAGGTTCTTTAATTCGTATGAAAACAGCAGCGCCGAATGCGAAGAAAATAAGCGCTATTGATACGAGATCTAAATATGAGGATTCAATAGATGAAACAAGTAATCCGAATAATAACCATATTGAGAATTTGACGGTTTTCTCGGATTTAATCTCTCCAAAATGTGCAGTGACAGAAATTATAGCACTAAGAATAAGCAATACTGAAGATATTAAAATATTCTCGATAGAATTTGGCCAACCCGATTCAACAGCTTCCAGTATGTAATTGACTCCATATATCCTCTTATGAACGAAAAATACAGCATATGAAGTCAACATCAGCATACACACGATGGGCATTTTTTCAATGCTGGTTTTTTTGGTTTTTATGAATCCAATTAACATCCCAGATAAAATAAACATGAAAGGAATTAAACTGTACCACAATCTAATGCTACCAAAGGTCATGCACAACAGAGCCATGATCCAAGGCCAAAAAGTGGGATAGTCAGATTGCTTCTCATTTTTGTTAAATGCGCAATACAATGAATACAGTATCGAATACGCAAATAGTGTGCTTACAACTGCTATTAGAGGAGACCAAAATATAATTCCGATAACACAAGACAAACCAAACCAAATCAAGGGTTTGTGCAAAATTTGACCTATTCTATCAGATATTTCCCCTTTAGTTTCGAGATCATTTCTATTTGTTTTTGACATCGACCAGCCTACTAGCCATACAGCACATAGGCCGCCAATTGCTCTCGGAATCATGGCTGAGTATTTCAACATGGCATGACTCAGGATGAATAATGAAATTATGGCTATGAAGGATGCAAATATTTTCCAATTTGATTTTATTTCATTTCGATTTAATCCCAATGCTAGTATCAAAAAAACACCGATCATTATCCAGGTAAATATCGAAATTAAAATGTCACTATCACGCGAAAAATCTCCATCTGATGGGATTAATTCCCAATCTATCTCATCCTGTGATAGGTCAGGGTTGTCAACTCCATTTTCCTTATCAAAAAACAGTTGTCTTTGATATGCTGCGTCCCAATTCCAGCTTTCAATCACAGACTTCTCACTATCAGAATAATCCAGAATATCCAATGGTATTCTGCCATGGAGTTGAATTGGAAATGGTAACCCCAATATTACTGGAACAATAGCAGAAAGGTCTCTCTGGTGCCCAGAACTTTCAGATTTAGAAACAATATTTGGGCCGGAAATAATTGCTGCAACATCTCGTGTTATCTCTTCTGAGGAACCATGAGTTCCCATATCTGTCATTCCGTGGTCAGCAGTTATGATTACAGACCATTGAGATGGAATTAAATCCAGTAGTTCTGCAACTTGTAGGTCAACAGCAGTTATTTTAGTTCTGTACTCCGGGCTGTTTGCACCCCATGTGTGTCCGACTTTATCTGGCCCTGAGAAATGTACAGCCATCACGTTGTAATCCGAATTATTCAGCCAATCTGCGGCTACTTCTAATGTATCCTTATCCCCTTCATAATAGTCAGAATGTCCTTTGAAAGTATTTACAAAATCAATATTTGAAAAATCTCGATACATATTCCCCATCACGTAACTTCCAACCATAGCAACATTGTATCTTGGATCATTTGCTGCTAACAGATAAGGGTCATTCATCCCAGGGTGGCCTAGATTGAAATTTCGTAATCCATTGATGGGGGCGTTTGGCACTCCTGTCATCATTTCGCTAATACATGTGGCTGAAAGGGTAAGTGGACCAGTTCTAATCTTGACTGTAGCAGAATATTCCCTGTATTTATTTATCTCTGGCATCAATTCTTCGTTGAGAAAATAATCTTCACCAATCCCATCTAAAACGATTAAAACAAAACCTTCTGAATCAACGCTTATGTTTTCAGGAAATGGTATTTCTCCACTTGGATTATCTGGAGTCATTAATACATGGGGCACTGTTATCGATGAAGGTAGGATTAACAAAACCAAGATTATGACTAAAGGGTATTTCCTGATGAATACCGATAACTTGTTTGCATCCAAAATGAAGTCCTCCAAAGATTGTACTTTTAGGTTGCCCTAAACAACGCCACTTATACTTTACTCAATAGTGAATTACAGTTTGATTTAGGGCGGCCTAAAATATATTAAGCAGATTATTTTAGGGCAGCCTAATTGTGATACCATGAATGCCAAATTGACCCTCCCGTTTTTAGTGACGATTTTCTTTATATCTGCTGCAATGCCCGGCTGTTTATTTACAGACGATAGTATGGTTACATTCAAGAAATGTGATGACCCAGACAACTGTTTAACAATCGCATTCGAGACAAAAGAAGAATACCAGAATACCGAAGAAAATCCACAGGAGCTAGCAGATAGGCTTTCAGAAATTATCGGAATGGACGTTGAAATTTACCCCGTATCAAGTCCTGGTGCAACTATTGAAGCATTGAGATTTGGACATGCCGATATTGGGTTCCTTGACGGCGGTGCTGCTTGGCTCAGTTGGCAAACACACGACTTACAGGTTTTAGGTGCTGAACAAAAGCAAGATGGAAGACCATTCTACAATGCGATCGCATGGGTTCACAAAGATTCAGACATGGCATTGGCCGACCAAGATGATGATAATTCAACAGATCCATTCGCTTTGATGGAAGGTAAAACATCGTGCCACACATCTGCATTAGGAAGTTCAGGAATGCTACTTCCGATGGGATGGATGATTGACAGAGGTTATATCGAAGTTGTCGGAGATCCAGATGATATCAGTTCCTTGACAGATACTGTGTATAATCATTTCAATGAAGATTCTAGTATACCAGATAGCGGTACAAAATATCACAAGTACATAGGTTCCCTTCGCTGTTTAGCAGAGGGTGGAAAAGACTTCATTTCCTTCGCTAAGGACCCTACAGTTCCAGATTACTGTGGCAATGAAGACCCTGATGACAATGAAGATTGGTGCTTTGAAGGTGAATTTAAGGACGTAAACGACTATTACGCACTGCCAACATTTGGAAAGGCTCCAAGCCATCCAATTATGTACAATCCGGATTATATGTCAGATGAAATGGTTGTAACAATACAGAATGCATTCTCTGATATGAGTTCTAACTCAGATGACGTAGAAATTTTACAGGATGTAATGAGTACTCCTGGAATTACTATCATTAACACGCAAGATCACCTCGGTAACTACGGTAGTCTGATTGAGGACGTACCTGGAATCACCGCTTACTTTAATGATAAATACGATTGAAATGAAAAAAGTTCGTACATATCTTATTGCTATTTTCTTGCTATCTAGCGTCCTTTCCGGATGCTTCGGAGACGAAAAAGAGGAAGAAAAGAAAAGATTTATTTGGCCTGAGCAAGTTGAAATCGATTGTAATATTTCCAATGAAACCGGTCTAGTTTGTGAATATTACGCTAGCATGAATGCAACTCCTATCATTACATTAGAAGACCCATTGAGTGATTCAATTTGGATAGCAAACTTGGACGGAGTCATTACGAAGTGGTCACTGCCTGAAGGCCAACAACTTCCTGTACAGTCAGATGTTGTTGGTGACCTGTCAGGTATCGTTTCAAGATGTCACCACGAACAGGGTCTACTTGGGATGGATTTTGATGAAGACTATGCAAACACAGGAAGGGTTTTGTTGGTATACAACGAAAACAATACGTGTAAGAGCGCAGAGGATTCTAATGTAGTTTTAGCACATGCAAAAGTGATAGATGAAAAGATTCAACTCGACACATTAGAGGTACTAATAACTGTAAATAAATCGAATAGAAATCACAATGGAGGAAATATATTGTCCATAGGCAATAATCAGTATTTATGGAGTCTTGGAGATGGAGGGGGAAGCTTCGACCCACACGAGCACGGACAAAATTCATCCTCGCCTCTTGGTACTATACAATTGATTCATTATGAAAATGAAAGTATAGTGCCCGTTGAAGAATCACAAAATCTGAGCCAAACACTACACTATGGTCTTAGAAATCCTTGGAGAATCGATGTAGATCCCACAGGTAATCTTTGGATAGCAGATGTTGGTCAGTTATGTTATGAGGAAGTTAATGTAATCCCGGTAATGCAAAGTTCAAATTTTGGCTGGTCTGAAAGGGAAGGATTCCATGACCTTGATAGAAATGGAGGTTGTTACGATAATAGGTCTACTCCTGATCCAAAATTTACCGATCCTGTTGCACAGTATAACCATGAAGGGCATTGCTCAATCATCGGGGGTTTCTGGATGGATTGGGGGCCAAATCCTTTACGAGATGGCTACTTGTATGGCGATTTCTGCAGTGGACAATTGTGGACAATCAAAAACATCGATGGCAATTGGTCGACATCAGAGGTAGGCAATGTTGGAACCATGATAGTAGGATTTGGTAAAGGAACAAATGATGAATTACTGATATTCAGTTGGGCTGGAACAATTTATCAATTGAACCAAATTCATTCTTCTTCCGATTTACCATGATGGTATTTCTTTGCTTGATTTGGAGATAAGAATATTGTTGACCAAGATGGTCGTTTTACATCACCATCTTCTGTAACGAATGAGCGTATGTACATCGACATCAAATCTATGATTATTACAACCACCAGAATAACAACGATGAAAGCCATAACGTGTTTATACATCAAGAAGTTCAAGTAGAATTGCAAATAAAATCCTATGCCTCCCGCTCCAACTAAACCAAGGATTGAACCGTGTCTAACATTGTATTCAAACATAAATAGCAGTTGACTAAGTAAATTATTGCTTGATTCTGGTATGACAACGTTAGCTACGATTTCTGGATGAGATAACCCCATTGCCCTCGCAGCCTCGAGAGGGCTATTTTGAACACCTTCCATTTCTTCATACTGCAATTTACCTAGATACCCTACTGTGTAAAATGTCATTGCTAGTACTCCAGCTAAAGGACCTAGGCCTACAATTACTACGAAGATTATAGCCCATATAATGCTTGGAAGACTTCTAGTTGCTGCTAGAATTATTCTCATTGGGATGTAAACCCAAGCAGATGTGAGGTTTTTTGCTGCAAACGGAGACAGAAATATTGCTATGGTAAACCCAATTATTGTTGCAACAAATGCCATTTTTAGTGTTTCAAGCATTCCAATGTAGGCTTTGGAACAGAAAAACCCAATGCTTGATCCACACTCTGGGTATTTCCTGGCTTCTAACATACTCCATTCTGGAGGCCAAAGAGACTCATTCCAAAATGTTTCTAGGTTATCCCAACTTGCAGAGAGAACACTCCAATCGCCTTGCAATAAATCATTAAGAAAGATATAGCACAGCACAGAAAGAGTAACCGTTGTGAAGATGATTTTTTTGAGTGCTCTATTCATTGTAACACCTCATATTAAACCACCATCTAGATCAAATTTCATTTCTGAAGGATTGTACTCTACTAATTCGCCATTTTTAATCTGAAGTAGACGAGTAGAAATTTCGGTTGCTCTCTGAATGTTATGTTCAACAATAATCATTGCAGATTCGCTAGCAGCCATATATTCTTTTACAGCATCTAGAACAATTGAAATATTATCTTCATCCAGTTCGCTTAAAAACTCATCAGCAAGAATTAATTTTGGTCTTTGAGCCAGTGTTCTCGCTGTCGCAACTCTTCTTTGCTGGCCACCAGATAAACGCCTTACTGGCTCATTCATTTTATCTGAAAGTCCCATTCTTTCGACTGCTGTCGTTACTCTTTCACTTCTTCTTTTGAACCAGGTTTTTGGCTCAGAAAAAAATCTTGAGCCTGATCTAGCACCCAAATCCACATTATGATAGACACTAGTATGGCGTACTAGGCCTAACTTTTGAGGGATGTAACCGATTCCTCCCCTTTTAGGAGCCTTACAAAAAATGTCTCCTGAAATTGGTTTCACCAATCCCGCAATAGTCCTCAGTAGCGTTGTTTTTCCTATACCAGAAGGTCCGACAACAGCAATTACATCTCCCGTATTTATTTCTAAGTTGATCTTCGAAATCAACTCTTCATTGTAACCGACTGTTAGATTTTCAACTGAGAGAATCAATTCGCTGCTTGACAAATTAAGTCCCCCCAACAATCCCACTCGTTCCGTGTATTCAAAACCTTACAATTGCATCATTCGGAGGCTCTTGCTCTTTTGACCAAGGTTATTATCTCAACTCTTGCCTCTTCTGAATTGCTGGCTTGGTTATCAAATGCCAAACGAATCGGACGTTCTCCATCTTCAGTTACCGCAGACATTTCAAATCCATAACGATCTATTGCCACCATCACTGCATCTGTCGTATCGGTGGCTTTACTCATCTTCTGACAGAGAATTACCATTGCATCACGATGATCATCGTTCATATGTTCGATAATATCTTTTGAATATGGCTCCAATGGATCAGGTTCAGATTTAAACCAATTGTCAGAGTCTACCCAAGACATTCTACCGAAACCGCCTATGTATCTAATAGTTTCAACATTTAAGCAATAAAAGTCAAAATCTTCGAAATCAACATAAAAACGTGCGCTTGGATGCTCTTCCAAGAATATTGATTTTACTTCTGGGTTATCCTCTTTGGAAAGTTTTGTACAGTTTCCTACCAGGGTTATGCGGCCTAAAGCAAGTGGGTTTTCATCGCCTCCTTCAGCAATCAATAATGATGATTTAGAATTTGCTCGGAGATTCTTAGTATGTTCCGCTAACTTGCTAATCAAGAAAATAGGATTTCCTTCATACATTGCATATGTAACAAACGAACCATATGGATGGTTTCCCTCGTTTATCGAAATTGTACATAATGTTGCAGTATTCTTTTTGTGAGCTATTGTCATAGAATATTCTGCATGAGTTGGCGTTGGAATATCAGGGTCGTAAAGAAGTTCTTGTTGTACTCTTCTCTTTCCTTTAGGTACGCCATGTCTTGATAAGTCACTCGTTTTCTTTGTCATATTATCACTTTAATTTATTTTTAGATTTCATCGTCTACATCAACGCGAATATAATGCTTATCTACTGAGGAAATGGAACATTTTACACCAAATACCTCTGCAATATTTTCCTCGGTAAGGACCTGAGACGGCGGGCCATATGCCATAATAGAACCATTATTCAATAGGAGAATCTTATCTGAATACTTTGCTGCTATATTTATGTCATGTATGGCAATTAAGGCAGATTTTGAATTGTTTTTATCTTTGATTATTTTTCTTATACATTTCATAATCTGTATTTGATTTTTAAGATCTAAATCACTTGTTGGCTCATCAAATAAAAACAAATTAGGATCTTGGGCAATTGCCTTAGCAATAATTACTCTTTGTCTTTCTCCTCCTGATATCTGATTAAACTTTCGAAAAGCAAAGTCTTCTAGATTTAGATACCTCAAAGTTTCGCTAACTTTGTCTCTATCTTCATCACTGATTCTCCAACTTAGGTGTGGCTTGCGACCAAGAAGTACTACGTCGAATACATCCATGGGGAAACTTGTTGCAACATTTTGTGGTACATATGACATCGTTTTTGATATCTCGACAAGATCGAGTGATGAGATATTGATTAGATTAGTTTCTTTTAAATTACTCCAATGAGGGCGAATATGTATATCTCCAGATTTTGGCGATAGTATTCTATTTAGGCATTTGATTAGGGTAGATTTTCCAGCACCATTAATACCCAATATCGCAACAACCTCATTGGATTTCATAGAGAAACTAATGTCTTTCAAAACTTCATTACTCCCCCATGAAAAGTTGAGGTTTGTCACATCCAAGATTTTGTTAATGATGACCACCTCGCCTGAGCAATAAATACATGAAAAAAGGACCCCCTATTATCGAAAGCATAACACCCACAGGAATTACAATTGGAGCAAAAAGAGTTCTACCCAATGTATCCGCAAAAATCATCAAAAAAGCACCGAATAATCCCGAACATGGAATTAATTTTCTAAAATCATTACCCACAATAAGTCTACTCATGTGGGGTGCTGCTAATCCAACGAAACCAATCAAACCTGTGAAAGCAATCACAATAGATGTCATAAGAGCCGAAACAATGAGAATATTTTTACGGATTTTACTTGGATTTACTCCTGTGGATATAGCAAATTCATCACCTCCCATTGAGAGTGTGTTAAGGTCCCAAGACCATTTAAGTGCGGTTGGAAGTAATGATGCCAGAATTAGACCCATCAATATTACATTTCCACCGCTAGGCCTAGATAGGCTTCCAAATGACCAATGTGCGAGTTGGGATAACTGAGCATCTGTAGCAAAATATTGCATTGTTGACACAATAGCTCCGCAAATGAATGTAATCGCAATACCAACAAGAATATATGATTCAGCGCTAATTGAACGGATTTTACCTAACTGAATGATAATAGTAACAACAACCAGAGAGAAAAAGAATGCATTAGCAACAATTGCGAGTTCAGGAATAGACAATATTGTGAAACCAAGAACGATTGCAAACGCAGCGCCAAGAGCTGCACCTGAAGCAACTCCCAGTGTTAACGGTGAAACTAATGGGTTGCCCAAACATCCTTGCATCAATGCTCCAGCTACAGCCAGGGCAATGCCTCCTACTATTGCAGTCAGAATCCTTGGAAACCTCCAGTCCCAAATTATCGCATTTTGGATATTCGTGCCTTCACGTTCTATTCCATGCAAAAGAGACCGGTCTTCACAAGAAGATGATGATATACAAGCGGTCAAATTGTACCACAAATTATCAGCTACGGTATCAATATTGAGAAAAAATTTCTTTGTATCAGAAATTACAATTTTCCAACTAGTAACCATGTCAAGATTAGATGATGAACCCAGACCCAATGCGAAAACAGCCGATAACAAAGTAAAAACTGCAAGTCCTAAAATTATTAAAAGTTGATATTTTCCTTTCTCAACGTGTTGCAGGGAGATTGAATCCATTTGATCAACCACCTATGTAGTACAAACAAATTTGCCAATTCGTTCTACATCGTGATATTTTGTGAAATAGGCATCCAAATATGATTCTGAATCGACATCTTCGAATAAATCAGGATGAAGATATTTCGCTAATGTTGGTAGTCCGTGAATCATCATTGGTCCTGCGAATTCACCAGAAAGAACTAACATCTTATCATTCTTTATTGCGTTTAATTCTTCGAAACCTGATCTACTCTCAATATGCTGCATGTGAGTCTCACAAGTCGTACCAGTATCATCATATCTGTTGTATCCTATGTCAAATGTAATTCCGTCAAACATCAAGATGTCAGGATTTTTGTCCAAAATTGCTTCCATGTCAACATGAGTGGTATGTCCAGGTAAATCCTCGAACACATTTATCCCTCCTGCCCTTTGTATCAAATCTGTCCACTGAGATGTTCCAGTTAGAACCACAGGATCTCTAGTCAGAGAAGCATGATGTTCCATCACTATTTGTGGTCGATTTGAATCTTCCAAAGATACCAACTTTGATTCTACTAACGACTCAATTTCATCAAACTCATTGAATAGAATGTCTCTTTGGTTTTCCTTTCCAAACATTGTTGCTAAAACGTCTATTTCATATCTCAATGAATCATATTTGTAAAAATCAAGAGCAACAACTTTCACACCAACAGGCTCTAATTTTTCTCTAATGCCCCCTGTATCTACCATCCCATTGTTTGCAAATACAATGTATATGTCGGCTCTTGAATCGAGTATAGCTTCAAAATCTATTTCTGAGTGAGCCGATTGCTGAATCATAGGTTTTTTTGAAAGCTCTGGCCACAATTTTTCATCACTAAAGTCACCAGAAACACCAACAATGTGTGATTCGTTTATGTCTAGCATGCGCATTACCGTCCCTGCATAAGTGTTGGTTATTGCAACCCTACTGGGCGGCTCATCAAAGTAGTGTTTGACTCCATTTGAATCTGTGATAATTATTTCTCCTGTTTCGTCAGTGTTTTGTTTTAATGCATAATTGTAGATTCCAATTGCACACACAATTACTATAATCGCTTGAAAAATCGAAATGACAACCTTGTATCGCATCACTTCACCTTCTCAAAAACCGCTCTCAATCATTTCTTTTTAGAACAAAAGCCGCTGCTAAAACGCAGAATATAGATGCCAAAATACCAATTGATGGTAAACCAGAATCCTCTTCAGGTTCTACCTTGATGAATATCGAATCGGATAATTCAGAAACTTTTCCATCAGAAGATCCAGCACTAATCCTAATTCTATTTAATCCAACATCTAGGTCAGATGTAGTAAATTCTGTTTTAGAGCCGTTGTACACTTCCACAGGTGAATTATCGTCATTTTGTACAATTACTGAATACCAAATTGAATCCTCCACAGGATTCCATGATAACTTCAATTTCTCTCCTTCAGTAATTGTATCTACATTCGTTTCCAAGACAGGCGGAAGTAGAATGTAAAATACATCTAGAGTCAAAATGTCTCCTGTAATTTTGTAATTTTGAGATATTATTGCATTGATTTGATAGACAAACCTTCCGTCTTCGCTATTTCTGATTTCGAAAGACGTGTTAGAACCCGAATATACGACTTCTCCATTGTGAAGAAGTTCATATGAAGAGGCACCCTGGAAGGAAGCCCATTCGATAAGATGATTCTTTGTAGATATATTAGAATCTTCAGTAATAAATTGAGGTGTAACTGGAACGACAAATGAAGTCAGTTCCATTTCAACGGAATCCGAATGAGAACCTGGGAGCCGATCGATTTTCTTTACCCAGTTTCTTACAGTGTCATTATACCATAATTCCCATGATTTTACTCCGTCATTATTATCGATAATACAAATATATGTTGTAGAAAATGTTCCTGCAGCAGTAGTGATAACCACATTGTCAGTTACTTGGATGGAATTTTGTGTGTCATCGTATCCATTGGGATGACCAGGAACACCTATGATATTGGTTCTATTAAAATGGAGATTTGACCCATTTTCTAATGAAAATAAATCAGTTTTGTTTCCATTAGCATCAGTGAAATCCCATCCTAGAGTGCCTTCTTGGAAATATGACGATGAGTCTGGGTCATCGACCCAATATGTGCGCAGATACAGTAGATTTTGAGTATCTACCCATCTGTAGGATTTTTCTTCATCCTCATAATGTGATCCTGACATTCTAATCACAAATGAATCTCTTTCGAAGCCAAATGCGTCCGTAACAGTTTCTTTACCAATCGCAGTCATCGTAATATTTTGATTATCACTGGAAGGAAAGTAATCAACAGTATAATTCCAATACATACCTACTGCCCACAAATCTGAACTTGATTGTTCAGGGAGCACCATCAGAACTAGGGTCTTGAAAGTCTCAGTTGTGCCATTATTATTTTCAGCTACTAATGTAAATTCAAAATTTCCAGTTTGTTGAGGTGTGAATGAGTACTCACTCTTCGTACCTGAGTATGTAATTATACCATTCCTGTAAAGTGAATATGATTCTGTATAGGCACCGCCATTCCATTCTATCAAAAATGGTTTATTCTTTTCAATAACCTGGACCTGTGTAGTAAATGATGCATTACCTGGTAGATTAATTTCAATCGTGCCGGTGTTGTTCATCCATCCTTCTCCAGATGTGATTATTTCCGTTATTGGCGGAGCAACCTCGTTTTCTCCATGCATAAATGTAAAATTGTTTTCAATACCTATCTCTAGGTTTTGTAGCAGGTAAAATCCATCTGAGTTAGTAGTAACAGTTTGATCTCCGTTGCTTACGGTCACTCCTGGCATTGAATTACCTGCTGAATCTTTTACGAAACCATATCGACTATTTTTACCATGATAGAATTCAAAATCATTGATGTCAAATTCAGTCGCAGAACCTGACTGCATTTTGAAGTGGACAAACTGTGTAGAATGATCAATATCTCCATAATAAGCTCTTAATGTGTAGTAATTACCAATTTCATATGGGCCCAAGGAGAATCTCCCGTTATCTGTAGTCTCAGATTCATTTGTCTCTATTAACTTGACATTGGTCAAATCTGGGTTTTCGATTAATTGTTCGGCATTGTCGTATAACTTTCCAGTGGCCCAGTTTTTACCTACTTGCCAGTCAAGTTCTGTATCTGAATCAATGTATATTGTTCGGTATACTACCGTATGCCCATTGTTCATGAAATAGGCTCTTACAGTGTATTCACCTTCAGATATATTTTCTATTGAGTAAGTACCCCCATCTGCCCATATCGATCCTCTCGGAACAAGTTTCATTGAGGTTTCTGCAGCAGGGTTACCTTCCTCATCGTACAAATTGCCGTATAAACTAAACAAATTGCCTTCATCATTAGAATCTGCCATTGCTATCTCTAAAGGGATAATCGTGAACATGAAAAGCGCACAAATAAGTGGGCAAATCAATCTCATGGTAATCGCTCCGAGTGGGGTGGCTGGTTAGTGGTTGGCGTTTAACCAGCCACCCCTAGATTTTGAGCTATGTGAGGAGGACAATCTCACATTGAACCGATATCTGAACTGGTGATTCCGTAATGGTCCCAAACTGGTTGTAGCCAAGCTGTAACATCGTAGGATGTTCCTAGTTGAGAAGCATCAGTCAGATCTAGTACGTTGTTCATCATTGTAGCAGCATAATTGTCCATGTAGTACATGGATTTGTATCCATCACAGCCTGCTTCGTCAGTAGCATCAGTGGAAACCATGTGGTTTACAGTGTTGTAACATGTGTCGTTTGTGCCATTAGGATCCTGGTTACCGTTAGTCCAGATGAAAGCGTCACAAGCAGATGCGTCGATTTCTCCCATCATCATGACCTTGTGTCCGACTGCCATGTTGTAGCAACCGTCGTGCATGTGTGGAGCAGCGTATGCTTCGATAGCCTTCCAGAAGGCGTATCCTTCAGCCTGGTACTTTTCAGCAGTAGTGTTGCTGTCCATCTTGGATGTGTACTTTAGAACAGCCTGTGAGTAAACGATTACTAGGTTCTTTAGAACTTCATCACGAGCGTCTACTACGCCTTGCATGTTCTCATTTTGTAGAGCAGTCAATCCTGCATTCATAGCAGCCTCTGTTGCTGCAAATGTTGCTGCAACTCCGTCAGCGTCTGCTGTTCCGAAGTCAGCTGCTCTCTTCTCCATTACCTTAGCTGGTGAACAGCCATAGTGTTCATCAGGTCCGTGGAAGAAAGCCCATCCTTCGTCCCATGCGTGTTGAGCCTTGTCAGTGCCCCAATCACCGGCTTCTGCCTTAATGATTGCAGCGTTTAGTTCGTGAAGTGTGTATCCGACCATTCCCATGTTAACTGTTAGTTTAGCGATACCTTGGTATCTTACTGTGTCGGAGGTGTTATCGAAATCGCCAGTACCGTCCATTGCAGCCATAATGTGTGCGCCAATGGATCCATTCATATCGTAGTAGGAATCATAATTGTGGTTCTTACCAGTTGCAGCAGCGAATCCTGCAAGTGTTCTGTAGGAACCATCGTCTTTCGGAGCGTTCTTACCGTCAGTGTAAATGGCCTTTGCTCCTGCAAAATCATATCCACCGTCAGAACTTGCAGCAGCCTTGATTTCACACAGATCGTTCATCAAAGAACGGTGGTTGTCAACGTCAGATGCATAGGTATAGCCTGCATCTGAAGCGTCTAACCAAGCAGGTTTTTCGTCAGCAGGGTCTTCTGTATCCTTTTCTTCTTCGTCGTCAGTGCCTAGGCAACCAGCCATAGCAGCGCAACTCAATAAAAGCATCATTAGCATAGATTTTATTTTCAAACTCATCATTAATCATCTCGATTTAGGTCGCCCGAAAAGTCGGATATACATAAAGTTTAGGTGTCCCTAAAACTATCGTGAAATCATTGATTTCCAACCCGAAAACGCTACACTGAGCGTGATTTTGATAAAAATAAAACAAAAATATTAGAGTTTAAGATTTAGTAAATTCTATTTTCGGAGTTTGGAAATTACTATGTAACCTAGGTCTCTGATTGGAAGGGGAATTATCCAAGCAAATGGGTAAATCCATCTCCAATTCCATTTCATATACAATAGACAACGAATAGCGGCTGCAGATCTGATGTATGTTTTGTCACCACGCACAAGAACAACTGAATCAACGTTTATTTTGTGGCTTTCAAGAATTTGTTTGCCCTTTTCAGATTCTAATTCTGAAATTTCTAGGTTCTTTCGCAATCTCTTATGTAAGAATGCGCCACTACGAGTGCATAAACCACACAGGCCGTCAATCAGAAGAACATCAGACATCTTCAATCAGCAGCTATATGCAAATTACCATCTTTGTAAAAGACCTGTATTT
>PAMN02000016.1 GCA_002707335.2 Methanobacteriota archaeon | reverse complement strand
GGAACAATAGGTGGACTGAATATGGTTTACTATGGTCATACTGCGCACATACCAAGAGTTAATTCAACTTCGGTTCATGCTACGGCAATGTATGCTACAACTTTTCATGGTGATCTAACTGGTAAAGCTGATTCTGCTAATCATGCAGATTTTGCAAATACAGCTGGTGAAGCTCCAAACGGAAGTGCTGGATCTCCTGGTACAAACGTAAATGATACTACTACCGCTGCAGATTCTAATACTGTGCCACCTACTACTGCTATAATAAATGATGCTTTAGAAAATTCTGGAGTAGCAATTAAAAGAGTTCACGTAGATGACTTTAATCAATTGTTTAACAGGTTAGATCGTACAGCACATTATGGCGGAGTGTCAAAAGTAGATTTAAATACAAAAGAAGCAAGATCAAAACTTAGAGATCCAAACAACGCGAGTAACAGCACTTTTATTTCTGCTCTTATAGCAGACGGTACGATCTCTCCATTTGCTACAAGGCTTTCGCCATTGTCAACTGGTAGGATAGTTGGTAAAGATACTGTGGCGAGAAGAGGGACAGATACTTTAGGTAGAAGTCAAAACTCAACTAAATTATATAAGGCATAATATGGCAGTTTCAACAGTAGATTTATTAGTAGATGCAAAATACAATCCTGTATTTCAAGATAGTATAACAAGTAAAACAAAACTTGCACCTGGTATCTCAATGGCAAAGTTTCTTGGAGGCGATAACGATCCTGTAACTTTAACTCATATTACAGATGACGACCAAAAAGTTTTATTGGCGAAACAATATGTGTTACATGCTGAGGCCATGCGTACCATTAATTCTAAAGATGCCACAAAAGAATTTAAAGACTTTAGGTTACAAGTTGTAGAAGGTTTGTATAGAGCTGAAGAAGGTGAAAACTTAGATGTTAGTGATGGATTAAATTATTTAATGTCAAGAGGATTAGCTGTAGTTTATGAGCTTATAGGTTTAGATGGTAAGATTGCCATAGAAAAAACTTTTGACTTAGCAGTATACTGGAAAGACAATATACAGTTTGATAAGATGATTTTAGACTATGATAATTATAATCCTGATAATACACTTAACGCACAAATTATTTTAGTAATGCCTGAAGTGATATCGCCATGGACGGTAACTTTTAACAATAATATCGAAACAAGATATAATAACATTAATCAAGTTACGAATGAATTATTAGAGGTATTAAGGACGACTGCTAGTGCATAACCTATATAAATAGATCAAGAGGAAAATATATGCCAACAAGAGCTTTTTCAATTGAAGATGGTAACATAGGAACCGCCAACCTGCTTTCAAGTAGAGCAGAAACATATAAAGATATCGACTTGACTTTTGCTAAAAAAGCCTCAGGCGATGTTTTTAAGAAAGAACATGCAGCTGCTGTGAAACAAGCAGTTAAGAACTTACTTTTAACTAACTTTAGTGAAAAACCTTTCCAACCTAGATTTGGTGGTAACTTAAATTCTTTTCTTTTTGCTTTAAATACTGACGTTGATGATGATGATTTGAGAGAGCAAATAATACAAGCGATTGAAATATTCGAACCAAGAATACAGGTATTAAATATTGACACCAATTTACGCGATGATTCACACGAAATAAAAGTCACTGTTACTTTTAAGATGATTAACACATCGGAAACTATAAGTACGCAAGTGAACTTAACGAGGTTAAGATAAATGGCAACAACTATTAGATCAACTCAACTAGATTTTGACACTATTAAAGGTAGGTTAAAAGATTTTTTAAAACAACAAACTGAGTTTGCTGACTATGATTTTGAAGCATCAGGATTAAGTAACATACTAGACGTACTTGCTTATAACACGCATTTTACCGGTTTGAACGCAAACTTTGCTCTTAATGAATCATTTATAAACACTGCACAGCTTCGAAGTTCAGTGGCTTCATTGGCAGAAGGATTAGGTTACGTCCCTAAATCATATTCGTCATCAAAAGCAGACTTAAATCTTTCTGTACAAATATCTGCAACATCAAGGCCGACATCGCTTACATTACCAAGAAACACTCAGTTTACTTCAAGCGTTAACGGTGTTACATATACTTTTCAAACTAGAGAAAATTTTATAGGTACCGACGACGGCACAGGTTTATATCAATTTTTAAATTCTACAGACGGCGTTGCTATACCAGTTTTTGAAGGAACAGAAAAAACAAAAACTTTCTTTGTAGGCGATAAGGCTGATAATCAAATTTATGTCATACCAGATATTACTATGGACACAACTACGATAAGAGTCAGAGTCTTTCCTACAGCGAGTTCATCAATTTTTGATACTTATACAAACATTAAAGAGGCGATTAGAATTACAGACACTTCAACCTTTTATCAAATAAAAGAAGTACCGAATGGTTTTTATGAGATTATATTTGGTGATGGTACCACTACAGGTAAGGCTCCTGTGGCAGGTAACAAGATTATTATTGATTACCTTTCAACACAAGGTACAGTTGCTAACGATGCCTCTTCATTTTCGCCTACCGCAGATATAAGTGTAGATGGCGTTGATTACACACTTATCACAACTACCGAAACTCAATCAGCAGGCGGTGCATACAAAGAAAGTATTGAATCAATAAGACAAAACGCACCAATAGCTTTTACTTCACAAAGAAGATTAGTAACGGCAGAAGATTATAAAGCACAGATACAAACAAACTTTGGTGCATTTTTAGATGATGTTACAGCTTTTAGCGGAGCGGATAATGTACCTGAAAAATTTGGTGTTACCTTTATAGGTTTAAAATTTAAGTCAGGAGTTAGTGCTACTAGACAGCAAAGCGTTAAAGACGAAATAAAAACTAATCTTACTGATAACATGGCCATAATGTCGATAACAACAGAATATATAGATCCTATAACTACCTTTTTAGAAATATCCACAACTTTTAACTTAGATCCTGATTTAACCGGTTCAACTTCTCAAGCGATACAAACAACTGTACAAAATACTGTAAACAACTTTTTTACAACAAACCTTAAAAAGTTTAATAAAGTTTTTAGAAGATCAAATCTTCTTACTTTAATTGATGCTATTGATCCAGCCATACTAAACTCTAAAATGGAAATCAAGCTAAAACAAAGTTTTATTCCTACTACTAACATAGCACTTTCTTATAGCGTTGCTTTTCCAGCTGATTTAGCAGAACCAGACGATATTGTTCCAACTCTTACGACATCACAGTTTACTTTTAATTCTCAAACTTGTTCTATAAAGAATCAGTTAGGTACAACAAAGCTTCAAATAGTTTCTATTGATGGTACTATTGAAGTTGATAACATCGGTAGTTATAATAATCTAAGCGGCGTAGTATCTTTGACAGGATTTAAACCAACTGCATTTGAAGGCGATGCAATAGATGTATCAATCACACCAGCAAATCAAAGCACTATAAGACCTTTAAGAAACTACATACTTGATATTGACACAACCACATCTACATCAAGAGCGGTTTTAGATTTCCAAAACACAACGGTAAGTATTTAAATGGCGATTGATTATCAAAGTAAAAGAAGACTTAAATCTTTTCAAAATAGAAAAGTTAGAGAATCATTACCTGAGTTTTATACCTCTGAGTTTCCGACTTTAGTAACTTTTCTAGAAAAATATTATGACTTTTTAGATTCTGCTGACGGCACTCATGCGTTCGGTGATGATGCAAGGCAATTCTTTGCGACTAAAGACATAAGAGAAATGCCAAGCGATTTACTAAACAACTTAGTTAGTGAACTTGCTGGTGGCTTGAACACTGGAGAAAATTTTACTGATACAAGGTACGCTTTAACGAGATTAGCAGAGCTCGCAAGAACAAAAGGCAGTAGGTTCTCATTAGAAGAATTTTTTAGATTGTTCTTTCAACAAAGAGCAGAGGTTGAATATGGAAAAGAATCTATATTTAAAGTAGGTGATTCCGCGAGCCAAATCGGCGTCGAGTCTATAAAGTTTATACAAAATAACGCATTGTTTCAAACGTTTGGTTTATTGATTAAAACAGGCTTGTCGGTAGACACTTGGAGTGAGCTTTATAAAAAGTTCGTACATCCTTCTGGTTTTTTCTTTTCAGGACAAGTTGTTTCTGATACAGAAGCCATAAGTAGTCCAACTGCACCGATCGTACTATTTGATTCATCGCCTGGACCAAGTGTAATATCTGAAGCAAGTGCACCATTTTCATTACCTTTTGTACAGCTTACCTCGTTAATTGATTCTGGCGGTGGTAACGTAAGACAGTCAAACTTAAACGAACTTGTTAGTGATTATCAAAACTTTAGTCTTTCAGAATTAGATACTACTTATCACACTGTAAGACAGATCATTACTCCAAACTCGTTTACCTTTGATGATAGTAGCATAAGAGACAGCGATGAAAATGCTACACCTGATTTCTCATTGACACTAGAGACCATGGATAACGAAATATTTACAAGGCGAGTAACTGACTCGGCTTTCTAGTATAAATAACACTATTAAGTAGGATAGAAAATGACAAGACAAAATATTAATATAGGTTCTTCCGCAAACGATGGAACTGGAGACACCCTTCGTACAGCAGGAACTAAAATAAATGCAAACTTTCAAGAAATTTATACACAACTTGGAGGTGACAGTTCTATTCTTAGTACGTTAGTATTACTAAAAGATTCTGCAAGCACAGGTGTGGTGCAGTTTGAAGGAACTAGCGCGGACTCGCATGAAACAAAATTAATCGCAACTAACCCTACTGCAGACAGAACAGTATCACTACCAAATGCTACAGGTACCATTGTTCTTCAAGATACTACTGATACTTTAACAAACAAGACGCTTACGTCACCAACACTTACCACACCAAAAATAAATGACACCAGTGCAGATCATACATACACGCTTGTACCTGGTGAATTAGCAGCAAATAGAAATATTAATTTGCCAGTGTTAAGTGATAGTGACACTATAGTATTTTTAGCTGCAACACAAACTTTAACAAATAAAACTTTAACAAGTCCAGTTATAGGTACTTCAATAAATGATACTAATGGTAATGAAGTTATAAAAATTACAGCCACTGGAAGCGCTGTAAATGAACTTACCATTGCAAACGGTGCTTCAACAACAGGGCCAACACTATCGGCTACAGGAACCGCAACTAATCTAAACATAGCAGTTACTTCAAAAGGTACAGGTTCTGTAGAAATCAGTAAAGCAGCATTTAGTTCAAATACAATTACAGCAAATGGAGCGGCAAATACTGCTGCATCTTATATAATAGGAAACAAAGGAAGCGCTCTGGCTGTCAGTTTAGCAGATGGTACTACAGTTGGAGAATATAAAATTTTTACGAATAAAGGAGCCGGTGTTATGACCGTTACTCCTGCAAACTTTTCACAAGGAACAACATTTGCACTTGCACAACATGATGGATGCACTTGTATATGGGACGGATCAAATTGGTCTCTCGTAGGTAATCAAGGTGAAGTGACAGTAGCATAAAGGAATAAGATATGACAGCGATAATTACAGACCCTTTTAAAAAACAGTTAGTTCAAACTGTGTTTGATGAAGTTTCTTTTCCAGATTCTGCATCGACACACAGATACTATCTAGGAATCGGTAGATCTGAACAGTGGAATGATACTGAAACCGTTCCTACTCCTACAGACACACCGAGAACTATAAGAAATTTAAGAGCTGGCTTACAGTCTATAAAGTCTGCAAGCGATGTAACTTTTACGATACCAAGATACAACTGGTCTTCTGGAGCAATATACTCAGCGTATGATGATGATTTTGCGTCTATACCAAACACGAATAGTTACTATGTTCTTACTGAGGATAATCAAGTTTATATTTGTCTTCAGCAAGGTAAATCATCAACAGGCGCAGCAACGACCTCAACCGTAAAACCAACAGGAACGACGACTAAACCCTTTAAAACAGCAGATGGATATGTTTGGAAATTTTTATACACGTTGAGTGCAGCAAGAGCAAGTAAGTTTCTCTCAGCTAACTTCGTACCAGTAGAAAAGATTTTGGACTCTGCAACTCTAGGAAGAGCTCATACTGTCTTAGAAGCTCAACAGCTTCTAGTGCAAGATTCTTCAGTACCCGGTCAGATCATAGGAATAGCGCTGACGGCAGGTGGTTCAGGTTATACTAGTGCACCTACAGTAACAATCAATGGTGATGGAGTTAGAGCTGCTGCGACAGCCACTATATCAGGCGGTGCGGTAGTAAAGATAGAATTAGATTCAAGTACAGATAGTACAATGAGCATGGGACAAGGATATAATTTTGCTAGTGTCGCATTTAGTGGAGGAGGAGGCACAAACGCGGCTGCTAGAGTTATATTAGGTCCTGATAGTGGAATGGGTAATGATCCAAGAGACGAACTTAAATCTACGTCGTTAATGTTTAATACAAAACCAGCTGGAATAGAAGATAGTAATTTTATAATAGGACAAGATTTCAGACAGGTTGCTTTAATAAGGGATCCTAAAAAACCAACTACTGATTCTGATTTTTCAAACTCAAGTGGAAAGGTTTTAAGATTTTTAAAGTTACAAGCAGCCGCAAACGCAAACTTTTTAGATGCAACTATAACAGGTGGAACATCAGGCGCGAAAGCTTTGGTCGATGAAGTCGACAGCGATAGGCTTTATTTTCATCAAACTGAAGATACAGGATTTAAAGCTTTTCAAGAAGGTGAAGCAATTACTGGTGGAGGTCAATCAGGAACGTTAATCGCAGCCGGTGTTGATGCAGACTCAGACGCTTTCACTCGAGACGACGTTAACAAGCTATCCGGACAGATACTATATATAGAAAATAGAGCACCAGTAACAAGATCTGTTAATCAGACAGAAGATATAAAAGTTGTGATAACACTTTAAGGAAATAAAATATGGCTACTACACTTACAAAAACCGTCTTTAACTCAACTTTTAAAGATGATTTTGCTGATAGCGCAGGATTTCATAGAATCTTATTTAATTCAGGCAAAGCCTTACAAGCTCGTGAATTAACTCAACTTCAAACAATATTACAAAATCAAATACAAAGATTTGGTGATAACATATTTAAAGAAGGTGCAGTTGTCAAGCCTGGTGGTGTTAACTTAAATCCAAAGTATGAGTTTGTTAAATTAGACACATCTACCAATACTCTTCCTACTGATACATCTTCAATTACAACTTCTGCAGGTAGCGCAAATATTTTCACAGGAGCAACTTCAAGTATACAAGTTAAAGTTTTACAAGTTGTCACCGCTACTGGTTCAGATCCTGATACTCTTTATGTTCAGTATTTAAATACGTCATCAACATCAGGAACAACAACACCTAGATTGACAGCAGGTGAAAATATAACTAATGGTTCTGTTACACTTACAGTACAATCGACTAACACTACAGCAAATCCAGCTACAGGAGTTGGTATACTTGCCACGCTGGCTTCAGGAATATATTATGCAAGAGGTCATTTTGTTTTTACTGAAGATCAATCAAAAGTTATTTCAAAATACACTGATGATAAAACCACTAACATAGGATTTAAATCAGTTGAAGATATCGTTACATCTATAGATGATAATAGTTTATTTGATAATCAAGGTGCAACGCCGAACTTAACAGCACCAGGTGCTGATCGCTACAGAATTAAATTAACAATAGCAGAAGAAAGTGACGTTGATTCAGATGAAAATTTTATTCATGTTGCAACTGTTAAAAAAGGTGTAATATATAACGCTGTAGACACTAATTCTGCATATAACATTCCAAACGATGTTATATCAAAAAGAATTTTTGAAAATTCTGGTGATTATACCGTAAGACCTTTTACTATAAATTTTGCTCTTGATTCTCAAAACACACATTTAAAATTAAATGTAAGTGATGGAGTTGTTGTTGTAGATGGGTATAGAGCTGCAAGAGATTTTCCGACAAGTTTAAGAGTTTTAAAACCAACCACAACAACAACCATTAATAACGATGTGACTGGAATTAACTTTGGCAATTTTGTAATCGTTAACAATTCAAATATGCTTGATTCTTCGCAGCGAGGTCTTCCTAATATTAATGTTTTTGAAAAATTAGATCTGAAAGACGGGTTAGATTATACTGGCAATACTATTGGAACAGCAAGAGTCAAAGCTGTTAATGAAAACGGTACTGAACTTAATTACCACTTGTTCGATGTTCAAATGAATTCAGCAAAGGCTTTTAGAGATGTCAAGAGTATCGGAACGAGTACATCTAGTTATTTCAGGCCAAAGCTTGAAAGCAGTAAAGCAGTGTTAAAAGAAACCGCTGCTAGTACTTCTTTATTTAGAGTATCAAGATCTAGACCTAAGTCACTAACTGATATATCATTTGCGGTTCAAAGAAGATTTACTGGTACCACCGACGGCGCTGGTAATTTAGCTATATCACTATCAGCCACAGGTGAAACATTTACTAATACCGGTGATTGGATTGCATCTAAAATAGATAGTGATGTGATGATTAATGCTACTGCATCAGGCGCTGGTAGTACATCATCTACTGTAGGATTTGGTTCTGCAAATGCAAGCTCAGCTGTAGAAATTTTAGCATATGTTAACAAAGGGCAAGCGACTATAAAAACAAAAACGCTAACAACAAAAGCCATAACAGTAAGCATTGATTCAGATGGAGCAGGACAAAAGTTTTTACCATTAAATAAAGCAGACATATTTGATGTCAGCCAAATTCTTAAAGGCGGTGACAGTAATATAAGTTATTTCAACAGGTTCGAACTTGATGATGGACAAAGAGATCATCATTATGCACTTGGAAGATTGCTCTTAAAAGATAATCATACAGCGCCTAGTGGAAGCGTATTTATTAACTATAGGCATTTTAATCATGGTGTTTCTGGAGATTTTTTTGCAGTAAACTCATACACTGGCCAAGTTGATTACGATAAAATACCGTCATATAGATTCTCAAATGGAGGATTTATTAGATTAAGAGATTATTTAGATTTTAGATCTGTCATGGATTCTGCCGGTGAATTTGCTAATAGTGGACTAGGAGCAAGAGTTATCGAGATGCCTCAACCTGGAACGCTAGTAACCGCAGACACTGAATATTATTTAGCTCAATCTTCAAAACTTGTTATTAATAGAGAAGGTATAATAACGCTAGTTAAAGGAGCTCCTGGTTTTAATCCTGTTCCTCCTGCAAAACCAGATCAATCACTTGCTCTTTATAATATTACGTTTGGAGCCAACACTGATAACGATTCAGATGTTCAAGTTGCAAAGATTGATCATAAACGTTTTACTATGAAAGATATAGCACAACTTGAAAAAAGAGTTAGTGGAATAGAAGAAACTACAGCCTTAAATTTACTTGAAATCGATACAAAGCATTTACAAGTTCTAGATTCTTCAGGAACGGATAGAACAAAAACTGGTTTTTTTGTAGATAATTTTGCTGATCATCGTGTGTCTTTAGCTAGAGTAGATAAAGCTCATAGAGCAGCTATTGATCCTATACAACAAAATCTAAGACCAGCTTTTACTGAAGACAACATACGACTTCTTTATGATTCAGCTTCATCTACAAATACCATAAGAAAAGGTGATAATGTTTATATTGCTTATGACGAGGTTCCATATATAAATCAAAACAAAGCAAGTAAAGCAATACAAATTAATCCTTTCTCAGTGGTAATATATGAAGGTTTACTTAATTTATCGCCTGCTTCAGATGAATGGAGAGATGTTAATAGACAACAAGACAAAATTATTTCTGGTGGAACTAGACTAGCGACAAGAAACGCATTTAACTGGAATAACTGGTCATGGAGTTGGGGCGGTATATCAATTGAAAACTTATCAGTAGGTGCAAGAACCAACATACAAAGTGGTGTGGTAAACAGAGTGGTAAGTGAAGAAACAGTACTTGATTTAATTGAAGATAAAGTGTTACAGACAGCTTTTATACCTTTCATGAGATCACGCAAAGTCTTTTTTAAAGCGACTGGCATGAGACCTAACACAAGAGTGTTTCCTCTTTTAGATGGAACTGACATATCTAGTTTTGCTAGATCAGAAAGCTTTCAATTTTATTCAGACACTGATTCAGATTTTGGAAATACTTTAAAAGGTGCAACCGCACATCCTGACGGTAGTACAACTTTAACTACTGACACAAATGGTGAAATAGCAGGGTCTTTTATAGTACCAAATAACGATAACTTAAAATTTAGAACAGGAGCTCACCAGTTTAAGATTTTAGATATTAGTGTCGATAATGAAAAAAATGCTGGTTCAATCGCCAGAGCAACTTATACAGCTACTGGCTTTCTTGATACAAAGAAAGCAACTTATTCATCTACGAGAGTCTTAAATATTCAAGGGCAAAATTTAAGAACATTTGCAGTCTATCAAGGTGATGGTGGCGGTGGTGGTGATGATCCACCTGATGTTGTCAATAATACTATTGAAACTGGTAGTTGGACAACAGGCCCAGAAGGTGATTTACCAAACTCGATATCTAATACTGGACGTCCATCTAATACACAACATATAAGCGATATGCCTCAATTTTATACTTTTAAACCTCCTCATGATCCATTTTACAATCATAATGAAGGTGACGGTGATGGTGGCGGTGGTGGCAGCGACGGTCCAGATGGTCATACTGCTGACTCATGGGTGTGTACGGCAGTTTACAATAATGGTTTAATAAATGACGATCATTTTAACATAATTAAAAAATATAGCATAAAATTAAGAAGGGATGATCCATACTTAATGAAAGGTTATGATGCTTATGGTCCGAAGCTAGCAGCTTTAATTGGTAAAAATAAAATATATAATAATATAGGAAAGTTCTTAACTAATTATTATAGATCAAAGCAAAACAATATTAAGCTTACAAACAAACAAAAAGCGTTTGAAATTGTTTCAATCGCATTACTAAGACCTACTTGGCGAATAATAGGTAGACTTATAAGTATGAAAGAGGCATTAAAATGGCAATAACAACGCAAGGATATGTAGCAAATAAACAGCCTATAGCTCAGTCTTTTTATGTTGATGAGCCTAACGGAATATATTGCACCAAAGTAGATTTATTCTTTGGTGCAAAAGACGCTTCATTACCGGTTCAGATTCAAATAAGACCCATGGATAACGGATTTCCTTCGGCCTCTCAAATAATACCTGGTTCACAGGTTGTTTTAGCAGCTTCAAGCGTTAACGTTGATACTACAGGACCCGATTTAACTGCAACTTCTTTTACTTTCGACGAACCTATATTTTTAAAAGGCAAAGAAGATTTCGCTTTAGTTGTTGTTGCAGACTCTAAAGAATATCAAATATACATAGCCGAAATAAATGAATTTACTTTTGGTTCAACTGAGCAAAGAGTTAATAAAAATCCGGTAAGTGGTAGTTTATTTTATTCACAGAATGGTGCAACGTTCACACCAGCGCAAAACCAAGATTTAAGTTTTGTTCTTCACCAAGCAAAATTTAAACACACATCTGCAAGTTTAGTTTTACACAATGCTTCAGTTCCAAAACGAAAGTTAAATCCAAATCCAATTACAACAACCTCAGGCCAAAATACAATAAGAGTAAGACATTTGAACCATGGTTTACAAGTAGCCGATAAGGTTACAATAAGTGGTGTAACAAGTGTTGGAGGAATGAATGCATCAAGTATAAATGGAGCAAGAACTGTTATAGCAAGAGATTTTACTGGATATACCTTTGCTGCTGATTCGTCTGCAGACTCTGATGAAGTAGGAGGAGGATCCAGTATACTTGCTGACAGAAATCTACCTTACAGCTTAGCATATCCAAACATAACTTCGTTGAATCCTAAAACAACTTCTATAGAAGCTGGCATGAAAGCCACGACTGGTAAGTCTTTTGCAGGAACTGAAACAGCGTTTCAAAAAGCTAGTGATTTTGAAGCAATCAAGTTAAATGAAAATAATATTGCCAGTAAAGTTTATATAGTAGCAAACGATTCTTCAGAAACAGCAAACTTAGGAGCTGGTAATAAGTCTCTTGACGTCCAATTAAAATTAACCACCAGTGACTCAAATGTGTCTCCAATGATTGACCTCCAAAGAGCTTCAATGTCTTTGGTGAGTAATGTTATTGATAAACAAGACTCCTCTGCAACTTCCGGATTTAATGTGCCAATTAATTTTGTAAACGAAACAGCAGCAAACCTTGGAAGCTCAGCAGCAAAACATTTGACTAAGATAATAACTCTTGCTAGTGATGCGGTAGGTATAAGAGTATTATTAGATGCCAACGTACCTGATGTGTGTGATTTTGAATTATATTTTAGAACTGCGACTTCAGACGAACAAATTGATACAAAAACATTTACACTAGTAACACCAGAAAATATACTACCAAAAGATAATAATCCAAATATTTTTAGAGAGTATAGATACCTAATCGGCGGTCAAGGTGGATTTTTAACTGCTTTTACTAAATATCAACTTAAAATTGTGATGAGAAGTACTAATCAAGCTCTTGTACCAAGATTCCAAAGTTTAAGAGGGATAGCGTTGAGCGTATAATGACGTTTTTAAAAGTAAAAGGACATGGTGGTTATATTAAAGATACACATACAGGTATCGTGCTTAATGTTAATAATAGCGAAATAGAGCAAGCAAAAATTAGAAAAAAACAAAGACGACAACAACAAAATGAAATTAATGAATTAAAAAATGAAGTTAGTGATATAAAACAAATGTTAACAAAAATTGTAGAGAAATTAAATGGCTAAAACAATTATAAACTTATCTGATCCAGTATCAACGCTTGTCACTAAGTCTAATACGATATCGAGTCATTTAGGCGATATAACACAGCTTAACGTTGGAGCGTCAAATGATTCTGACATAGTACAAGCAATTAATTTTGTAAACGGTATAGTACAGAAAACAGACTCTGCCGATATTATTAACCTTATCGATTCGAGTTACGTTCAAGCCAGACAGACTGGTGTTACACGTTCTTCCGTACTCGGGTTCTTTATAAAGGACAGTGCAAATGGTATAGGTCTTGATTCTTCACAAGGAAGATTTTTTATTCCGTCGAACACCATTAACACCGCGATGATAGAAGCTACGTCTATTACTACAGCCAAATTAGCTACAAACGCTGTGACAACTGCAAAAATAACTGATGGAAATGTTACTGGTCCTAAACTTGGAACTAATGCAGTAGGTACTGTAAAAATAGTTGATGGAAATGTTACTACTGCTAAGATTGCAAATGATGCAGTTACTGAAGATAAAATTGGAGATGATGCAGTAAGTTCAGTTCAACTTAAAACTTTATCAACTTTATTAATTAAAGACGTTAATGGAAGTACACTGAAAACTATCCACGGCGCTGGAGCTTAAATTATGGCGGACATAGTCCTTAAACAAACATCTTCAGGCGGTGTTATTCAGGAGATGGATTCTTCTGATAAAGACTATATCGAACACGTTATTCTTACAGACTTTAATTCTCTTGATTCAGGCGTAGGTACTCTCGCTGTAAATCCAGCATCAACATCAGGCTTGACTCTTATAGGCTCTTTTGTTGATACTAAAAGACCAGATGCTGTAGGAACACATCCAGTTGGAACATCAGTAACTACAGTTTCTACTTTTAATTTCTACCAAGATTTGCAATCTGCTTCTGAAAGTATCACTAATGCTATAAGACCAGTAGCACTTGATGACTCAGCAAATATACAACGCATGTCAGACTCAGAAGTAAACGATGATTTTATTTTTTCAACTCAACAAAATTTATATGGTAGCGGAGTAGGAAGTTACAAGCTACAGCCATCTGCTCCTACAGACGGAACTTGGGTAAGTAAAGGAACTATCACAGACACTAAAATATCAGGTGGTACAAATACTTCACAACTTTGGCGAAAGTCTGCGCCCGCATCCACTCCTACAACCGTAAGGCCTTTAAAGTTTGTAGTTAGCAGTGGTTCATTGAGAGAGATGACTGATACGGAAATTAAAAAGTTTACACCTCGATTAAGAAATAGAATAGTAGCAAACGGAATCGGAACTTATAAAGTACAAGCAAACGCACCAACTAGCGGTGGAACATGGGTACAAATGGGTGACACTTTTACAGATACCAGACATCAAGTAGCTAATCAAAGCTATACAAGTAGTTTTTCAAACACCTTTACCAATACTTTCACTAACACGTTCGCTGGATTCTTTAGTTCAACATATAATAGATTCCAAGCGTTTACTGGAAGTTTTATTGGAAGTTTTTCAGGTAGCCGAACTAAATTTTTTACTGGTACGTTTACTGGCACGTTTACTGGTTTCTTTACTGGGAGTTTCACTGGCTTAACAGTGCAGTCATCTACAGAAAATGTTTCTTCGGCAAAATTATGGGTGAGAGTCGCTTAATTATTATTGGAGTTTATTATGAAAAGAATCATTAAAAATCCTTACTGGGGTAACGACGAGAAAACTCAGGTTATGTGTGAGTTTCATTATGAAGATGGATCTGCACAGATTGCTGCTGTAACTGATACCGAAGAAGGTAATCCAGACTGGAAAGAAATATTCAACAACTTTACCTCACAACAAATTGATGAATTAACCGATGGTGCTCTAGCAGAAGCTCGTGAAGAACATGAGAAAAAAAAGCAGATGCAACGTGATGAAGTTGAAAGAATGAAAGTTGATGCCTTGTTTCAAGCCAAGTTAGATGCCTTTGATATCGATATGATTAAAAATTCAAAGAATAGAGAACTTAAATCTAAAATAAGAAAAGCTAAAACGTTAATTGAAGTAACAGCTTTTGCATCAGCACTGATAACATTAGAACATGAAAAATAATGGATTTATTTACGTAGCAAGTAAATATGAAGAATTTATACATGCAGCTAGATTCTCAGCAACAAGTCTTAAAGACTATTGGCCTGAAGCTGACATCACTTTATTTACTCATTCTGAGTGGATAAAAAAAAGTGATAGTAATTTATTCGATACTATCATAACAAAAAACGTTCCATATCATAAACGCGCAAAGCTTTGGGCTTTAGATAAAACTCCATATAATCTAACGTGTTATATAGACTGTGACACGTATGTTG
This sequence comes from Methanobacteriota archaeon, assembly GCA_002707335.2. Taxonomy (GTDB): domain Archaea; phylum Thermoplasmatota; class Poseidoniia; order Poseidoniales; family Poseidoniaceae; genus MGIIa-K1. Next base: position 633 of record PAMN02000016.1, on the reverse strand, counting down.
AGCATGACGATATTAAGAATATATTTGATCAACATAACGTAGAATCTGATATAACGATAACTAAAGCAAGAAGATACGCCGCATCGATAGAATCAAAGTTTAAAGGTGGAGAACTTACTGACCATTGTGGATTATTCATATATAATAATGAAGCACAAACTCTTAACTTTATGAAACAGTGGTGGCTTTTATATTGTAAACAAGACGAAGGTAAATGGAATTGGAACACAGATCTATATCCAGAATATTTAAGAAAATGGGATATGTGGACTTATTGGTGGTTACAAAATAAAACTGAACACAAGATAAAAAGATCTTACTTTCCAAAACCAGATGCAAAATGGAATTTCGTTTATGTGTACGAAGATAAAGAGCTCGAAGGATCAGAGCCTGTAATATATCATCAACCTATACCGAGAAAAAAATGAATAGCATAGAAATAAAAAATAAAGATTTAATTAACTTGTTGAATGATTACTCAGATTGGTTTGAAAGCGTTGATAAATCTCTGATAAAAGTTCAAGGTGAAAAAGATGAAAATGAGTATTATACAAGTGACAAGTATCTTGAAAGGATAGATAAAGAAAAACACGAAGGATTTCCAGAAAAAGCGCATGGAATCGATTTAATGTT
>PAMN02000030.1 GCA_002707335.2 Methanobacteriota archaeon | reverse complement strand
CATAACCAATGTTATCCCTCCTAAAAGAAGTCATCTTTTCTGAGTGATTTCGAGGAACTTCATCTCCCAAGAAATTGTAACTTCCACCGGTTGGACTGTCAAGGGCTGAAAGACAATTTAGGAGTGTTGTTTTGCCAGACCCAGAAGGGCCGAGAAGAATTACTCGTTCGCCTTCGTGGATTTCAAAACTCACTCCATCGAGAGCTTTGACTACGCCGGCCGGAGTTTCATAGTGACGCTCTATATCTTGCATTTCGAGTAATTTCCCCATTTTTTCACCTTCAATTACAAATAATTTCAGACCAATCTGAAAAATCAGTTACCCATAAATGTCAACTTGACTAATCAATCAACCTATCTTAACTACATGCGTTAGGAAGCGAGATTTAACTTAACCGCAATTTGGTGTGATTGGTTAATGGTGCCGGGAGCGGGGCTTGAACCCGCGACCTTCGGATGTCTCAGACATGAGAAGGGAATTGGTACGTCTCAATTAGTTCCTTGGAACTGCCCTATGAGTCCGACGCGCCACCAACTACGCCACCCCGGCATGTAGCCTGCCCACCGCCCACCCCTCTTTGAATAATGCGGCATAATCATCTGTAGAAAATTCAAAATTTAATTGAAACAACCACAGCCTTCATTCACTGTCATCTTACCGGATGCTCTGATGGTAGACATCAACACTGCTTTGGCTGCTGCTGCGACCGAAAGGAAAAATCGTGGCACTGGTACCAAAGAGCGAAAGAAAAATCGCTCTGGAGCAGACCTTGGAATAGAGTCTTTTGACCCAGTAAAGCACGTTGCTAAAGAAAAAGCAGATACGGTTTCAATGTGGCTTGTCCTTGGATTTGGAGCAACTATTGCATTATTGATGCGTTATGTTGCAATGCCATCATCTCAAGATAGCCCAGATCTCTTGTGGTTTTTACCTCTAATGTGTATTTTCATATTACCCTCATTGCACAGAGCGATACTATCAGAAAAATTTGTTGAACATTATACCAAAGGAACTTGGTTCAAAGCATCATTTCTACATGTTTTTACATGGCTTGCTCTAACGTTTATTCTTACAAACGCACCATTTGCAGATATCGTTGCACCGCAAGTTGATAGCGGTTGGGGAATTATATCAGAATCCGAGGATGGGTTTGAATATGATAAATCATCAAAGGATAAAGTTACTATTCTTGAAAATTACACTGGTCAGCATTACTTAGTTTTGTCATTCTCAGACAATGTCTTGGCATCTGGCGCAACATACACAATCAATGCAGATTGGAGCGAAGAATCATTGAATAATTCATGGGTGGCAATTTCAGTGATTGATGACAAGGCACTCGACCCTGTTCGAACCCACAAAGCAATTGACTATCCGGTTGCTGTTGCTATCCCTGATTCGCTTTCTGCAGGAACATATGATGTAACAGTAGATGTTGTTGAGGACGGAGATCCTTGGACAAATACCCGAACAGTCAAAATGACGTTAGTTGTTGAAGAAATTCCAGAATTAAGCGAGTAGTTTTGAAAGCCTTGCAGTCAATGCATCGAGTTGAATTGACTCTCCACCAGCTTCAACCAATCTGAAATCAATTTCAGCCATCAATTCAGTAAGTTCTAATTTTTGAATCTCGGATAGGAAATCCGCTCCATAGAGTTCCCTGTGTAATTGATTCACAAAATCGGTACCTGCCAAGCCATATCGGTCTAAAATTTCCCTCAATCTTCTTCTTGCTGCATGGAATCCATCTTGTCTGCAAGCCATTAGGTATTGATGCAGTGTTTCAGGAGGTGCTGTTGCACTAGTCTCGTAGATTAATTCCCTCGAAACATTTGTTTCTAGTGCGGCTGCAACTTGTAGAGCTGTTATTGCTTTTCTTAGGTCACCTTGAGAGATTCTCACAAGTGCTTCTGCGGCATCATTTGCTAGTGAAACACCTTCAGTTTTTGCAACATCTATGACTTGATTCATAACCTCTGAATCAGGTAAAGGTCTGAATCTGAAAACCGCACACCTGCTTTGAATTGGTTCTATTATTTTGCTAGAATAATTGCAAGAAAGAATAAACCTGCAGGTCTGAGCATACTGTTCCATTATTCTCCTCAAAGCTCCTTGAGCATCATGAGTTAAAGCGTCTGCTTCATCTAAGAATATTATCTTAAATTTCGCGTTTCCATATGGAGACGTTCTAGCAAATTGTTTGACTTTTGAACGTATACTTTCAAGCTTTCTTTCGTCACTGGCGTTCATTTCCAACAGATTGTTTCTGAAATCTTCTCCAAATACATCTCTTGTTAATGCCATTGCAGCAGTGGTTTTCCCGGTTCCAGGCGGACCTGCAAAAAGAAGATGAGGAAAATCGGAAACCTTTGCATAGGAAGCCAATCTTTGGACAACTGAGGTCTGACCCCTTATGTCAGAAACGGTTTGAGGACGGTGCCTTTCAACCCAAAGTTCGCTCATTGTATGCCTGTCAAAACTGGACAACTTTGAACCTTCGCTTTGAACGGATAGGATCTAATTCTTGGCAGCCACCCTACGGGTGGCTAGCCGAAAGGAAACTATACCCCTTCCTGAGTAGATGAGTCGAGCCCAATGTCACCGAACGGAACTAACCCCCGAAAAGTTGTAGTCTCAATTGCTTTAGCACTAATGTTTATTTTTGCCGATTTAGCATTACCAGAAGCCATTCCAGAGTGGAAACAAGATGTATTGGAAGAGGTTGATATAATTCAAAAAACTACTTCGAACATATCTGTAAGCAAGGACACTGCTATTGATTCGTCAAACCCTACGGGGAATTACGGAAGCGATACCGAAGTTGGATTTGGGGGTAATTCTTCATCTGAATCAAGAATTCTAATCGAGTTCAATAATACAGTGCCTTCAGGTGACAAGGTACTATCTGCTGTTCTCGAACTAACATGTGGAATTAATCAAAACGATCTTGACTCTATCACAATCTATCCAACAAGGCTGAAACAATCATGGAGTGAATCAAACGCAACATGGCAATCTAGCGATAACGGTGTGAACTGGAATGAACCAGGAGCAGATGGTGGACAGGACAGAGAAATATGGTCTGTTCCTACTTATGGATATGGAAATCAAACTTTTTCAATCAACGTAACTGAATATGCGCAGGATGCAATTATCAATTCAAGAAGTACAATAAATCTGCTGATAACAGCATTGGGACCGATTTACCAATGTTCAATGTCAGAAGCGACAACAAATCAACCCTCACTCGAAATTGTTCACCAAACCGGAACTCATACCAGCGGAGGATCAATGTCTCCTACTTTTGTTGAGAACGGCTCTGCCCTGATGGATTCTACTGAATTTGCGTTGACTGCAGACCTACATCCTGCTGTTTCTTGGGATAGCGCCTCAGGAAATGGAGCGCAGGTTCAATTCTCTCTCTATGATTCATTCAAAGGTAATGAAGAGGCTTGGTATTTCAATTCTGATGACAACAATACACTATTCACCATAGGTGCATCTTCTGGGACTATGCTTGTTCCACAATCGAACCCATTTTCAAATGGAAGTACAATGAATTATCGAATGAGAGCAATTGATTCTAGCGGAACAATAGGAGATTGGCAGACGGGTAATTTCCATCTTCCTAATCATGATATTTCATTGTCTAACGGCCTAGCAACTTTCACAGTAAACTACAGCAGTCTCCAACTTATGGAAAACAGCATTGAAGATGCTTATGTTGATTCGTTAGGAGGACTATCTAACACAAATTATGGATCAGATGGTAACATCACTGTCGGCTCGCATTCAACCAGTCAGCAATATGGACTGATAAGATTAAATCTGGATGATATTGGTATGCACCAAAACTCATCAATTCAATCTGCGACTCTGTCATTTGAAAGAAACGCCAATTTGGACGGAGCCGATGTTTCATTCCACATCATGGAAAACAATGATTGGACTGAATCAGGTGTGACATGGAAGAAATATGATGGGAGTAATGCTTGGAAAGATGGCGGTAGGGTAACCAGTATGTCTGTTGGAAACTTTACTGGAAATCAATCATCATCAACTATCGAAGTCAATCTAACGGTTGCAATTCAATATTGGATTGATAATTACGCCGCAGCACTTGCAGCAGGTGAAACACCAGAATCCTCAATTGAACTAATGCTGGTTGCTTCATCCTGGATGGAAGACGTTTCCTCTTCTACGTCGGTTAAGTTATGTTCAAATGAAGGGTTTGAATGTGAAGCACCTGAACTCCAAATCACATATGATTGGGATAGTACAGGATCCCCTGTGATTCCGACTCAAAACCTGCCATTGGATGGACATGGAGTATGGAATGTATCTAACGACAACCTTAGCGCAAACACAATGCCTTCCCTAGAGTGGGATGGAAGTATTTCATGGACAGGTGATATGATTCTTGAAGTTGCTTCCGACGTTGAATTCAGAGATGTTATTCACTCTTTCAATACTGCAAGCACAACAGAATTTTCAGAAACCGATGGAAATTGGACCTTCGATAGTAACCAAGCGCTAAATGACGGCGTAATGTACCACTGGAGAGTAGCTCAGCAAGATTCTACTACAAACCATCACTCTTGGTGGAATGCATCTTCGTTCCTTGTTTCTTCTCTAGAATCCGAATACATCCAAAATGATGAGAGAAGAATGAGACTATCACATGGCAATGCTACAACCTTGAAAGATGCACCTAATTGTGAAGACACCTACATCGATAGCGGAGACCCAAACACAAATTATAACGATGAATATGAAATGAGTATCTCATACAATACATTCCCTGCTGAAACCTCTTACTTGATGGGATGTGACCTAACATCGCACCTATTGCCATCTGGATATGCAGTAAAAACTGCAACATTCAAATTCAGACTTTCAAGCAATCCATCTGGAAACCCATCTATTGGTGTTTGGGAAAGTAACCAACACAATTGGACAGAAGAAAGTGCTACTTGGGCAAAATATGACGGAGTTAACGCTTGGGGAACCTCTGGAGCAAAGGGCTGGGAAAGAAGCAGTTTGTTGGATACGGTAAACATAGGCAACTCTTATTCCAGCGGGGATTGGGTTGAGTTTGACGTCACGCTTGCAGTTCAGAACGCAATGCGTGAAGGCAGACAAGTTGACATGATATTTTCGATGATAGGCTCGGGTACTGGAAATAATCGTGATATCTTCTTCTTTGGCAACAATATAAACTCGGCAAACAGACCTGAAATTTCCTTTGTTTATGTTCCTGGTTCAAATGCAATACCAGATACGCCAATGCCGCAAACACCACTTAACGGCTCATGGGCTGTTGACAGCGGAATAAATCCTGCACCAGATACGAAACCTGAACTCGGTTGGAATTACAGTACAACTGGTACATCGGTTGGAGGATGGTCTGTCGAGTTAGACACAAGTCCTACCTTTGATTCACCAGGATTGATAATGGCAACGAGTTGGACAGACACAGGTTTCGATGTAAATAATTCAACTTATGATGTTCAAACTGATTTGCAGACTGGAAAGACGTGGTACTGGAGAGTAAGAGCTACTAGCGTAACCAATCAAATTGGAAACTGGTCATCTGTTTACAACTTCTTGCTCCCTGATTTAACAACCTGGGCTATTGACTCGAATACTACCGCTATTGAATTACACCATAGAGAAGCCATGCCATCCCTAAACCTACCAAATTTCATTGATTCTTGGGTCTCTAACGTAGGAGTGGGGAACACCTCCAGCCAATTCACTTCTACATCAATGATGGTTGGATCAAGCGGAAGTAACGCAGGCGAGCTAGCGACTGGATTAATGAAAATTCCATTGACAGAACTTCCTAATCCACAAAATGCACACATCAAGAACGTTACCCTGAATCTTTACTCTCAAACATCATCTGATTCTGACAACTTTGTTTCAATTCACCCTGCAACTGTTGCGTGGAATAGCAGTGCTAACGGAATGACTTACGATGGCGTAAACAACTGGTCTCTACCTGGAGCCAACGGAGTTGGCGACCGTGGATACATTGCTGACATTCAACAATCTAAAATAGCGGATTGGATGACTTTTGATGTTACAGAAATTGTCCAGCAGGCACTCGCAAACGGAGACTCTCACATGTCAATCATGCTCGTTGGAACCGATGGCGAAGGCCCGACATACTTCAGTTCCTCAGACGGTGCTTCTTCTGAAAGACCGTGGATAAACATGACATGGGCAACCGGAAATGCAACTGCCCCACAAACTGCAGGAAACAACAATATGCCAATGAACAATGAGATTGTATGGAATGTTTCATCCCATGCATTGTTGCCGAACATCACTCCAACATTTACTTGGAACCATTCATCAAGTTCAATCGATGATTGGAGACTATACATTTGGAATGATTATTCTGACCAAAGACAAGGATGGACAGTCTATGATAGTAGATTCAGTACTGAAGGATGGGACCTGACAAATAATTCATGGACTCCTCAATTCAACCTCAGTGATGCTGAAACATACAAATGGTTCGTACAACCAATTACAGATGACATACTTGGAGCAAGAGGTGCTGAAACAATTTTCCACGTACCAAAGGAAACTGGGAATTTAATCAATTCAACCGATGCAGATATATCTCTGCAAGAAGGACAGATTGTTCCTTCAATGAGTTATCCTGCAATATTTATGGATTCGTTTATCGATTCGGGAACATCAAACACAATGTTTGAATCATCAACAATCCTATCAATGGGAAGATCGACTGCGACAACTTCGACTAACCACTACAGTCAATTGCTAATTCAGGTAGATTGGTCTAACCTACCTATACCTGGTTCGTTCGAATTCACAGAAGCACATTTGAGCCTGTACAGATTATCAGGTGGACTGAACAATCAAGAAAATGTAACCGTAGGAATATGTGAAGTTATGGATGACTGGAATGAGAATGTTTCATTCAATAGCCCAAGAGGCGCTGGTACTTCTTGGCCTACAGATAGATGTGATGTACCATTTGCATCTAAAGTAATTTCATACAACGATGCATCGATAGATTTTGACATTACTTATGCTGTTCAGCACGCACATGCATCTGGAGCAGATATGGTCAATTTGATGTTCTTCATAGCCACAACGACTTCTGATTCATGGCAATTTGCTAGTAGTGATTACACATTAGATGAATCCCGAAGACCTAATTTAGAATTAACTTGGAGGACAGGTAACCAATGGCTACCTTCGGCACCTACTGGGCTATTACCATTGGATGGCAGTACTCTATGGAACGAAACAGCATCAGGACTAACCGGTGCTGATGGTACGACATACAACTGGACCTCGGCTGAAAGTAACGAAACTCGTTGGATAGCAGAGATATCAACTGACAAAACCTTCACCAACGAATCCCTCAAACAATTATTGGATTTATCAAACAGTTCGACATTCAATGGAACATGGGATTATGGAAATTTATCATACACAGTAGACGATTTGGTTGCTAATGATGGTTGGATTTATTGGAGAGTTCGTGCCGAACAAGACCACAGATTAGGGAAATGGTCAGATGTAAACAGTTACCGAGTACCGAAAACAGTCGGTGTTGACGATGGAAATGGAAATGTAACCGTCAATCTATTCCAAGGTGCAGTATTCATTGAGTCTGGAAACTTACCAAATGTACCTGATGCTACTATAGATTCAAATCAAGCATCAACAAATCTAGAATCAGATGGTTATCTTACACTTGGAATTTCATCAACTGGTACAGGTGAGTCTAGAATTTTGATAGATTTCGACCTATCAGAACTTCCGTTCCCTGCCGCAATGACCCCAACAAATGCATTACTGTCGCTAGAAAGATTCAACGTAACTGGAACTTCTGCCTTGACTGTAAGCGCACATGCGTGTGATTCATTCACTGAAACAGCTACAACATGGAATAATTCTCCTTCCTGTTCTTCAAGCGAGATTACAAGATCTACCATTTTAGTATCTCAAAGTACTACACAAGTTTGGGACATCACTTCATTAGCACAATCGAATATCGCTAATGGAAATAGCACACTTACTATTATGCTAAAGGCTGTTGGAACACCTGGTTCAACCCATAAATTCTACGACAATTCTGCATCAGACATATCAAACAGACCTAACTTGACTTTAGAGTATGTTGACAATACAGCAGGAATCATTCCTCCGGGGCAACCAACCTTGACCTATCCAGATGACGGCGCTGTACTGTACAACAACACTGAATGGGTACTCACATCGATGGATAAACCGCAATTGACTTGGAATAGTGTAACCAATGCAACTGGATATGTTGTAACATTCTCTGATGGAAGTAATCAATACAGATACGCATCTGCAACATCTCCAGAGATATCTGGTACAACATTTACCTTCTCTGATAACTTGACAACTGGTACAGTTTACACATGGTGGGTTCAGGCACTGAATAATTCAATACCTGGGCCTTCATCTAGCAGAAGAACATTCGCACTTGGAAACCCTGTAGATCACTTCGATAACGGAGACAACACTTGGACATACACTTTCCAAACTGGAAACGAAGTCCCTGAATTCGGTCACACCAACATCAGAGACTCTTACTTAGGCAGCGGCAGTCCATCAACAAATCACGGTTCTGATCTGATTGTAGTTGGTACTGATTGTGAGAACCCAGGAACAGAATGTAGAGGCGTGATTGCTCTCGACAATTCGCAAGTACCTCTACCATTAGCAGCAAATATCCACTCAGTATCCGTTGAACTGCAAGTTGAAACCGCACCACAAAGTGGATTTAATTTGAACGTTCACAGATTGCTAACAAGCGCATGGAACCAAGCAGGTTCAACATGGGATAGTTCCTCTAGCGGAAATCCATGGTCTGCAGGAGGCATGGCTGCTGGCGTTGAATATGATGCAACACCAATATCAACAACCTATGTATCTCAATCAACTACTGAAATTACGTTAGAAATTGGATACGAAGGAATGTTGATGGATGGTGACCATGGTTGGATAATAATTGGTTCAGGATATGGAGGAAGTCCTTCCTTTGTAAAGTTCTACTCTAGTGAATCTGCTCAGTCATTGAAACCAAAGATTTCGCTAAATTACACAGACGTGGACGACATTCTCATTTCGCCTGTAGCTCAATCAACAGATGCTGATACAAATGTCCAGTTCTCTCATATCCTACAAGATGTACTGGGCGCTAATATCGCAGGACAGGTAGAATGGTCAGCAAGCAACGGTGCTATTGATTCTGCAGGAATTTATACCCCTGAATTAGTTGGAACACATAACGTAACTGCATGCTTCGGTGTAATTTGTAGATCAACAACCATCTCTGTTACTCCAGGATTACCAGTCTTGTTGGTTGTTTCAGATACAGAAGAAACAATTACTGCTGATGAATCCTTCGAAATAGTTGCCCATGTTCAAGACCAGCATGGAAATATCGTATCCGGACAGGCCATATCCTATACTCCTACGAATGGAACAATGGCTGGCGCTATCTTCCAGCCATATGAAACCGGAATACAAACCGTAGAAGTTGAATGGAATGGACAAACCATAGACGTAGAGATTACTGTTGACGGAGGGGCACCTGTTTACTACATGACAACTGGTTGTGAATCTATCATTAAGGCAGGCACAACTTGTACACTGGTTTGGACACTACATGACCAATATGGCAACATCCTCGATTTAGCAGATGGAGGAGGAATTACTTGGAATGCAGGAGGAGGAATATTCACTGAGTCTAACGGAACATACTTTGCAACAACCGTTGGTTCATACAACATTACAATGCAATCCACACAAGGCATCAATTACACCATACCAGTTACTGTAGAACACGGTGAAATGGCATCCTTGGAAATTATCGCTTCGTCTAATTCAGTCACAGCTGATGATATTGTTTGGTTGAATACGACCAGAATAGACATAATGGGCAATAGACTTCCTGTACTAATCCCATTAGCAAACTGGACTACTAGTGACGGTATGATTTACGAAGGTCAGCCAGCAGAATGGCATGCACAAAGAAGAGGAAACAAGTCGATTACCGCTAGTTATGCAGGAATGGATACAACTGTTAATGTTCTAGTCAGTGAAGGTGCAATAACGGATTTGATCCTGATTATAGACTCAGTAGACTCGACTGGTGATTTAATCGAAATGACTGCAGATGAAGAGATTACTGTCAAGGTCAAAGCCAGAGATTATGACGAAAACAAATGGACAGTGCAAGTCGCTTGGAGTGTATTACATACTCAATACAATGACCAATCAGTATTGATGGATCTAACATATGGAAGCCAAACTAGATTCTCTCCAGTTTATGCGTCTGACTCTTTGTATACACTCGTTGGAACTTACTCTGATGAAAATGTTACTCTGGAGGCAAATATAACAATCTCAGTTGATCATGGGTTATTATTGGAGATAGATTTCTTATCGCCAACAACTTCTACGCCAAACATCGATGCTGATGATGAATTAACATTCATTCCAAAACTAACCGATGCAGATGAAAATGAGATTGACCCAGCTAGGCTAACATATACACTATGGAAAGTAGATGACGGGGAATTAACAGAACCAGAAAATATTACATCAATTATTGTTGGAAACGGAGGCGTTTGGGAAGCAACAACAGTTGGCGAATGGGCTATCAGTGCTTGGAATATATCTAAAAATCCAATCACAAATGCACCCTACAACATTACGGAAACTGTTTACATAACTGTTGGCAATGGAAAAGCGGTTACTGTAGATATTGATGTTGTGGCAGATACCGCTAAAGCAGGTGATGTGTATCCAATAACGATAACTGGAACAGATGATGACGGAAATCAGTTCTTGGAAAGTGTCATTTGGACAAAAGACAACAAAGGAGTGCCACAATCCACAATTTCTGGTACAGGAGGATATTACAACTTTAGTGCAACTACCGCAGGAGTTCATACCTTCAAGTACCGCTCTCCAAGTGGTGCTGAAAGTGAATGGACAGTTACTGTTTCACCACACCAAACTGTTGCTGTTATCAATTTGACAATCTTAGAAAGTAATGTACCTCAATTGGAATCATTCAGAATTGAAGTAAAGACCTACGATGGCTGGGAAAATCAAATCCCTGTGCCTCCTGAAACAGTAGTGAAGTTAACTGGAAGAATGACTGCAGAAAGAGAAGGTCAAACAGGAAACTGGACGATCACAACATTAGATGATGGTGAACAATCAGTTACAATCGCAGTACACAATAAGGAAGAAACAGGCAAAATTATGGTTGATGGTACCTTCCTAGGATTCTTCGAAGCAGGGGGCACCCTATATTACGCTGGAGGAGTTTTAGCAATACTGGTCATGATTGTTCTTCTAGTTGTAATAATCATGGTACTTCGTTCTGGAGAATCTGACTATGACGATGATGACGACGAGTACGACGACGATGAAGAGGAAGAAGAACAGGCAAGCAGGCCTACTGCAGGCCCTAGTGGACCTCCTCCAACGATTGTAGAACCACAAAGAGAAGATTGGATGTCAGACCTCAGAATGGACGATGATGGAACCGCATGGGCAGAAGACCAAAATGGAAATTGGTATTACCAAGAACCAGGTTCAAACGATTGGGAATCATGGGATGACTGAAACTAAGATAGTTGATGAGGTATAAAGACGGATGGATGAGAGTGACAAATAGGTACTCAGTAGTTATCCTATTTATCCTAATACTTCCACTAGCAATGCCTTTGAGTACAGCGAGTGCTTCTTCAATATCAATTGATACACACCCAAATAGTATCAGCGCAGACGAGGCTCATCAGTTCACAGCAATAGCAACTGATTCCTCGGGAAATCCCGTAAATGATGATATTAACTGGAGTGCTAGTTCTGGATCAATAGACAGTACTGGTTACTTCACTCCCAAAACATCGGGCAATGTGATAATTACTGCGAGTGTTGGAAGTATTAACACTTCAACTAACATTACCGTAACAAAAGGTTGGCCATTTGCCATAGAAAGTAATTTTCAAACTTTAGATGTAAGTGTTGGTGAAGTGGTTAACCTGAGTGCTAATTTAATTGACAGAGGAGGAAATTATCTTGACCAAGAAATCGTTTACAGGTGTCAAAACGGTCAAATCGACTTTGAAAATAAAACATGGGTTCCAGAATATATCGGTAACACCACTATGCGGATAATGTATCAAGAAATAGAGCACCAAGTTATCTTCAATGTACAACCTGGTGAACCAGTTAGGGTAGATTTTCCATTAGGACTTACCGTCCAAAGTGGTTCAACTTTACACATCAATTTAACCGCTTATGATTCAAAAAATAATGAAGTTCAAATTTCAAAGTTAGGTCAATTATCATTCGAAGTTGAAAATGGAAGTATTTCTAACACTGGTTTGTATTTTGCAACTACTCCAGGCTATTGGAATGTATCAGTTAACACTAGTATCGGCGTGGTTGGCTTGGGTAAAATACGAGTTTTACCAGCCCAAGCTACCGGTTTAGATATTGAAATAGATTCTCTTGAGGTTCGAGCAGGTTCCAAAGTAAACTTATCTGCAATTAGAACCGATATTTTTGGGAATGCTGGCCAGATAGACATACCTCTTGCGAACTGGACCACGCCTACTGGAACCTTAGCCAAAGTTGACCAGACAGTCCAGTGGACTCCATCCAATATTGGAGAATGGGTGATAGGGGTTTCAGACCAAGGATTTTCATCGACCATTACAGTCTCTGTCACACAGGGTTATGCTGATTATATCGACATCAGTTTTTCCGAATCTATTTTCCAATCTGGAGAATTAATTATTGCGTCATTATCTGTTTTTGATGCAGTGGGCAATTCTATGGCTATTGATGGAGTCTGGGAAGTATCATCTGCGGTTGATTCGATAGACCATGGAAGTTGGCAAGAATTACATCCTGGATTAGTTGGTGATTATCCTATATCAGCAACATGGTTTGATAATGAAAGTCAACAAGTCTTTGAAATTGAGAAAATTATGAATATTGTACCTGGTGAATTAGCCAGGATAATACTCCCTGAAAGTGGAACAAGAATTGCTTCAGATGAAGTTCTATTAATGCGGCCTAGTTTTGAGGATGAGTTTGGCAATGAAGTACCAGAAGTACTAGTACAATGGACTATTGAAGATGTTGATATGACAATGGAAATCAGACTTTCTGGGCACAGGTGGGCACCAGATAAGTTAGGAATCCACGAAATTAGGGCAACATCACAAGGAATTTTTGCCATCACAGAAATCGAAGTGATCCCCGGTATTGCAAGACAAATATATTCTAATTTTAATGAAACGATATCTATTGAAAGTGGAAAGAAAATAGAAATTCAAATCTTTACACTTGATGTAAATGGCAATCAAGCTCTTGCCAATGAAGTAGACTTCGAATTTGAAGATCCATCTGGGATAATTACTACATCGCCGGAAGGAATCGGTCACTGGTACATCGAAGGAGGTGTTGAAGGGTCTTGGATTTTGAGATATTCAAGCGGAACTGCTGTCTCTGACTTGATGGTTAATGTAACAGCAGGAGAACCTGTTAGGCTAATCGCAGAAATTCCTCCAGAAACACCGGATGAAGGTGATGAGATGATTCTCCGTATTTACGCGATTGATCAAGCGGGGAACGTTGTTGATGTTCCAGATTCAGAATTAACAATCAAATGTTCGACCGGTGAAACTGAATTCATCTCTGATGACACCTATATTTTGTATGTAGAACAAGCAGGACAGTCTCATTCTTGCAGTGTAAACTGGAACGATCTTGATGCGCAAAGATTCTTTGATGTAAATGCTGTTTTGTTTGGAGGAGGATTGGGAAGCACAAATACGGCACTGACAATGGTCTCTGTGATTGTAGTACTGTTCATTGCGATAATGCTGGTATTAATCAGGCGACTGAGGGTCGAAGAAGAGGAAGCCAGCTACTTTGATGAAGACGATTTAGAAGACACTGAAGACGATTTAGAACCAGAAGAAGGTGATTCAGATATTCCTGAAGAAGAAGTTGAAGAATCAGAAGAAGAAGTTGAAGAATCGACTGAAGAGTTACGTGCAAGGTTAGCTGCAAAAGCAAAAGAGACAGGAGTCATGCAAGCAGCGCCTGGAACTGATCAGGGTAAAACTGGTTGGTATATCGATTCTAGTGGCGAACTCACCTCTTGGTTGGTAAGTGAAGATGGTGAATGGACAAGAGTCTCATGATTATTCTTGTTCTTGAATTTGAACATTAACTTGATATTTTTCTTTGCCATAAATGTAGTAGGTTGAAACTCCAATTACAACAGCCGCCGCTGCTCCAATAATCGCTTTGGAACCCATGATAATTACCAGGTATCCTCCCGCAATTGTCCCTAAGACTTGTACGACAGGATACAGTGGAGATGTGAATGTAGGCTTGTACCATTCTTGAGCGCTTGGTGACTTTCGAAGTACAATAACACTGACATTCAGTGCTACGATAACCATTATTTGGAAACCTGATGCCAATTTTGCTACATCTTTCACAGGTAAAGTCAAGATACAAATTGCCATTGTAACCGAAGTGATTATGATTGACCAGTGAGGTGTTTCGAATTTATTGTTTGTTTCACTAAGTGAATTAGGCAACAAACTATCTTTTGCCATTGCGAACAAAAATCGTGATGCTGCCAATAATCCAGACAGAGCGCCTGAAATCATCGTCAACACTGCTAGCAATGCTAGAATCAGACCTATTTCTGTTGACACTACGGCATCGAAGAAAGCGAAAATTGGGTCTTCTCTTGGACTGCCATCCTTATTCAGCCACCATTCACCATCTACAGATGCCATCATGATTATCGAAACAATAACGTAAAACACTGTGATTAGAAGTAACGAAAGCAGCATTCCTTTGTGTAGATTCTTTTCAGGATCTTTGATTTCCCCTCCAATAGCGCCTGCTTTGTAAATCCCCGCATACGCTACAAATACCAGTGCAGCGGCTTCTGCGACCAGGGTTGGATCATCCTTTGATACGTCAAATGCACTATTAATTGGACGAGAAAAATCGATATCCGCATCAAACAATTGTACTATGCAGATTAGAATAATCAGACCTGTTGTAAGGGCTAAAATAGGTGTTTGGAATGCTTTTACTTTCTTTATCCCAAGGATGTTAAGGAAAGTAATCAGACCTAATGCAAGCATTATCATCAAGGTAGAATTAGTATCTACATCTAGATACTCTGTAACAGCATACAGATAAGCTGAAAATCCTATCAATGCAAATGCAGACTTAAGTAAGAAAGAAGCCCATAACCCTAGACCGCCTATTGTTCCAATGAGTGGGCCAAATGAACGCTCGAGGTAGAGGTAAGCACCTCCGTTGTCAGGCATTGCGGAAGCAAGTTCAGATTTCGACAACGCACCCGGCAAGAAGACTAATCCTGCTAGAAGAAATGCTAGCCAGATACCTGGACCCATTACCGCTGCTGCGAAGGAAGGAAGTACAAACAAGCCAGAACCAATGCTAGCAGCAACTGTAACAATAATTACTCCAACGAGATTAAGAGACCTCTCTAGACCACCTTTAACAACGCCTACAACTCCAGAAATATCACCTTTCAGGAGTTTATCTGTGGTCGATTTAATGTCCATTGAAAGTCCTCCAAAAAAAATTAAGAAATTGCTGGTTTACGACCCTAAAAGTACCGATATTGATTCTCAGCAGGAAAGAGTAGTTATTGCTTACTACACTTTGAGAGAAAAAATCCCCGGATTCCGGTAATTATGCTTTAGCGATGACCTTCATTTCTACAGCAATAGGAGTAGGTAATGCGCGAATAGCAAGCGTAGTCCTTGTTGGGCCTACTTTTCCTAGAGTTTCTGCCCAGACTTCGTTGTAACCTTGGAAATCTCTATCCATATCAACCAAAAATGAAGTTACATCAATCACATTCTCAATAGAGGAACCTGCTTCTTCCAAAATTCTGGCGATATTGTCTACTACCGCTTTAGTCTGAGCTTTTATGTCATAATCTAGAGGTTTGCCGGATGCATCTTTTATTGGGCCTCCTGGAATTGAATTATCCCCAGGCTGCCTTGGCCCAACACCTGATAGGTAAATCAAATCGCCTTCCCTTCTTGCATGTGGATAAGCTCCAACTGGTTTTGGAGCCTTACTTGTGTTAACTGTGGTTTCACCTTCTACAGGGTCATATAGAGCAGGGCCTGTATCCATTTGTGGGGTTTCATCATTGGATGACTCTGAATCCAAAACATCTCTGTCGCCTCCATAGAAATCGACATCGTCTTCGTCATATTCTTTATCCCCTGTTCCATTTGATTCAGGATCTAAAACTACCACTGCAGCGCCTGCTCCATGAATTGCTTCGTAAGCAAGCACGGTACCGCTTAAATCATTACGATTATTGTTCATGGCAGATAGCCACCACATTGGTTTGAAGGCTACCACTTTTTTCACACGGATTTGGTCATGAATTGTTCTACTTAATTGGCCTACGTCTTCAAGTCTGCCTTTTTCCAAAAATTCTAAGATTTTGCGATTCCATTCATCATCTTTTGGCGAGTGGATTCTATCCTCGTGAGGCTCTATCGGCTCTGTAAACATACGATTAGAGAGAGACATAACTGAAACTGCTACTGCTTTTTTCCCTTGGGCTTTAATTACATCTAAGCAAGATTTGGCCAGAACTGTTGTTTCGGCACGGTTGGAGTAAACATTAGTAGAACAGATCACTGCAGGAATACGATTATCTGGATTCAATAATTTCAGAGCAACAACTGAGCCAACATCTATTGGGAACCCCTCGTAAGCCACCGTTCTTGATTCAAGACCACGTGACAGATTTGATTTGCTCCATGCATGAGCAAATTCTTCATCTATTTTCAAAGAATAATGTATGCTACCTAAATCGTGAAAATCTGCATCCACCAACACCCATTCTGGATTTGGATCTGCTTGAATCTGGTGGCCAATAATGCTGGGCCATAATGTTGAATAAATTATTATGAGGTCTGCATCTGATTCCTCAATTTGCCTTCTAGCTTCATCATACGCATCTCTAACTTTTTGCCAACCCACATTTTTCTCCGGGCAGAGCAGTGGATGAGGATGTGCAGGAACAATAAGCGATTTTACAATCTCTCCCCTCATACTTGAGCCTCCCATTCTCTAACAGGCCACTCCATGATTGCATTACCTGTTCCTATTATAGTCCCATAGCCATGCAGTTTTGCTGGTTCTTCTGGAATACCAATTGTAGATAGTAGCCAAGTCAAAGCACCACCATCTGTTTCTGCTATAGCCTGTTCACAAAATTCAGGCATTTCATTGATGATTTGTTGAGATTTTCCTTGTCT
>PAMN02000039.1 GCA_002707335.2 Methanobacteriota archaeon | reverse complement strand
TATGCAAATGGCAAGACGATTCCAAGGCACGCCAAGGCGGGAGTCATTGGGTTGATTTCCTTCATGACAATTTCATCTGCAACCTTTGTTTGGTATGTCTCAACATTGGGTGAAGGTGAGTACTTCCAACCCAGTACTTGGGATGGTGCGGATCCTGGATTTGGCTCAGCGATCATTGTTCTGGTTGGGTTGATTGGTGTTTGGTGGCTTTGGAAGAAAGTACCAGCTAGAAGATAGATGCTTGAGAATTTAATCTGTTTGCCGAAATCAAATTCATATACCATACCACTACTGTTATTCTACTTGACTACCAACCACGTGCTACGAATTGGGTCTCTTAACTTCCTCGATGAAAGTAGTGATAGTTCGGGTAACAGAACGAGAGTACGTCACTTCAAGCATATTCCTGGGCTTGTAAGCCAGGGAGCCCACCGGCCCCCAGATGGCAGCGCGTTGCATTTGGATGGTTGTGATTGTGGTCAAGGGCAGAAACTGATGACTGCAGAGGAGTATTATCGCGAATGCTATTCGAAGAGATGGGATTCTTCTCAGCAGAGATTAAAAGAAATATCCCAAGATGTCAAAAAGAGTCTGATTGGAAAGGCTGTAAAATGGCCAAATATAGCACATCATCCTTTGGTTTGTCCCTATGCTTCTGCTGTTTTTGATCCTAATTCGGTACTCGAAGTAGGAGAAGAAAAATGCGCTTGTTGGCAGTATAATGACAACGTAAATACAAACAATTTGGTTTCTTCTAGTGGGATATTTGTAAGTCGTCCGATTGATGGACTGGAAGATCCTGAGATGTACCTTCATAACTCTGATTTTTCTGAGATTAGTAATTCTAAACTTGGATTTTCTCCATCCCTTACTGAGTTTCAAAATGGCTTAGAAGGTTATGTTTTAGAGTTTGATAATAATGGTACGGTGTATTCAGAAACGGCCTTCTGGAAATTCTGTGATAACTCCTCTTTGGAAATTGATGAGAGGCAACATCATTTACTTTTACTTACAAAAAAAAGCTGCATTGATTATGTGCAAAATGGAGCAAAAAAAGGACTGCAAAAACGGCTAAAGCGTTTGATGAAAATAATTAATCAGCCATGGCTAAATATTTCTAACGAGGATCTAATTCCGATATGGTACTATGGAAAGAATATTGACTCCGTTCCACGAGAAGTAAGACGTTATTTTGACCTATTTGATGAGTTCAAGGATATTATTGGGCCCTACTCTCGAAGACAAGTAAATGTATCGAGTAGTACAATTATCAGAAAGGTCCTTGGAATGCACTTTTTCCATGATCGTGCTTCAGATAATATTTACTCAAATCAGAATCCATTACTCGCGAATGAACCTTTTTGGATTCAGATAAATTACCTTCATGCATTCAAAAGCTCTCTTGATAGGGGTAGTGTCATTGAATTAGAAATAACAGAAATTGGTTCCGATATTGTTCGAGACACATTCACCATTGATCTTCAACAGGACGCTGTACAAATTTGGTTGAAAAACTCTGACGGATTTGATGCTGGAAACTATTACGTCAAAGCCACCGCCAGAAGCTCATTCAATCGTACCCAGAGTTATCCTCTAGGTACGGGTTATCAATTCTTCAAGGTGGTATAAGTGAGGGGAATTCATTGACTAATTACTTCGTACTTACTGGCCATATACCGGACCAAACTTGTACTCCAAAAAGGAGCCTTTCGGTATCCTTCGGAGATACTAATGCATCTCTGGAATTAAGTGAAAGGATAAGTGACTTGTGTCGTAATACGAGATTATTAACAATGGATTCATCAAATCCTTATAGTAAATTTTCTGGCAGAATTTATGATCAAAACAACACGGCTCCTTTTGTTTTGAACTTAGACGGTATTTTTTTCGATTCCACTCAATTAATTAGCGCACCGGGCGCAAAATATGATGCTACATTAGAGATTGAGCATCCTAATTTACCTTGGAAAATTAAGGAAGATATAGCGATATTTGCTCAATTAGATGATGAGCCCATATGTTTCGCTGTAGACATTAATGACCCTGCAAATTTCGCCGGAATTTATCCAAATCAGAATTGGTTGGATATTGCAGAGGAAATGAAAATTATTTGCACAATTACTCAGATGAGTCATCCGACTTGGCCGAGATCTTTTGGTACTTCACCGTTAGTTGAACAATATAGGGATTTTTCAAATTATTCGGAATTAGATCCCCTTTCATTTGGTAGTAGATTATTGATCCTAAAGGCAGAAATAAACGATTTAGAAAGAGAATTTCCATACTCAAAATCATTTATCACTCCAGAAATAAACTTACCAACAATGTTTGATATCTTTGAATTAGAAAATGATGAAAACATGTGGAAGAGGCTTGTTTCTCAAGTTCAAAGGTCGTCTAAATATTGGAATCCGGACACAATAAAACATAGAATTAGTCATTACAAAGAGGTATTAACGCAAATTTGGAAGATAGATTCGATTAACAGGTGTAACAATTGTATTCATTGTAGAATCTACGAAGAATTAGATCTTCAAGGTCGTCCTTCGACAATTACAAAATGGATATTGCAAGATCCGAATAAAATTCCGAACTGTCTAAGGCCAATGATTGCAACTATTCTGATGATCCCTGATCATGTTTGGGAAGGAGATGTGAAGCGGATGCCGTATTATTCATGGATTCAAGGTTCTAGTTATCTGGATCTGTTAAATGGGGCAAGAGAGATCTCTATGGCTAGAGGGGGCATATTTTTCCGAACGAAGGATCCTATTATTCCAGTTCGGAACAATCTTCCAATTAGGAAAACTTGTGCTGGTTATACTTCCGGAATTCCAATTAGAATGGAATTCTGGGTGGGTGACCAACAGCAAGAAAGAGCAATAGTAAATTGGATAGGAGGGTTAAAGCATGAATTGGAATATTAAATATTCAGCACCTCCGAATTTATCCAATTCGATTAACTCAGCATTGAGTGGAAAGCCTATCGCTGCAGTACATGATATGGTTAGAAAGGTCGTAAATAATTCTCAAAACCAGCAAAATACGATTCGCTCAATCATTGATGATGTGCTAATGGAATTACTTAATTCACCCATTTTTGCGGATTACAAGAGGGCTATAATCGGACAAGATGAAAGTCTCAAATCACTACGTTCACAAATTAAAAAAATCGTTTATCGTAACATGTCGTTAGAAAAAGTACCACATTATCGGAGAACAATTCCTCAGCAAATTTTGATTCCTATTTCACAAGGAAATGAATGGATGATTATCCTTGATTCGAGAGCACTTGATCAATTGGTAAATGATTACGGACAGGATAATGTCAAGGTTATCGAACGCAATTTAATCGATTTACGATTGGTAAGAATTGACTCCTCTAATCAAAACAGTATTGCTGATGAGACTTTGTTGGATTTGTTTAATTCAAATGGATTTATGAGCTTCAAGGATACGTCACACTTCGATTTACTAGATGGTATTTGGTCGGAAAATCAAATGAATCAGGCGACGTATCATTATGACCGAGTCAGGCACTACTGTCCTAAGTTTGAAAGGGAGAAGGAATGGAAATTAGAAAATCGGGTTGGGAGAAAAAATAGCTTCGAACAACACACTCCTGTGAACGGTTGGGAGACTACAGAAGCAATACTAATTTCAAACCCTGCAGGAGACGTTTCCTATGGCCTATGCTATAATCCAAGTCTTGATTTTTGGTATGGAACAAAAGGTTGGTCTCTGACTAAATGGGTAAGGAATAGTTCGGGCTCAGTCCAACCCCCAGAAATTCGACATATTGGAAAGGTAAATGGTCTACAGGTTGATAATTCGTCATTTGTTTTTGAGTTAATGAGACTGTTTCGAAGTTGTGTTTGGAAGGTTGATATTGCTGAATTCCTTTCAGGTGATTTCTTAGATGGTTATGACTTACCATACTTGAAAGACAATCCTATCATAACTCAGACATACTGGGTTGAGGTTGCAAAGGCGATTTATGAAGACGGTGACCAAAACGGCGGTATTGATTTGTGTGAAAGAATTCTAAATTCCTGCGGCTGGAGGGTGAAATAATGAGAGTGGGGACTGTTAGAGAAGAGCTTGCAAATTCTCTTTCTACCCAACTACAGAGGCAATCTCCTCTGGCAGATCGAAGGGTACAGGAATCTTATGACAATAGAGTTGGCCCTGAATCAATAGAAGGAAACCATATTCAAAATCCTTGGGTAGAAAGGTTGCCGATCTATGACTCCTTTGGAGAATTAGATGGTATGAAAGATATGATTGAGGGGGACGATGCCTGGATTAAATTCATAGCATTTCTAAATCAATTAAAAACAGAACGTGTTGGTTATCCCAATCCAATAATTTTCAATCCTTACAAACATCAAGCTACTTCCGTCAAAGAATGGTGGCTTGGAAAGGATGTGGTAGTAAGCACAGGAACAGGTTCTGGAAAAACTGAGTGTTTTCTTTGGCCTTTACTAGGTCACCTCTGGCGTGCAAGGTATCGCGGAAGTGGGAAGAAAAGAGGAGTGAAGGCTCTGGTCTTATACCCCATGAATGCACTTGCAACTGATCAAATGAAAAGGATACGATTGATGTTTGGAAATCCTGTATTGGCAGAAATGCTGGCTAAGGGTGGCGACCTAGATTCAATAGAACGATTTTTCCAGTTTATGCTATACACCGGCAGGACTTATTCTCACGGCCCACATCATACTAAGAGTGAAAAAAATAATCCGGTTCTAAGTAAGAAAAATCTCAAGGGGGGTCAAAATGATCGATATATGGAGATTCTTGAACTGCTTCAAAATAACAAAAAAACGGGCTTAGAAGCATCAAATAGTGTGTTTAAGCGATTATATGATGAAGGATTTCTCCCTCGAATTGGGAAGCCTGATGCAGATGGAAAGTACCGGGACTATGGCGGAAGAAGAGAGGGTTCTGAAAGGCTCACTACCCAAGAACATGATACTGAATTACTATTCAGACATGAGGCTCACAATGTAGGATATCAACTAGAGATTGATGGGGATATCAAAAATGTGGTTGGAAATCACTACGGCGGAACTCCAGATCTATTGTTTACGAATTACTCGATGCTTGATTACATGCTAAACCGGCCTATTGAGGATGCGATTTGGGAAGATACCCAAGAATGGTTAGATGAGGATGAAGAAAATAAGCTACTCATTGTTCTAGATGAAGCGCATTTGTACCAAGGAATGGCTGGATTACATATCGGGCATTTAATCCGAAGGCTGTATCTACGACTCGGACTTAATTCTGATGGTAGCAAAAAAGGAGACCCGGGAAAGAAGCAAAAAATACAATTTATTCTAACATCAGCATCACTTGGTGAAGATAACGAATCAAAAAAGAAATTTCATAGTGGTTTGACCTCAAGGGATGAAAGCGATGTGGTATTCATTGGAGGAGAGCATTGGAATCCGCAGCCGACGGAAAATAACTTCGATCAACTGATAGAAAATGACTTGTTTGGAATCTTGGAAAAGTTAACTGATTACGAAGACAAATCTGAATCAGAAGTGGCTAAATTTTTCGAGGCCACATTGGAAAGCTGTGGTATAAAATCCGATGATTGGTTCAGTGAGATTCGTGATTCAAATTTCTTTGCTGAGTTCTATAAATTAACAGAAAAGCCGATTGAATTAGAAGTACTGGAAAAAAAATTGTGGAATGAAACCAGCGAAAAATTGTCCAGCACGCAGAGTTTGTTGGATTTGTTTACCTCAATGGAAGGGCTTCATCCCGGAACAGGGCAAGATGCTCCGCTCGTTTCAGTTCGTGCTCACATCTTGACTAGGGGCCTTCCTCGTTTACACGCCAGTATATCAAACGAAAAATGGTCGCTTCTAGACGGCCCCCAGCCTATTCTGAGTTCAGGAAATATTCTTGATGTCCCAAGACCCCATTTACTGTTAGGTTGTAGAAGCTGTGGATGCCCCTACATTCGGGTATGGATAAGAGATATTTGTGAATTCCTCGATGATGATTCGGAGGAAGTACCATTGAGTTCTGAAGATATACTTCAAGCATATATCTATGATGAATACGAGGGAAGAAAGCCAAAAAGGATGCAAATTAGGACAGCATCCAACGATTCAATAGATAATTCGGTTGGATTAGATCTGTATCCGCTGGAAAAAATCGGTGATGATCTGTTCATAATTGGCGCCGCCGATGATCACTCTATGGATAGGAGAGTTTCAAAACCGCACGGTTGGTTGAATCGGTTTGATGGGCGGCTATTTCCTGATTGGAGAGTGAGGAAAAAAATCGATGATTGGATCCCCGTTTTGTTTCCAATCAAATCTAACTCTGCAAATGAATTAGTTGATCTAAATAGAGAAAGTTCTGATGATGATGAGGAAATGGCAGAAGGTGCGATGTTTACTTTCAATTTTGATAGCCAGTGTGTAAGGTGTGAAAGAACCTATTCTCGGAGTATGAGGATGGATCAAATTATAGATTTTGAATCTAGAGGAGATTCATATTTCGCGACCTTAACTAAAAAATTATTCGAGATTCAAGCACCGTCTGAGGATAGTTTGACTCCAAATAGAGGAAGGAAGGTTCTTTCTTTCTCAGACAGTAGGCAGCGAGCAGCGAAACTTGCCATTGAACAACAAAGACTCTCCAATATAGACGAATTTAGACATTTACTACTTCATTTACTTCACCATCCGTGGTATCAGAAACTGCCGAATTCGTCCAAGGCAATTTCAAAGTTATATCCCTATTTTGTACTTCACTCTGCGGCTCTTGAGAAAGAACCACTCGAACATAAACCTACTCAAGGATTCGATTCTGGTGGGCTTCACAGTTTTTCCGTTCATCGATCCAAAGTAATCTCTGCTTACTTATCTGAGATCGCGGAAATCGATCCTGCAGCCGTAGAAAATTCCTCTCCGATTGTTTCACAGACAGTAATGCCTTCTCCTGATTTTGAAAGGTTTCTTCTTGATAGAATTTTCAAAGATGTTGTGGAATCTAAAAAGGTAAAAAACATTGATGAATATTCCAGGGAAAAGACGAACAAACAGAAGAGAGACTACCTAAAGAAAAGGTCAAAGCAGCCTGCATTAACTAATATTTACGTTTTCGAAAAGAGAGAAATTGAGAAGCATATAAAGAAGCAAATAAAGAAAATTACAGATGGAAAAGACAGCCCGCTTTCTCTTACTGAATTATATTGGAGAGTCTTGAGATTACATGTAACTGAAGATAAAGATCCCGACCCATTGATTACAGAAATCAAGTCTAAAGTTGATTTCAACAAAACTGGAGGATCTGATAATGATATCACGCGTCTGTTCTTTAGTTATCTGAAAGGAGTAAATGAGTTGACCAGTGATTGGGATAAGGAAATTGAGAAAAACCGTAGATTCCAAACAATATGTCACAGATTGGATTCGTACACAACTATTCAAATTGGAGAGGTTGCTAGTTTCATAGTCAATTACATTGTCACAACAAAACCTAAGAATTTTAGAAGAAATATAGAAGCTAAAGCGCGTCCGAGATTAGTGCCAGAAAAAATTAGGCCGTCGCCATCATTTGTCGGGAATATCGCTAGAATTTTAGGTCAGCAATACAATTCAATAGATCAAATTGGCTTAGCTTACTCTGGACTTGATAAATACGCCAAATCATTGATCGGAAATCATATTGATTTCGCATTGAGTCAGGATGAGCCCCCCGATTTTGTGGATGGATTAGAGAAATTTTTCAATATCGTGGATGAGTCTGATTCTAAGGAATGGTTGTTTGGAATTATTGACCAATTCATTTCGGCATTGGTCAGAAATGGTACTACAGTCGATGCCAGCCGTGGTGCCTCTAAGTTTTCCTTGTATGATAGAGAAGCGGGGTTCACATTCCGGTCCTTCAAAGACGGAAATTTCCGTGTTTTTGACGTCGGTGTTGGTAAGGATACGATAATATCCATGCTGAAAGAAATTGGTTGTAATTCTGAACAAGCAAATTTCATTTTCGAACAGAGAAAAAAGTTGTTGAATAATTCACTTACAATAGGAGAAACGGCTGAGAGATATAACATCAGTCCTGATTTAATTTCAATCTATCCTTTGAAACAAGATGACCCTCTTTTCTGCTGTAGAATTTGTTCTAGGCCTCATCCACACCCGATAGACAGCAAGGAAAAGGTCTGCAGGTGGTGTAGAGAGACCGATGGAAGCCGAATAGAACTAGTAGAGTACGATCCAAATAAAAACTCAGTACATCGACAGAGAATAGAGGAGCCGTGGAGGAAGCCTTTCTTCGCCCTAAAGCCTGGTAAGGAGGAGCTAAATTCAGAGGGAATTACAATATTGAGAGCAGAAGAACACACTGCTCAGATTGGAGATCTTGTTAAGGAAGAACGACTTCTAACTCGAGCGATTGAATTTGAGATGTTATTCCAAGATATTCCATTTGTAATGCCATATAGATTTGGAACATCGCCGCCCGAGCCAGTAATTGATATTCTTTCCTGCACCACTACTATGGAAGTCGGTATAGATATTGGAAGCCTAGTAGCGGTTGCTCTACGTACAATCCCTAGAGATGCTGCAAGTTATCAGCAACGGGTAGGAAGGGCTGGTAGGAAGCGCTCCCAAGTCTGTGTTGCTTTATCGTGGTTTGATAATTCGCAGTACTCTCAGAGCTTCTACCATGGGCCTGCTGCCTTGCTAAACCATCCTCAGCAAGCGCCTAAGGTGTATGGATTTAATCGACACGTGACAAAACAACACATTCGATTGGCTATCTTAGGTAAATTCACAAAAAGAAGAGAATATAGCCCTATTACTAGAATTAGAAAAGATACGGAACCTACAACTAGTCTGATGGAGAGTCATGGAAAAATAGAGGAATTCTTCGGTCAAAGCAGAGATAATTTTGATGAGTTCAAAAAATGGTTAGTAAATGACTGGGTTTCCTTGGAAGAAGATCTTCTAACCTTGGTGTATCCTCGAAGGGATGATGCAAAGAAATTGATTGGTGAAGCAAGAGATGAGTTAGTTTCAGAATTAGAAAGGATCCAATCTTCATTGGAGGTGAGTTGATTTGGCTGAAGAATTCGAAGATAGCAGAGGATTGATTGAATTATTAGTCGAGAGTGGAAAACTACCAAGTTTTGATTTGCCTGTTGATGTTGTATGTTTTGAATCACAATATAGAACTAGAAAATTTACAAATTCGAAGCGACATGCAATGAGTCAACCTTTATCTTCAGCCATGGGGCAATGGCTACCTGGAAGGAGATTGGTTGTTGAAAAAATAATCTACGAAATCTATGGCTTGTTAGTCCCTTATGTACCGTCTGATGTGAATGAAACGATTAATGATGTAAATAAATTAAATCGGTTTAATTATTTCATGAATCAGCCAGGAAATGAGAAATTCCTAGTGTTATGTGGAATCTGTAATCATGTGCTGGATAATAATGACCAGCCAATAAGTAAGCTTGACCCTGCGCAGAAAGAAATAGCGGTAGAAGGTGGACAATGTCCTACATGTAATAGTGAAAATGAATTCCTTGAATTAAGATGGATAAAGCCACCCGGTTATGGTCCAAAAGTAATGGTAAGTGGAAATAGGAATGGAAATCAGGAGCCTAAAACAGAAGACTCTCAATTCGGGAAAAATAACCTATCTGGTAATTCAGGCCGAGTACGTTGGCCGATACAGTATGGTGCTGATTCTGCAAATTATGAAAAAATTCGGACCATAGAAATCGATAAATTTCTTGGCGTTCGAAGGACTGATGGATTGCAACGATTGACACAAATAGTAGGCGAACCTTGGGCTGTTGATGGTTCTGAAATTGATGAATATGGCTTCCAGATTTGTGAAGATTGTGGGGCATTCAATCAAAACTCGAATCATGAAAGACCTTATCCTGTAATTGGACTCAAGTCTGAGGAAGAGAAAGAAAACTGGAAGAAGAATAAGTCTGTTTCTTGCACAGGGGAAGCATTGAGTCTTCTCCTTGGAAGGCCTTTTCAATCGTCAATATTGTCAATCTCTATTCCCCTCGGGGGAATGATGAAAAATCCAATTGAATTTATTGATGGAACAAAAGAAACTAGACGAATTAAGTCTTCATTTGAAATGGCTGGGTTCACTTTAGGGCGAGTAATTATTGATGAAGTTTGTAAATATCATAGGCTCAAAGAAAATGAGTTTGATTGCGATGTTCGGTTTAATCGAATAGGCGATGAAACCAATCTAGAGATTTTCTTCTTTGAGACGTCAGATGGCGGGTCTGGAAATTTAGAGAGTTTTTGGCCGTTTATTTTAGGAATGTTTGCCGAAGATCAGTATATTCAATCCTCACCTCAAATGCAGGGATTTGAGTTGGGTAGCGCTGCTGTATGCAGATCAGTAGAAGATCGGTTGAATGGATCAAGTTGCAAAGTGTTAGTGCCCAATGAGGATGGAAAATTTGACAAATATGAGAGTTATGCTTGTGAAAAAGCATGTAATGGTTGTCTGTTAGACTACAGGAATAGTGCTAGTGAGAGACGGCTACATCGAGAGAAGGCTTACCACCTATTTTTGTACATGCAAGGAAGATTGGATGATCTACAAAACCCCTCTAAGTTGAATTTGTCTTCCGCCCTAATCCAATTTAGCAATCGAATAAGGGAAGAAGAAGATTGGAATGTTTCTCCAGAGATGGAAAATGGAAAACTAGTCCGAGTTAAAATTACTGACGACTTAGATGAGTTAGTCGTTGTTGAAGTGGTTTCAGATCTTATTAATCCGGTAGAAGAATTGGATATTGAGCGATTCGCTTTTGACAGACTAATTAGAAATCCAGATCCTGTTCTTGAAGAATTAGAAGAATTGTTTGATTTGTGAAGTGGTTTTTTGGTTGGACCTTCGGATTTAGGGAAAATTGCGATTTGTCCTGCAAGAATACCGTTTCCAACAAAAAGCAGCGGGCGAGGAGGTCATAGAGATGGTTCTGGTGGGACTGCGTTCACAAAAGAAGGCACTAAATTGCATAAATACGCTGAAAATTGGATGTTGAGGGTGATTGATAAGGAGTTAATAGACTCGCCAGAAATATGGATGAATGAGTTGAGTAATGAAGAAAAAAATCGCATTGGAAGGGCTGCTAAGAGATTAGTAAGAATCGTATCAAATCAAAAAAAGCCTGATTTTGAAATTGTATATATCAAGCCCGAATTTGAGATAAGAAATAAGAAGATTTCATCGGTCAATATTAACGGTGACGTAGACCTAATTATTGAGTTAAGAAACACTCATGGTGAGGAAAGAAGAATAATTGTTGATTGGAAAAGAACTCTGAAAAAAAAACGAACGAAAGAATATGATTATCAATTGAATTTTTATGATGAATTAGTCCAACAAAAACGGAGTAAGCAAGATTGTGTGAAATATCTGATTGGGGTGAATGAAGAATCAGAAAAAAAAATTGTCAAAGTTGAAGATTCACAGCTTGATTCCTTGGAAGAAGTTATTCAAAATTGGAAAGGCCAAAAAACAAATCCGTCTTTACAAAATTGTGGACTTAACTGCCCCAGATTTGCAACGGAATCACGCTGTGAAGATGCTGAATTACCTTCTCTGATTGAAATTTCTTCGAATTATAAAAGAATAGCATTTAGAGAAAAGAATCTATCAATTAATGTATGGAATTCTATAGCAACGAAGGGGGTATATAACCACAAAGAATGGGGAGCTACTCTGACCAAATCTAAAACTGAAAATTCTGTATTTGTAGAAAATATAGAGGACGAAGGTGCCCTATGTGACGTGGAAGGATTCGCAACGGTTAGGACTCTTCCAGAAATGAAAAAGGAAATTGAGATCGTGATTAAATCGATTATTATACAATCATAAATTACAATCGAAGGAGACTCTTGATTCGTGAGAATACCGTTTTTTCTTTTTTCTCAATTTGGCCGTAATCTGTTAGTTTTTTCTGGCTGTTTTCAAAATCTATTCTATGATCTCCTCCGATTTGATGCCCGCCCAAATCATCGAAGATTGGAATCAATTTATCCATCAAAAAATCAATACAATATCCGGTCCAGTAATCCTCTCTTCCTTTTTTGAAATCAGGGTATTGTATCCAATCCTTATCTCCTAGTTTCACATGTAGTACCCCTGGGTGTTTGGAATTTTCATGTTCCCATTTGGCCATATCGTTATCAAGCCACCCCGTTGGTCCACCAAGGCTGGTAAGATCTTTTTTTAGCCTAAACTCAGCACCAATTAATTTGTCCAAATCATCAGATATTAGCTCTTGTAAATCTGTAGGGCAGCCTGGCAGCTTCTGGTAATTACTTACTGCATATTGCAACCTAATTATTCCGCCCACATTTTTGAAGCTCTTTTGGAATTTTATCGGCCTATCGCTGTAGATTTTATGCAATCTATCTACTTCATTACTGAGTTTTTTATGCCATTCATCAGACCATTGAGTTTGGACTAATTCTGAGTGGCTAGGGTTTCCTTCCCAGGGGACAATGTATTTTTCTGAGTCAATAAGAAATAATTCATATGAAGAAATAATGGCTGAGAGATCTCTGGGTTTCGTTTTACCAGACCCCGACTTTCTTGGAAATCGCTCGGCCCTTTTCTTATCAAGATTCCAAACAATGAGTAGTTTAGGCAGATAATCCTGTGACCAACCAGCAATCGAAGAAAACATTACAGATTTTCCAGTATCTATCCCCCGAGATTTGCTTTCTGAAGTTCTCAGATGAAGGCGCCAATCATTGTCTGATGCCATGGGATTCTGGCTAATCATTCTGATTGGTGTTATAACCCCTTAGGGCATCCATCTTGCCGTGTAATGAGTTGGATTTACAATTGAAAATCCTAGCATGAGGTGTCAATCCAATCGATTCTAAAAG
>PAMN02000056.1 GCA_002707335.2 Methanobacteriota archaeon | reverse complement strand
TTGTTTTTTTGTTTTTTTGTTTTTTTGTTTTTTTGTTTTTTTGTTTTTTTGTTTTTTTGTTTTTTTGTTTTTTATTTTTTCCCCCCCCACTTGTATCGAAGAAAAAAAAAAACATGTCTTGTCGTTGTCCTCGTACTTTTTTTTTTCTTATTCAAATAAAATGGTAAACAAATCTTCGTCTAGCAGAAAAAAATATCGAAAAAGCCAACGTGGAGGTACCTCTCAAAAAAAAAATACACGTCAATCAAGAAAAGAAGAAGAAGAACAATTCGAACAGATCTCTCTAAGGCCACTATTGGCGGCCCCTGTATTAGCAGCTTCTTTGCCACAATTTGGAGGAGCTGGCGGGGGACTGGCTGGCGATAGTTCAGGGTCGGAGCCGTGGGGGAGAGGAGGTTTTCAATTATTTGGAAAATGGCATTATCCAGATGAAACGAGCTTAGCAATGCGACATACCCCACCAGCTTACCAACCACATATACATCCTATCGTGCCCGGCGTCAATAGGAGCGTCGCTATGGGCAATGCCTCTTATGACAGACACGATTTTTATCCCTACCCAAGCCAAGATCCCCTTAAAATATTTTATGACAGCACTGCGAATGAAAAATATTCGAATGAAAAAATATTCGAACCGCGAATGGAAAAAATGGCCATGGTTGAAAATGTGACAAGTCTATTTAACGAAACGCAAAACAATATTAATGATATGGCAGATACTTTCACCAAAATGTCAAAACTTTTCGAAAAAATAGAAGCAGAAGCGGGATTGGAGGGGGTAAAAACGAATAAAAAACCTCTAAAGGAATATATTTACGACGATGAAGATTTAGACGAAGATTTAGATGAAATGGAAGATCCTTTCCCCCCTCCTACTCATAGTATTCTACCTAAAAGAGGAGCCTATAGCGGACCTATATTTTTCGACGAATATGGTAGATATATAAACATATTCGGTGATATGGCAGAACAAGATTTAGGCAGAAGAACCTATAGTCCACCTATATTTTTCGACGAATATGGTAGATATATAAACGACGTTAATATAACCACCGGCGACGGGCTTACTGCAAGGCGCAATGAAATTCAAAATCTGTTAGATAATTTTCGCGAAAGTTGGCACATGCAACAGTTGGCAAGTAGGGAAGCTTTTGTAGACGGCGTTTTGGGAAAAAATAATCAAACATACGTGGCTTATGCAACACGTCTAGCAAAAGCCGAGCATGTATACACTGGGAAAGTAAAACGTCTTCGACAACCCATTAAAGAGTCAGAACGTGTAGAGTTATCTTTGCCATATCTGACACAGCGATTTTCCGATATGATGTTCAAATTGGGCATGAAACCTCTCGCTGAAAGCGGTTTCTTTGAAAAGGATAGTTGGTACGACGATAAACGATTAAATTCGTTTAAAGAATTTGAAGAAAAAATAAGACCCGGGGATCCCGATTATGATGAAATTTTAACAATCTATAGAAGATTCCAAGAGTTAGATGCGTTTGTAGAATACGAGCAAGAATTAGTACAATCTTTCGTAGAAGTGGAAATCGATGTTGCTTTAAGAAGTCGCCAAGCGGCTGATGTCCAGGCTCGTTTGATAGAAAAATATTTACTTTTTCGCACGCAACAATTCCAAGAATTGGCTGTGGAGGAAGTTACTTTTTTTTGGGAACAAAATTTCGGTACATTGTGGGCCAAGTATGGATATTCAAACTTAAATGCCGAAATGAATACCAGGCCAGAAGCGGCTCTTACCAAGGAATATGATTTTTTATCGTCCGAAACAGTTTTTATGTACAACAGACTGAAAAATAACGTTACACAAAAGCGAGCTGACGCACGTGAGTTAAGAGAAAAGCTTCGGAAAAAAATAGACGAACATTATAACAGAGAGCAAAGAGAAAATTGGCAAGATTTTCAAAAAGAAAAAATTCAAGAAACAAAAGACTTATTTTACATGGCCTCTGGTTTAATGTTAGGCCTTGCTGTGCTTAGTTTTGCTATATCGAGCGGCCTTTTTATGTGGCTTATTATGTTAGTCTTTCAAACTATTCTCGTCGTATGGGGTGCAACAAATAAAAATTTTAGAAAAATAGTTAAGGAAACAAAAAAATCATTTAAAAATCTAAAATATGCCACTGAACAGCTTTTAATACCTCTACTACCCCTTAAAAGGCTAAAAAGGTTATATGAAGAGCTACAGAGAAGACGTGCGAATCTTGTCGAATATGTTTTGTACACATTGTCCCATTGTAGCAGTTTTTTCCTTGCCTTAATGCCCTTTGCAGCAGCGCGCTATGGCTTACAAAAAAAACCACTATCGGAACAATTGAAACCATTAAAAAAAATAAACATAAAACAGCACTTTCATAGTATAATGGACGCGTCGTCTATCGATGAAATGGATGTGCTGCCATATGGCCCTTGGCAAGCACATATGGGCAAGACAAGTACGCGAAAGACAAGTACGCGAAAGACAAGTACGCGAAAGAGGTGCCCAAACGGGTCGAGAAAAACAAAACAACGAGATGGAACTTTTGCCTGCGTCGATAAAAAAAATAAAGCGAAATAGAAGCATGTTATTACTTATCGATTTCTTCTTATATAAGCTGTGCGCGCAGCATTTACCCGCTCGTAGCTGGGAGCCATAGACCGAATTGCGGGACTTTGCAATATGTTCATTTTAACCGCAAGTAACAATCTCTTCGTCCTATTTACTCTTCTTTGCCATTCACCTTCTAAATTAAAAACTTTATCACGGTCGGCCATATAATAAATTTTCCGCATCCCACCGAGATTGATTTCTTCGATACGCTCGAAGAAATAATCGAAGAACGCCAAGATTGCTTTATTACCAGTATTTATAAAAGATCTTGGGTAATGATCAAAAGTCGCACTTGGGTATTCTAAATAAAAAAGAGATCTTAAGTCGTGCATATGATTTACGAAAAATCCAATTATTTCATTGCGCAACACTGGTAAATTCTGCCGATTAATCCGTATTATAGCTTGAATTTCTCTATGCACCAAATTCATAATTTTTTCTACTTCCCACAGATCTTCTTGAAATGGAAAACCTAAACCTAACATATGTGTTCTTCGCACGAAACCCTCAAATGGTTGCCTTGGCCCAAACCACCTAAAATATATTCTTTCGAGCTCAAATAACCGTGCTTCAAAATCCCCTACCATTTTCTCTATATCTGATTTTTTTTTTTTTTAGATTATTTTGTCAATATTAAAATATATTTTATGGAAAATGGTGGCGACTCCTTTTGATCAAGTTTTCTTTAGTTTTATTTTGTTAATAGTGGGAAAGCATTTTTATGAGAAATCTAAATATGGTAAAAAAAGTTACGATGAAATTCTAGACGAAATTGATGAAGGGCGCCTTGTCGGCGTTATAAACAACTTACCCCCCACACATGCAGGGATTGATCCAAGCGATATAGAAGATTTTTTAGACAACGTGACAAGTGTAGGGAGTGATTGGGACTCTGATAACAGCGAAGAAATACAGTCGAAGAAACCGATCATTTTACCAGAAGGCATTGACAAGCAGGGTCTATTGTTGGAATTGGGTAAATCAATTGCAAAAAGTATTTTAGCAAGTCTAGATTTGTTTACAAATAACGAACAATTTGAGACCTATTTAAAAGTTTCAATAATAGATTATTACAAAGGAGATGTTACAGACATTAAAGAAATAAAATTTTTACCAGGCACACAAAGTGCAGCAGTCGCGAAGTTTATAGATGATTATCCGGAAAATATAAATACGAATGTTGTCGTGGATGACTACAGCAAAATCTTGGACACGATTGATGGAAAAGGTGTATTATGGCGTCAATCGCTAAGGTTGGAAAAAGACGAAAACACAAAAATTGAAAATATAACTCTCATGCCACTTGGTACATCTGCTAGTTTTTTTTCCGGTTATGACTGTAATATTTATTTCATTCTTTTTATAATCATTTTAGTAGAAGATTATAATTTAAGCACAAGACAAAACGATAAACCAACAGATGAAGTGGCAAAGGAAATAATGAAGCGTATATTTATTTGACCAAAAAAAATATGCATTTATATAAATGGATGTCCTTGCTCAAGGAGACGAGCGCTATGTGCTTTTTCCTATAAAACATCCAGATATATGGGAGATGTATAAAAAGCACGAGGCTGCATTTTGGACAGCTAGTGAAGTAGACCTAGAGGTCGACAGGACACAATTTGATGAATTGAGCGAAAATGAACAACATTTTATAAAGCATGTTTTAGCCTTCTTCGCGGCGTCAGATGGGATCGTATGTGAGAATCTAGCATGTAGATTTTTTGACGAAGTCCAAATACCAGAAGCGCGATCATTTTATTCTTTTCAGATGGCCATGGAATCAATACATTCGGAGACGTATAGTCTGCTAATCGACACTCTTATTAAAGACAACACAGAAAAACATAAACTTTTTCATGCGATAAAAAACATACCTTCAATTGGCGCAAAGGCAGATTGGTGTAAAAAATATATAGAGAGTGCCGAAAGTTTTGCAATGCGTCTTATCGCGTTTGCGTGCGTCGAAGGTATATTTTTTTCGGGTAGTTTCTGTTCAATTTATTGGCTAAAAAAACGTGGCCTTATGCCTGGTTTGACATTTAGTAACGAGCTGATATCAAGAGATGAAGGTTTACATACAGATTTTGCTTGCCTGCTTTATGAAAAAATAGGCAGACCGTTAGATATTGCTACCACGTGCCAAATTGTACAAGACGCAGTTGAACTCGAAAAATTGTTTATAATATCTGCTTTACCGTGTTCATTAATAGGTATGAATTGTGAAATGATGACAGAGTACATAAAGTTTGTTGCCGATCGCCTTTTACAGTCGCTGGGAGCACCTAAAGTATATAATGCAAGCAACCCATTTCCGTGGATGGATATGATCAGCTTGCAAGGAAAGACGAATTTTTTTGAAAAGAGAGTTGGTGAATATCAGAAGGCAAATGTTTTGGCAAAAAAAACGGAGGATAAATCGTTTTCAACGATGGAAGATTTTTAAGCACGATAAAAAAAATCTTACGTATATAAAAAAATGACAGCGGGTCCCTATGATATTTTTTATGAAGGACGACGCGTTATTAATTATGAAGATTTTCCCCATGTCATGGAAAACGAATTCCCTTGCCATCGTTATTTTCGCGAAAAATATGTAGACTATGAAGTTTCTTGTAGTGAAACAGATATACGGCATAAAAATGCACATGAGGCTGACGCAAGGAGAAGAAAGTCCATCAACAATGCAACTCTGATATTAGGGTTGTTCGATAACACCAGTGATTTAATGAACAAAGACGCGATGTTAAGTACATTTTTTACAGACGATCCGGTCGAAACTGAAGAAACATTAAATAGTTACGATCCCATTATGCGTAAAATTGATGCCGCGCGTGCAAAATTTAATAAAAAAAAGGAAGTTGACATAGAAAACTCCCTGGATGAGAAGGAAATAGATGTTATTATTGAAACATTAAAAAATATGCAACAAACTTTACGGGTAAGATTTGCAAAGGCGTATCTTAAACGCTTAAAAGAGTTGATTAAGATTTTTTCCAATATTAATGCTTTAAACTTACAAGAGGGCCAAGGGACGAAGGCTTTCGTTCGAGAATTTACAGAAAAAATGAAAGCAAGTGGATACGACCCTAAAAACAAAAATAGCAAACTTCAACTGTCGTGTACACCTTCTGCAGATGGCTCGAAAACTCCATTTGCATATCAGATTCCCGTTCCAAGTATCATTCGTCCGGAAAACCCTGATGTGCGAAAGATGTTAGTGTTACATCGCACGGGTGCAGGAAAAACGATTACTATTTTGAAAACACTAAACAATTTTTTTTTCGACGTGCGTCCTAAGTTTGTACTATTTCCAAAAGAAAACGTGCGTGATAATTTTTACATGGAGTTAATGTCGAACCCAGCACCATGGAATTTATTCCGGCAATTCGCAAAAGAGCGCCTTTTTCACTACATGTACACCGAAGGACGCTACAAATTCTTCAACACGGTAAAAAAAATAAAAAAACTATACGACGAGAAAAAAATTGAGAATGATGAAGATTTAATTAACAAATTATACACAACAGAAGAAATAGGCAGTGACATTGCCAAGGATTTAAAAGAAGCAATCGTAAACATTTTAGCAGGTGAAGACCGCATGTGGCAAAAAATGTTTGCGAACAATAAAGCTATGCAAAAATGTGTGAAAGGTGGGCCAATAAGATTAAAAGTTGACGGTACAGCAGCCGGTTGCATTACAAATTTTCCTTGGTCTCCACTACGAGCATTGTCTTTTCATGAAGCTGGTGGAAGAGGTTATACGGCTGAAGATTTCCACAGACTTTACCCGATTGCTACTCTTCCTAAAGTATACGCGGATGGCACAGAAAAGATTGAAAAAGATTTTAAAAAACCACTTGGGATAGGATCAAAAAACGAAAAAAGTATAATAAATTCTTACAACGACAAAATTCTTCTACTAGATGAAATTCACGTATTAATGAGACCATCTAGAACAGATTATTACCCTATCCAAATTGAAAATATGAAGAGATTGATAAAATGCATTAGGCAAGTTGATAATTCTGTTGTTGTCGCATTCACCGCCACGCCAATAACAGACAGAGAAAAAGACGGCAGAGACTTGCTTGATACAATAAAAGGAAACGAATTTATTAAAGCCGGCGATTACGGATTTGTTTCTTACATGATGAGCGCACCTAAGTCAATTTACCCAAGAGTTATTCCAGGTGAAATTTCACTTGGTAAAATCATGTGTGTGACCTTAAAAGGTACTAATTTAAAAAGGTGTGCAGCGGAACATAAAAAAAATGCACACATTTTAAATAGCGACAAAATTCCAGATAAAAAAATCGTGCATCTGCAAAATTATGTAAATTTAGATGTCTGGTGTGGCTCAACACCTAAACAAGCGGCATTTGTCAACCAAATAAATAAATTTTCAAACAAAGATGCTTTGAAGAAATTTGCAGAATCACGGTGTACAAAGTTGAAGTACATATGTGATGAGGTGATGAATGGACCAAAACAAAAGACGTTAATTTTGATCGAGGAAAAAATGGGCATGTATCCACTTGCCAGCCTACTGAAAAAAATGGTCGAGTTGTGTGGAGGGGAATGTTACCCTGTATATTGTACAGAGAAAAATGAAGGTGGTTGTTTTATTGAAATGTGGGACGCGAAAAAGGGACTTATACCAAGGAGAATTAAAGAATATAAAAAATTTAACACAAAAATAAAAAACGATGAAATTTTAAATGCATTCAATAGTTCCGATAACCAGAGAGGGGAAAACATTATGTGCATCATAGCAGATGCTAGAGCATTCACCGAAAGTACTTCGTTCAAACAAGTGCGTAGAATTATTTTGGCGAACCCTGCTACGGCATGGTCTACGCATAAACAACGAGTTGGGCGAGTTCTGCGGGCCTGTGTGTATTCAAAATTGCCCGAAAATGAAAGGCAGGTTGAAATTCTAACTTTTGTTGGAAAATTTCCCAACGGCCAAGAATTCCAAACTCTTTCCGCGGATGCTTTGGCTATAAAGAAATTATCAATTGATATGAAGCAGGTAGAAAAATGGATGAAAGATTTATTTGAAGATAAGGCTATTGATAGGGAACTTTTGAGCCCACTCATAGGTGAAGTCCCAAAGCCAATTACTCGTGACCATTGCCATAATCAAGACGTAGATGATGATGATGCGCGACCGGCGTCGTTTAATGTAGAGCGTATGCCTCGGCGGCGCTCACAAATTGAGTGATTAAAAAAAATGCACGTCGCGCATTTTATTTAATGGTCCATCATTTGACGTCCCACGCAAAATCCTGACGAATACTTTCTCCTGAAAGTTTTTCTCGTCACCATAAAAACTATTTCCATTTAAATTTAATTGATAATCGGGTTGCAATGGGTTGGAGCCGTTGGAGCTTACAAAATCCCCAGTAATGTTGTTAAATACATTAGTACTTGGTAAACATGTTTGATTTTCACTTATTTCACGACACCTTCCTTTCTTCATGTCAAAAGCAAATATATATTCTGCTTGCTGGTACGAATTTCTAGTCTGCGTTCGCTTGCCCTTGAAATTGTTCGTCAATATAGCAATT
Source organism: Methanobacteriota archaeon (assembly GCA_002707335.2). Classification (GTDB taxonomy): domain Archaea; phylum Thermoplasmatota; class Poseidoniia; order Poseidoniales; family Poseidoniaceae; genus MGIIa-K1. The sequence goes on along the minus strand of PAMN02000056.1, from coordinate 10,920 downwards.
ATTGCAGGGAATGTATACATATAATTAGTGTAAGGTTTTAGGGGCTTATCAATGCCAAGACCACCAACATGCATTGGCGACGTGTAATATTCTTCCACCGAAGAAAAACGAATACCATCTTTTCTTAAAGGTAAATTATTTTTTACAGCAAGTCCCTCTGCCGTATCTTTCCACTCCTCGAACATGCTTTTCCAATACGTATATGGTTCTTTAAGAAAACCTGAATATTCGAAAGGCTTCATCATAAAGTGGTATTTAAAAGGGGGGGAAATCCCCCTATGGTAATCCATATTTGCTACTGTAATTTCTTTGTATGGTTCCTTTGTTTGTGATCTGTAGGGTATCAAATATTTTCCGTTCCCACTCTCTAAAGTTGCCGCTTCAGGCGCATATGTTATGTAAGCGACGTTCTCTATTACGTTACTTGTATTTGCATACATATTTAGCGACCTAAATATTGTAGCATTTGAAGCACTTTGATTTAATTTTCTATGAAAACCAGTTTTTGTGGCCTCAAATGACAGAATTCCAAAAGCTCTCTTTCGAGCGCATAAAAAATATACATGTCGAATATCTTCTGCGCACAGATCAAATCCTTCACGGATTCTTCTATCGTCAAGAAGATTGTTATCATATGCGACAGTCGTTTTCCTGCCTAAAAAGTTATACATTTTAGACCCAGGCCCGCGAGCAATTTTAGGGGCGGTCTCAACAATAAATTTTCTTAGATCTCTTAATTGATCATTGGTTAATGTCTTTAACCACCTAATCTTAAAATTTTCCACGTCCATGGCAAATTGACCCTTATAAAGCTCGGAGCAATAGCCTCTTGAATCTGGCCAACCTCTTTTATAAAACATGCCAAGTTTACTTTCGGGCGTGTCCTCGTCGTAGTCATAACTCTTCAGGCCGCCTCCATATGATTCATATCGATTGTGTAAAACGTTTTCAGTGAGCCCTTCATCTGGATCGGTAGTAATTGGAAATTGGACTTTTTTGTCGTTCTTTCTCCATGGCACAAAACCGTGTTTTTTTGTAGACCAGTCTCTCCTATCTGTTACACTCCTATCTGTTACTACGGCACTTTCTGTTCTTTCACGAGCAAAAAGTTCGTCGCCGAATCTTTCACTTTCAAATGTAGAAAGACGTAGTGGCCCTTCGCGATTTTCCTTTAAATCATAGGCCAATTGAAATCTCCAAATCGGTGCTGGTCGATAGGGACCAAAGCCGGGTCTCTCTCTTATGTACCCAAAATAATAATACACTTCGAATAAATTTCGCGAACTACTATCGTAATAATCTCTTGCATACTGAATTATATTGTTATCGGTGTCTTTCTGCATTTCTAAGAGTAGATCTTCTTCGCGTCCAAATATTGCGGCAAATTTACGTAAACTATCTACCTGCAGTGCTTCCTTATATTTATCGTAATTTGTTTTCATGATATCACTATATCTTTTTTGAGCATTAGGAAAATGATTTTGGAACATATGCATGTCATTAATCATCATAGCAAGCTTAACGTGTGTTGACTCTTTTGTAATCCACTCTTCTGTGGTAAAATTTTTCATTCCCATCATATCTTGGTACTCGCGATTTTTCGTGAGTTCTTCGAAATAAGGTGCCTGATCGTATACTTCGTTAAACATACGTATACTTACTTTATCTGGGCTACCACTACCAGTGGGTTTGTATGTTTGCATAAATTTTTCAAGAAAAGCAAGATATTTGTTATAATGTGCACTAACCTCAATCGACACCTCCCGAATTATTTTTTCTATCTTTGCGCCATTTAATCTAATTTGTAAGTCTTTCAGTAAGTCTTTGTAATGAATTTGTTTGTTTTTTATAGCATCTAACTGTGATGTACTATCATCAGAATCACTTTCTGGTAGTACTTCCATAAATTTATCTAGATCTTTAGTCGTCTCAACATGAAACTCATTCATTTCGTCTATAGTAGTAGCATCGCCTTCTTTAAAAAGTACATATAAGTTTTTGAATGTACAAAGTTTTCTATTCTGTACAATCGAATGCAATCTTCTGTATCCTCCTTCCTTGCTGAGAAGACCCACAGGCACATACAAATAATTTATACGGTACCTCTGAATTTCTTCATTCTCTTCTTTCAAATGCAGATTATGGCTGTCTACTAAATTTATGCACCCTTCAACTGCTTCTGCGATTAGCTGATTCTCTGAAACGTCTATAAAATAAAAAACATACATTTTTCCTGCAATCATTCGCGAGACGACTGTAAAGTGATCTTTTTTTACCCGAAGTTTCGTAAAATCAAAATCCTCACCGCAGACGGTTTTAATCTTTTCCTGTGCGATAGGGTTTTCGTCAAGTTGTTTTATTTGGCCATTGTTGAAAGGAACCACCATAGCAAAGCCTGTATCGTTTCTTGTGCTTATAGTTAAGTTGAATTCCATTTTTTCCATCGCCGTGTCACAGACTGCTTGATTGACGTTGCAATCTACAAAAACACCATTAGAGTTTGTTCTTGGCATACTGTGTTCGTGTTCAAGATATTGTGCCAAATCAATAGTTGTGGGCTTTACGTTATCTGAAAATAAGCTCATTACGCCTTTTATTTTTAGACGAAAATCTCCCTTTGACAAGTGTTCATATTTTGTAGATCGTTGTATGCATCTATCCTCAAGACAACTTTTTAATTTTTTGTTTATGTTTTTGCCTATACATACACCCAGGTCTAGGGAAAGGTAAGATTCCTTAAGGGACTTTGTAATTTCATGCTCATCAAGCATATTTGCGTCAAAATAAGCAATATCGTATTTTCCTGTATTGAGTGGCGTCACGAACAGTACAGATGACTTTTCAAACGTGTAATAATTACCTTCTTTCTGCACTATGGGTATAACCATTTTTTTCTTTTCTTCTTGTAGATCAATTATATTTTCCAGGCGGTCAAAATTAAAAAAAAACAGATTCCCCGCCGCCCGCTCTTCGAACGTTTTATCATAAAAAGGTGGGCGGCGACGCAAAATGTATGGTTGCGTATTTTCGATTATTATAACATATTCACTTGAATGATTGATTTCTTTCATTTTAAAAATTGCACTTAAATCGTAATTCGTCTTACCAATTGCTTTGCGGACATAAGCTCTTTTTTTATCCTCTGTTGTGTTAGCTTCCTGGTAAATGTCATGAATGTCCATCTTATTCATACATAATATTTTTTTTTTTATATATTTTCTTTTTCTTACTAAACATGTCGCTGTTGGAAATTTTCCAATCTAAACGTAAAAAATACGAAAAGGACGAAAAATCTGATGGGTCCGACGTAGAAGAAACCGATTCAGATTCGCACTTGGAAGATTCGGAAGATGAAACACGTAAATACCGCCCTGGTGGTTATTTCAACCCAGAGGGTAAAAATATTTTGAAAGATAGCAGAGGAAAAAAATGGACACTCGGCGAAAAGATCGGCAGGGGCCATTTTAGCACCGTATATTCTTGCGCAGACGCCGATAGTGTGCAATATGCAATGAAAATACAAAAGAGTGCAAAATCATATCGCGTTGCGGCACGAGAAGAAATATTGATTCACGAATTTTTATCAAAATCAAATAAAGAAGGTAAAACACACGTATGTATTATGAATTTTAATTTCAGTTACAATCATAATACTTCTGGAAAACATTTCTGTATGGTTTTTCCAAAAATGAGATATGATTTAGATAAATATGCGCAAAAATTCGAAGAAAATAAAATTGACTTAGAAAAAACGAGCAAAATTGCATTTCAGGTATTATCTGGATTAAATTTTTTACACAAGACGGGTTTTTTACACGCTGATTTGAAACCTGAAAATATTCTCGTGAGCGAAGAAGATATATTTTCAATTTCCGATCTCGGAACGGCTGCTGTAATAGGCGATCGCGACTATTCTTATATACAAACAAGTCATTACAGATCACCGGAGATAATTATGGGACATCGTCAATGGGACGAAAAAATTGACATATGGTCGATGGGTTGCATCGTCTACGAATGTATTACGGGCAGCTACCTGTTTAAAGGAGAATGTGAGGAAGATTACATTACTGCTTTTATTGAGACTATAGGCATCCCAAATTATTCTTTTATTGAAGAATGTAAAAACCGCAGGGATTTTTTCAATCGTGACAATCGATTTCGCAATGCATGTGATTTAGAACCATTGTCAATCGACAGAATATTACAAGAAAAGTACGATTTCAATAGAGATACGGCCAATGCAATTTTTGCACTTATCCAACCGATGTTAATTTGGGATTTAGAGAGAAGGTGGTCTGCAGAAAGCTTGCTACAATTGTACAAATGAACACGAAAACATTTTTTTTTTTCTAATATGGTACTAAATGAGAGCAGACCTTTTTATCGACACTCGAAATTTAGATTTATCTAGCGCTGAACGCACACGCGGTACACTAGACATTTTCAACATCAATCAAGATATAAGAGAAATAAAATCATTGACTCTCGCGCATCTGTATGTTCCCAATTATATTCTGAACTATAGTACATTAAAAATAAAAACGGATTTTTTTGACGACAAAGGATTGCTCGATAAAGACAAGAAAGGTGACATGAGTGTCTCGAAACTATTTGCTGTCATATACAAACAAGTTCCATTGGAATCTTTGATATATGAATTTATTAATACATCGTCGCTGCTTGCAAATAAATATTGCGCTTTATCTGCAAATGACGGAAAAGACGAAGGAAGACTGCTTTACTTCACCTCTCGTAACGATTTGCTTTTATATAGTCTAACGATAACGCGGCCACTCATAACATATTCAGATATTTACGTAAGCCTGGAAAAAATGGCGCTTGTAAGTACAGTAAAGGACGGAGATAGTGTCAAAGAAGCAAGCTATACATTTTTAACAAATTCCAACTACAGAATTCATTTTGAGGGTGATATACGGGCAAGTGTACCTACAAACTCTACTTTGACAACAGAAGAAGAAAGGCTGTTAAAAGATTCTCTTAAAATAGAAGAATCTGAAAATAATTTAAGTGTCGCGTATTATAAATTTAACGTCGAGCAATCGCTACAGTGGTGCACGTCAAAACTCGTACGGCATGAGTTTTTGCAGGGCACTTTGGCCGCTCAATTGGAGAACCACAGACTCTGTGGTTCTTTCCTGGCACAAGCGTCATCTCCAACTTTACAAGTCAAGAAATCATTTTCTCGCGAGTTCGCCGAAGAAACGCATATAACCTACACGTACCAAGCAATTTCGACGATACCAGTCAATAAAATTATATATGACACAGACTTGTACGTGTACGTTGGCTACCAAAACACCATTGGTGTAAATACAGAGATAACAATCGCAAACGGAGAAGAATTTGACGGGACTTACACTGTGGCTGCAAAGGAACGTATATCAGGAAACTCTGGCATGATTTATCCGGACGCCGAATATTGCATTTTAACTATCACATCCCCGACATTACCTTCTCTCCCTAAAATTACAACGCATCAAATAGCGGTAAAGGAAATTTCTCGATCCGGCACTGTCGCAACTGCAATTGTAGACACAACTCACGGGATAAAAAAAATAGGAGCAAGTAAAGTTACCATTTCAGGGGCTAATGAGGTCGATTTCAATGTTACCGATGCAGATGTAGATATAACAAGCGTTACATCAACATCATTTAATTTTACGATACCTGCCGGCGCAGTTGTAAATGCAACTGCCGACATTGGACTAATCGCGTCTTTTTCCGGTGACTCGTCTCCGGATGGCGTACAAAAAGGTAGCACAACTTTGACATATGCAAACTATTCCTCGATTATTGAAACAGGGATGCAATTAACATTGCAAGATAGCACCGCAAGTGCGATTGTAACGGTTTCCGATTCTTCTGTTATCAAAAATGAATTTGGTGCTATTACATTTGCCTCTTTCACTTACGTAATCGGAGGTAATCACACTGTAGATCCTTTGGTTACCGCTCCGTTTAATGTGCATTACGATACACGCGAACTTTTCGAACCCCTCGGGAATCTTACAACGCCAAATAAAGACGTTAAATTGTGGAGATCTATTGACTTAGGCGATGCATATGAAGACGATGATAAGTTAACAAAAGTTGATTTGAAATATATACTGCAAGGAAGTCTTATAAAAATAAACGAAAAGAAATATAAATTACGCGGTTCTATTAATACTTCAACATACGATGGTATTTTTCTTCAACAACTTGCTACTGGAAATAATCGAGTGGTACTAAGTCGACAGGGTGTAGAGGACCTTCTGCATTATAATGTAAAGGTCTTAAATTTTTTGGATCAAACAAGCACTAATAATTACGTAGAAATAGTTTTGCTTTTTGACAGGACGGTGCCAAATGCTTCTGTGGATCCATCTGGTATAAATATAGAAAATACATATAATCTATATTTTAATCCGTTTTATTTTTCTTATTCAGATCCTTTATATCCAGGAAGCGACTTTGGAAGAAAAATCGACGTAGTAAACGGGGCAAATGTGATGTTTATAGATACAGATGCAATAGATTTTACATGGAACGTCGAATCAATGTCGATTGTGGGCAACAACGTAAGGATGGAAATTGAAAAAGTTCGCGAAAACATCGTTGTATCATCCCTGGAGAGCGATAACGTGTTAGCAAAGGTCACTGTATCTTCACCTGATTTATTCGGAAAAATTGGCGAATATGTCACAATAAAGGGTGCTAGCGATCCAGGATATAATGGAACATTCAAAACCGACCTCACGTCATTTTCATACACATCTCCGTATACTTTTCAATATTTTCACGAGAATGGAAGTATGATGGCCTCCGAATCGGGGGGTGGAATTGAAGTAGGTACTTCGCACAATTTCAAAGTGGGAGACGAAATTTTTATAAAAATATATGGACCTGCTGCAAATAGGGGAGTATCAAAGGAGTATCGAGATTATCTTGCTTTAATGAATCAAGGCAACCTTGTAAAAATTAACAATATATCGTCGTTGACAGGGGATAAAGATATCGTGACTTACAGTGCGCCGATTCAAAAGGAGGGCGAGATATTCCCTCCTGGCGGCATAGGTTCTGTAATTCTTCCGCACACTTTAACGTCCAAAGAAAGAATAGAAATAAAAAAGCCGCTTTATCCCGATCAGTCAAACAGCGACAATCCCAAAGCAAAAATTAACAATGTTAAATTTCAGGTTTCAGCAGTAACACCAAGATCGATATGGCTGGCGCCACTTGTTGTTAATATAAGTTCGCTAACGTCAGTCGGCACGCCTGGTTTTGCAGTACATGCTCTTGCAACGTCTAATGACCATGGTCTTACTGAGGGAGAAAAAGTACGAATAACAGGTGTTACAGGTTCTCTTGCATCAAAGACTGCCTATATGCACGATAATGAATATATTACCATCCACACTGTGACAAAGGATGAATTTCGGTATGATCTAAAATATTGGAGCTCTTATACACCAGGAGCTTTACAAAACATTGATGTAGGAGATGGGAATGATTATTCAACTAGTCAATCACTCGATATTTCTTCAATTACCCACAGCAGCACAACTGCCACGGCAACGATGGCTCTTGGCTTGCACAATATTGTAGATGGTATGATGGTTACGATATCTGGAGTGACAGGCGACGCCGCGTATAATGGCCAATTTGTAGTATCCAACGTAAACGAAATTAACAACCAATTTGATTACACCATGGACAGTATACCGTCGTCTGATGCAACAAATACAGGTATTAAAGTTGCCACAGAGGTGATAGACGAGTTTCCATTGGGGGTTATTGAAGCGAGAAAAAAAACATTCTGTCCTTTCACACGCGGAAGATTGCTTTACATACCACCAGAGGATGAAGGCTACCATCTTACATTTGACTACGATCCCACAAGCGCCGACCCTCCGAATTTTAACGACGTTTTTGGCAATACACGAGATGTAAATGGGCTAACAGTCGAGAGGAAAGATTTATTTTTACATAACGTAAATTACCGCGTACACTATATGGCAGAATCTCTCTTAAAATCGGTGTATAACTACATTTCTTATAGTTGCGATTACAATTTAGCATATCTACAAAAGCAATATTACGAAAGTTCATGCTGCGACGCGACAACGACAAACAAAAGGGGTCTTTTGATTAAAGAGCTGCGTACAAAAATCCACGAACCGGGGGGCTCTTCAAAAATAACCCTCGCGAAAAAAGCCACGATTATAGATACGTTAGGACAAAGTTCTGGCGACAATGTGTCTTACTCGGAAAATATGCAACACACACCAAAGACGAAGGTAAGAAGATTTCAAAAATACTTAAACGATGTATTGAATTATATTGAAACACGAAAGAATAACCTAAAAAACATAAAGTATACATATCTTGATGACGATTGGGCAAATAGCTTTGTCGTACAGGTTAGACTGCATGAGGCAAATGTAAGCGAAGAAGATTTCACAGATATATTAAATTTGCCCGATATTCGAGAAATGACAGGCGTCGTTAACCTAGACGATATTAATAAATCGACATATTTACCTTGTTATTATCCGATGGAAAAAGACTTGCAAGATGGTGAATATATATATCTCTATGATAATTTTTGCAGTCTTGACAGATTTTACATATCAAATCAAAGAGAAAATATACGATATGATTACGTCGCACGTGGTGTTTGGAGCTTGAATTTCCCAGATGAATTGCCAAATTGCAAAATTAAATTACGATATTTTCCGTATAATGCTGAAGTTAAAAATGACAATAAGGTAGCATTTCGAGACGCCACATACGACATTTTGTCTAATGCTAAACGAGAAGTTCAAGTAAAGTTTAATTACGGAGACGCATCACATGAATTTACAGTGATGGAAGATGTAAATAAAACTATTTCATCTTTTAATCTCTTGCCACCGTGGCTACAATCAGACAACGACGCAAAAAATATGTTAGTCCGCATTCCTAAAGGTGTCCCTATGCAACTTTCGATAAAATTTACAAACAATATTTATGATAATGGTACATTAATCCAGAATAAAAATTTAAAGATTGAAGATATTGGTGCGATAAATGTATCGCTTTTAATGGATAAGGTTGAATTTACATCATTGACGTTGCAAGATTTGTATTATAATCGACCAGCAAAGGACGTCTCGGTTACGATGAATAACATGCAATTAAAATTTTTTAATGCAGAAGATCGAATGTACCCGATACTTTTCCATGATGACGTAAGCTTAAAATTGGAATTCGAATCAGCGTAATTTTTCATTTTCAATTTTTGCGTCAATCATAACGACATTTTTATACGCTTTAAATTTTTCTATGACCTCCTCCGAGTCGTCGTAAAATGTATATTGAACATTTTTATATTTTTTTAGACATTGCATTTTATATTCGCCGTCTTTTAATGTGCTAATTTGCTCTGCGACGTTCCCCCTTTCATATATTTCATGATATTGTAAATTGTTATCGTATAAAAATTCATAGTCGGCCTGTGTCATAAGTCTAGCTGTGCAGATGACGACAAAGGAATTTTGAAATTTTTCTTGCATTACTTTAGCTATAGGTAAAATTTTATCTTTGTAGATATTTTCTTTCGTCTGCAAAGATACGTATTTTACCACATCAACTTTACCTTGAATGTACGGCGTGCGGTGGCTGCTGTCAACAACCGTTTGGTCTAAATCGAAAACGAACATTTACACTAACATTTGATTTTTTTTATCATAAAAATACCGCAATGCATTGGTATTTTTTTTTTCTTAACCTATATTAAAAATGCGATCTCAGCACAAACGATCAGTAGTGGGTGGGATTGGCCGAAACGATAAATCAATATCTGCGCAAAATTTTTCTGCGAAAGAATTACAATGCAACTCTTTCAATGGAATTGACGGTCAACTGCTCGCGGAGGTATCTTCGGCTATGTCGGGTGTTTTAGACAAAAGGCGCGAAGAGGAAGAAAGGTTAGTTGCAGCTTTACAAAGCGACGCGATCACTGGAAACGATTCAGCAGCAGCTATCGCAAATAATCTACAAGAGTCTACTGCCTCTACGCTACCTTCTTACGACGCAGGCGATGCCGGTAAGAGTTTGACAGTTGATGCTTCTGGTAACATTGCATGGGCGACCGTGGCGAGTGGCACAAACGGCTTAGACGGCGCAGATGGCGCAGATGGCGCAGATGGCGCAGATGGCGCAGATGGCGCAGATGGCGCAGACGCCACGTTGCCAGCAGGGTCCACTGGGCAAATACTACGATCCGACGGATCTAACTGGAACGCCGTAAACGTCGCACTTCCTACAACTGCATCCCACGACTCTTCAGATACAATTGCAACGACGCAGTTCGTTCAAAATGCAATTGGTCTTTTAGCAGATGACCCAAATGGCTTTAAATATGGGGATGCTTTGGATACGATTAGAGAAATTCGAGATGAATTGCAAGCACCGAATGGAGTGGGGGGGGTTCTAGAAAAATTAAATTCTTTGTCGCAAAAGGTAGAAGGAACCGCACTGACGACTTGGAAAAGTAATTTCGAAGCGTGGAAAAATTCCACGGGACTGGATGAAAGTGCCTTGCCAAACGATTCGACCGGTACCCCATTCGCTAATTTTGAAGCATATTATAGTGCGCCATCGCCGGGTCTTGGTAATTCTAAGCCTAACGTTGTTTCAGAATATACTTTAAAAACTGATTTCGATAAATTAGCTGAAAAGGTAGAAGGAACCGCACTGACGACTTGGAAAAGCGATTTCGAAACGTGGAAAAATTCCACGGGACTTTCTATGGATGAAAGTGCCTTACCAAACGATTCAACCGGTACTCCATTCGCTAATTTTGAAGCATATTATAGTGCGCCATCGCCGGGTCTTGGTAATTCTAAGCCTAACGTTGTTTCAGAATATACT
>PAMN02000053.1 GCA_002707335.2 Methanobacteriota archaeon | reverse complement strand
TGTGCAGTTATGGACAACGATGACTTAATCTGCTGGGGAGACAACTCAAAGGGACAACTTGGTCTTGGCGATACAGACCATCGAGGAGACGCAACAGGTGAAATCGGAGACAACTTCGAAGTCACAAGCGTTCCTACTGGCCGCACTATCGACAGCATGGCTTTGGGCTGGGATCACACATGTGTAGTCTGGGACAACTACAGCATATCTTGCTGGGGTGGTAACGACTACGGACAACTTGGATTAGATTCGACAACCAATATTGGAGACGGCGCTGGAGAAATGGGTAACAACCTAGATTTCGTTGACCTTCCTGGAACTGCAAGCGCAATAACTGCAGGTGATGGATTCACTTGTGCAATCGTTGACGACAGTGGTAGTGACAGAGCATTTTGCTGGGGATTAAATGACGATGGACAACTTGGAATTGAATCTACAACAAATGTTGGAGATGGTTCAGGTGTTTCTATGTCATCTATCGCCAATACTGATTTGACAAAAGAGGTTTATGCTATTGATGCTGGTGAAGACCACGCCTGTGCCATTGTTAATTATGGTTCATACAGAGCGGTTCAATGCTGGGGTAATGGAGCAGATGGAAGGTTAGGATACGGCAGCCAAGACAATCGAGGAACAGGCCCCGGTTCAACTAATGGAATGGGTAGCAACCTCCCTTATGTTCGCTTAAATAACTTAGGCTCAGGTTCACATCATGCATATTATGCCAATAATATCGAAGTTGGCGCAGGAACAAGTTGTGTCAAAATGGACAGCAAAGATGTAATTTGTTGGGGTGACAACGGAATCGGCCAACTTGGATATGGAGACACAGAGGACCGTGGAGATGGTCAAACCGATCTTCCTTTCCTTACTGAACTTTCATTAGAATTAGATGAAGATGTCAGAGAAAATTCTTGCGATGTACTTGCAGAACCTGAGGACAGAGAAGAACTTGACAAGAGATTAGACTCTGATTCAAGTGACACTGGAGATTTGATATCAATGGCAGAAATTCCAACCACAGAGTGTCCAGTAATAGCGTACTTTGACTCTGGTAGTGGCAATCTAAAGTTCGCTGCATATCATAGTGGTATGTGGTCAGTTGAAACCCTGGGTAGTGATTCTAACCTAGCAGATGTGGATGTAGTCGTAGATTCAGAAGGAAACCCGCACATTGTTCACATGAGAGATAACAGCGCAGATCGAATAACATACACTACCAAAGAGAATGGGATCTGGAGTGAACAAGTTCTTAGTGGAGTTTTTGCCCTTCAGGATTTCTCTTTGACAATTGATTCAAATGATGTCCTCAACCTACATACAGGAAAACACAACATTCGAAATTACGAATGTTCAGGCAATTGTTTAACAGTTTCTTCTTGGAGCCAAGTAAGCGCAATACCAATTCCACAAACACTGAAAGACATGGATACTACAACTGACAACAGTGACGATATTCATGGAGTATTTGTCAATAATACTGGAACACATTACTTCGATGGAAGTGCTAACGTTGCGAAAATTTCAGAAAACAGTATCTCTACTAGCACTTCTTCAAGTGTCAATCATAAAGTAAGTATCGATTACTCTCCTGATGGAACAATCGGTGTTGTTCACACCAACAATACAATGTATCAAACCTACTTCTCATTCTGTTCGAGCACGTGTTCCAGTTCATCGTCTTGGACTACTGAACTTGTTTCCAATGACACTTCGAGCCAAGTAGTTCTGCAGTATGCTGCAGATGGTACACCTTGGATTCTACTCAAGCACAACGCATCTGGAGAAACTCTATTCCACGAAGAAAACGGTCAATGGGAAGAGTACACATTCTCCAACTGGCCTGGCGATTCTGATTCCTTTGGAATGATTATCAACTCGGCAGGATACATATACATTTCACTTCATTTTGTTACGGCTGGAGAACTATGGGCAGTAACCAATCCAACCGTAGCAGGAACTGGTTTGTCGATGGACGCAGATGGTGACGGTTGGATTGGAATGAGAGAATTAGCATGTGGCACAGATCGCATGGACCCTTTCTCAACTCCAGTCGATTTCGATATGGATGGACATTGTGACTCCCTTGACACACATGTCGATTTGCCAGCAACGGGAGATTCAGATGTTGTAGCACAAGGAATGGACTTCGCTTGTGCAATAGTTAACGAAGGCGACATCGAATGTTGGGGTGACAACACCTACGGCAAGCTAGGTGGCTCTGCATCTGGAGTTTCTTGGCCGGCAGGATTTACAGCAATCAGTATCGATGCTGGAGAAAGCCACGCATGTGCTCTATCTGCTGAACTTCAAATTATGTGCTGGGGAAGAAACAACTACGGACAAATTGGAATCGGTACAACTTCCGCATCAGAGTCTCCAACCATCCTGAACACCGATACATATGGCTCTTTGAACCCAAATCATGCTTGGTATGGTTCCCTTGAAGATGCATATCTTGACTTAGCAGTTGGAGCAAACCACGCTTGTGCTCTAATGAAGCCAATCCAGTACTATGAGGACAAGCAGGTTGTATGTTGGGGTAATGGTGCTGATTCTCAAACCGGTCAGTACGCAGTAACTGACTCAACGGCAGGTTATGATGATGACTTTGAAACTGGTAGTCCATCTTCGATATGGACCATAGAAGGAACTGGTGGCAACTTCGGTTCTCAGTGGACTATTGATACAACTGATGCATCATCAGGTTCTAATTCTTTCAAATCCAATACTCACCAATCAAACTCAGATGTTGGATTCTCAATTACGAAAGAATTCCAAAGTGGCGCTGTATCCTTTGATTTTAAAACTGATACTTGTCCTATCTTGAACAATTGTAATGATAGGTTTGAGTTCTTAATTGACAATGTAGTGATTAACTCTACTAAAGGACAAAACGGATGGTCTACTTTCACTGCGAATGTCTCTACAGGAATTCACACTCTAAGATGGACATTTATCAAGGATGGTAGTAGCACCAACGACGCTAATGGAGACTATGTCGCTGTCGATAACATCGATATCCGCACAGGTTTCAGAATCGAGAGTGGAGGCGTACTAACTGAGCCACAGAGAATGGACATCAACACAAACGGATTAGTGACTTCAATAGTAGCTGGTGAAAGGCATACTTGTGTAACTAACCACCTAGAAGAACTGCTCTGTATGGGATATAACGGTGGCAGCAACCACATGGTACTGGGCAATTCCAGCACAACTTCGGACAATTCATCTGAACTTGTCAAAGTCGACGTCGACTTTGGTACTAGCAATGTGAAAGCGGTATCTGCAGGTTACGACACAAGCTGTGCAATCCTTGACAATAGCACACAAGCATATTGCTGGGGTAAGAGAGCCGATTGGTCAGATTCCACAGGAACCACTCAATCAGGGAACACCATGTTAGGAAGTTCATCAAATGCAGCAATCAACGGAACCTTGGTAGACCTTGGCACTGCGGGTGACAGAATACATTCAATCAGTATGGGTGAAGTTCATGCATGTGCCGTCGTTGAGAACACAATCGAGTGCTGGGGTGTAGAAGAATCAGGATCATTTGGTATGTCCTCTTCTTCTGTTAACAGTTACAGCACACCTCAAACGATTTCGGTCCCATCTGGACTAACCGCTAAACAGGTAGTAATCGAGCACTCTACCGATTCGACATGTGGTGTTTTCGAGGACTCAACAGGGTCTCACACTGTTATTTGTTGGGGAGATGAAACCGCTGTTGGATATACTTCATCAAACTCAGTAACTACACTAAGCAATGCACCTGTTGAAGATTCAAACGGTGATGACTTGGAAATGTATGAAACTTCAAGCTCCCCTGATGATATTGTAGACATACAAATGGGCGAAGACCATGCATGTGTATTATCAAGACAAGGATTCGTAAAGTGTTGGGGTTACAACGACGTTGGACAACTAGGATATGGAGATCATATCAATCAAATAACTCCCCAAGGCAATGGTGAAATGGCTCACGGAGACAAACATCCAATGCTTTACTTCGGCCAAAACAGAACTGTAACTCAAATCGATGTAGGCTATGAAAGGTCTTGTGCTCTACTTGATGATGGAAGTATTTCCTGTTGGGGAGAGTATTCAGAATACATGTTCACAAACACAAATAATATCGGAACTTCAGGGCAACAATATACTCCACTAGGTTTGACCCCATATGGAACTGATAACCTAAAGGTTGTAATTGGAGGAACTGGTTCAGTATGTGCCCTCAAAGAATCTGGAGAAGTATACTGTAGTGGAGAGGGATACGGTCTGGGAATGCAAACCAGCACTAACTACAACAATCCACAACAGATAATAGCAGCACATCTTACTGAAGGAAAAGTAGTTGACATCATAGGAATGAAGGATTCAGACCCTAATAGTGGTACATGTGCTATTTTCGAGTCTGGCGCAACAAAATGCTGGGGTCAAAACGATTACTTCAACCATGTTCTATACACCTCATCTGTTCCTAGCAGTCCTTTCGATTTCTATGACATGCGTGGAATATTAACCGAAGATTTGGAAGTTGGTAGAAATTATGCGTGCATGGTAGTCAGCAATACAACCGAACTGAATAGTGGGGAATCTTTGTCACCTGAAACCGGAGATATTGTGTGTTGGGGTGAAGGGTCACAAGGAAAGACTGGTTTGGGAACCTCTTCCAGCTACGAACTTACCTCAACATCTAGTTACATGGCGCCGCTAGACTTCAATGGAGTTTCAATGATTGATGTGGAAATCGGTCCAGCGTCCACTCACACATGTTCTATTTCAGATGACAGAGAACTATACTGCTGGGGTCAAGGAAATGGTGGTCAATTAGGACAAGGAAACAATAACCAAATCGGACGCTATGCTGGCGAAATGTCTGCATTAAGCCCTATTGACATAGTCGGAAAATCGAAGCTTGTCGCCCTCGGAACAGCTTCTACATGTACTGTTACCACCAATAATCACGTGTATTGCTGGGGAAGCACTGGCACTAGTTCTTACACGGGCTGGGGTAACAACGTTGGAACCTCACAAAATGATATGGGCACTAACTTGCGACCAGTTCCAATGATTATGACTCCTTACGATAACGATAATGATGGAATAATCGATCTTTGGGATACAGACGATGATAATGATGGATATCTGGACGTGGATGATGATTTCGATTTCGATGAGTGTGCCCATTTGGACACAGACGATGATGGAAAACCAGATTCAATCTCATCAAATTGTTCAACAGACTTACAGGAAGACCTTGACGACGATGACGACCAATGGACAGATATTGAAGAACAATCTTGTCGAACCAACTCGAAATTGAGTACGAGCAAGCCATTTGACACAGACAATGATGGAACTTGCGACTACGTTGACACCGATGATGACAATGATGGTTGGAGTGATGCTGAAGAGCAAGCATGTGAACGCAAGGAATGGAACTCTAGGCAGATTTTTGGTAACTATTATGGTTACGATTATGCGTATCCTAGTGGTATAGTGTGGTTACCAAACAACAGAGAAATGCAATTCCAAACAGTAGGTCTGGGCATCAGTAGTGAATACATACGCATGGGAGGACACACGGCTAACGATATCGAATATTCTTCCAATTCATACAGCTTTTATCATTCCTATGGCACCAGTGGACAGCAAGGTTTTGACCATGCTCAATATGGAGCAGGAGTATACATAGTAAATGATGAGAAACTTTACTACATGGAATATGCTTCAACTAGCACTAACAACTACCCTGCTTCCAATGAAATCTACACTTTCAACAGCAGTCAACAAAATCAGCACCACGAAATAGCAATCTCGGACGAAGGCTCAATTTTCCTAACCACCAACGCCGGTATTGTGAATATAGATAGCGGAGTAACCAATTACATCGATTATCCTACTGGAGTATCGACAAACTCCTACCACTCGAAATACAAACAGATTGCTGTTGATTCTAATGGAGACTTGCATCTGATTTCATATCACTCAGACGCTTCAAGGATTTACACATGGATTTACGATGTATCAAGTGAATCTTGGAATTCCGGATTAAACTCCTTCCCAGGTTCAATGGTGGATGTAGCACCAGGAAGGTCTTCTTTTGCTGTTGATTCTTCGAACCAGCCGCATGTTGCCTTCATGAAAGGAAGTTCTGCTAGCGATTTAGCATCTTATGTATCGTACAATTATTACGATAACAGTGCGCAAAATTGGGTCACTAGGTTCTCAGATTATACACCATCTGGATATTATGGTGTTAGCCTAAAACTCGATTCTAATGACAATGTCCACATCGCATGGGTCGACAATAATAACAAATCTCTGTATTACACAGAATTGTCTTCTAGTTCAAATACTCAGTCAACTACTTTGATTAAACAAAACACATACACCAATTATTGGAATAACATGCATGCGGCCCTTGAAATTGAAATTTCAGAGGGAGAAGACCCATGGATAATCTGGTCTCCATATACTAGTCAATACCAGTTTAACAGAATCTTCTACTACGGTTCTGCAATCGATGAATCCAAGGACTCGGCGAAATATCCTGCAGATCACGATAGCGATGGAACTTGTGACATGTTGGAATCAGCAACTCTTGATTACGGAGTTGAGAATATGATTTTCGAGATGGAAATGGATCTCTCATACATGCCAGAGTATCCTGCAATGATTCCAACCAGTGTATCTATCAGCCCTGCACTACCTAGCGGCCTCAATCTAAACACCACAACCGGTGAAATTAGTGGAAAGCCGACAACAATGGATCTAAGCGGAACAAATTATGTCATAACAACCGACTCTGGAATAGAGACATGGAGTACGAATTTGACAATCAAATTAACCATGGAAAATCCAATGTATATTGGATATCAAAATATGCATGGCACTAGTGATGATTACACTACTTACTCCAAGACAGCATTCACCAACGATGGTGAAATAGTCACTTTGGAGAGATATACTAATTCATACAGCATAATGATTGATGGAGTTGCTGCTGGTGGAAACCACGACATCGACGATATTGTGCTAAGCATGAGAAATCCAATGGGAGATTATCTCTGGGCCAAGTCAATTAGAGGATATGACTTCTCTATCGCAGATGTAGATGTTGACAACAACGGTAACATCTACGGTTTGTTTAGCGCACAAGCAAGAACATCTGACCCTGTTGAGTTCAATTTTGAAGGTATATCAATCGATAATGATGGAATGCAAACAGTATTCCTCGCTAAGTGGGATTACTATGGAAACCTGCAGTGGGTAGTTGATACTGAATCCTCAGGTACTGGTCAATATGCGGACATAAAAAGACCTGGAGGCACTAGTGATCTGTATTCAGCAATGGATTTGGATAAGTCAACAGGAGATGTTGCGATAATCGCATTAGGTTCATCTAGCAACGATGACTTGAAATTTGGTGGAGTATCAATTGGGCCATTTGGAACTTGTTTGAACGACCGTCAACCATGGATTGCAAAAGTAAACACAAACGGACAAGTTCAGTGGACGGAGGTTGGAACGGCTGACCCTATTAATTGTGGCCATGTTTATCAGCAACAAGTTGTTTTACACCATGATGGTTCAGTAACAGCTGCTGGTAAGTCCACCGGTTCTGGAGGCTACAATTTCGGATCCCATTCTGCCTCCACAGGCGGTGATCCCACATCTTGGATTGCGCACGCTGATAGTTCGGGGAACTGGGTATGGGCAGAGAATGCCACTACCAGAACGTATGTTGGTTCAACACAAACAGTCCAGCATTGGTTTACTATGGATAAATTCAGCGATGATACTCTGTTCTTCGCCTATGTAAACAGGCACGATCCGTGTGTTGAGTTAGATTTCGCCGGAACAAAATCCACTCTTTCTCACTCCACGACGTCTTATTGTATGAATGTAGCAACAATGAATCACACAAATGGTGATGTGGTTGCTCTAGAGACTTTAATGGGACATTCATCAGGACATACCGACTTCATATCAGAGAAAGTATACTCTGCTGTAGACTCTAATGACATCGTTCACGTTTTCTCCGACAAAAACGGTGGCATTAACCTGCGAGTAACTGGCTTTGACCAGGATCTCAACACAGCCTATGATGTTACATCGAATTCGAATTCTCCAAATACCAGAAAAACGACTGACTTTGGACTTGACCACTCTGAATCAATTTACTTTACTGGAGAGGAATACATCACTTTTATGTCGAAGTCCATATCTCTGCTTGAAAGATGTGAACCGAATGTGTATTCATGTTCATCACCAAACTGGAATTCCGGCCAAACCAGTTTGGGTAATGGCCACAAACTTTACAGGTTCTGGGGAGATTACGACCATGAAATCAATTACAACAGCCATTCAGAGGGGACATTCAATGATTTCAAACTGATAGGCGATTACAGCCAATCGATTGCGAATTATCAATTGAACAATAGTTCAGGAGCCCTCAATACTGCTGCTTTGCCTTGTGGACTATATTTCGATATTGGCAACGGCCGAATATATGGCACTCCAACCAACGGTTGTACAGATACTGCAAATGAAACTTACACAATTACTGTAACTCACGGTTCCTCATCACATGCCTGGGCAAGAAACCAGTCATTCGAAGTAACATTTGGAATTGGACCTGCAGTACCTGTGGTCTCATACAACTCAGCAGACACAACCCAGACATACACAAGAGGAGTTGCAATTACGCCAATTGCACCAACTGGTGTTACGAATAGTGGTAATCTGCATCATTTCACAACATATCCGCCTCTACCGGCTGGATTGTCAGTGAACAACACTGGACATATTGTTGGAACACCAACTGCTAACCAAAGCACTGCAATCTTCAAGGTTAAATCTTGTAATAGTTGGAATATCTGTAGTGCAGGTGTTCCGTTTACAATCACTGTTAACGAACCTGCACCGGTAATTTCCTACGCAGATTCAGAATATGAATTCTTCAAGGATGTACCAATAACTCCAGTAGTGCCAACCAGCACTGGCGGTGTACCATCATCTTGGGAGATCTCACCAGCACTACCGACTGGTCTGAGTTTGAGAGGAGATGGAGCAATTGTAGGTATTCCATTCGTGGACTCACCTGCAACGAATTACACAATTTGGGCTAACAACACTGGTGGTTCGGGAACTGCAGTTCTAGAGATTTCAATTAACGGAACTGGTATTTTCATCAACTATCCATACAATACTGCTGAACTTGCACAGTATTCGCCAATGATGGCATTGTATCCTTCAACTTCCGGAGCTGCAATTGTTTCATGGAGTATTGAACCAACCCTACCAAGTGGTATCTTCTTTGGAACTAACAATGGTACCATCTGGGGAACACCAAGCACTCTGACTGAGAGTGCTGTGTACACAATCAATGCTACAGGAGTCGAAGATTATGGTACAGCAACTGTCACCATTTCTGTTCTAACTGACACTGATCTAGACGGAATTCCTGATGACAATGATAACGATATTGATGGCGATGGGTGGTCAAATAGCGATGAAGCAAATTGTCTAACAGACGAAACAGACGCAAATGATTATCCAAGCGATATCGACCAAGATAGAATTTGTGACTTAGTAGACACAAGTGATGATAGAGCAATTATCCTGATTTATCTAAGCGACAACATCGAATTAGCTAACCACAGTGCAATGAGCCCTCTGGTACCAATTACAGCTGGTGGAGACATAACTGGTTGGGAAATATATCCAGCACTACCATTAGGATTGGAGTTCAATGGAACAATGCCTGGTCGTTCAACAACAGATACAGGAATAATTACCGGAACACCGACTGAATTGGCGGATGCGGCAATCTACACAATTTGGGCTAACAACTCTAATTCTGGTCAAAGTGGATCTTTCCAAATAACACTCAGTGTATTGTTAGACACCGATGGTGATGGAACACCTAACGTCTACGACGATGATATTGATGGTGACACTTGGTCAAACGAAATGGAAATCCTATGTGGCGAAGACCCGCAGGATGCTTCTAGCACACCATTGGATACAGATGGCGATAACTTGTGTAATTACATCGATAGTGACGACGACGGTGATTCATTCACTGACACTGATGAAATCATGTGCAACTCTGATTCAGAAGACGCTTCTTCTGTTCCAGTAGATGAAGACAACGATGGTATCTGTGACGCACTACAATCCGATAGAGACCTAGATGGTTGGGCGGATGGTCCTGAAGAGTCCTGTGGTACAGACCCTGATGACGATTCAAGCGTACCTGTTGATTCAGATGGCGACATGATATGTGATTCACAAGATGACGACAGAGATGGCGACGGAGTTGGCAACAATGTTGATGACTTCCCAGACGATAGGTCTGCATCCAAGGATACAGATGGAGATGGTAAACCTGATTCATTATCTGGAGCATCAACATCTGTCCCACCACTTGAGGAAGATTATGATGATGACAATGACAATTGGTCAGATTACGATGAAACAATGTGTGGTACTAACCCACTTGATGACACCGACTTCCCAACTGATTCAGACGGAGATGAAATCTGTGATGCCCTCGAAGATGACACTGATGGAGACGGTGTAACAGATGCTGAAGATGCATTCCCGATGGATGCTAATGAGTGGCTAGATACCGATGAAGATGGCACTGGAAACAATGCTGACGATGATGATGACGGTGACAATTGGCCAGATGCTGATGAAGAAAGATGTGGTTCTGACCCACTAGATTCACAAAGTATTCCTGATAACATTGAGGAAGATGGAACATGTGTAACTACAAAATCAAAATCAGATAAAAAATCAGATTCTGATTCTTCCTATTTGTGGTGGATTTGTTGTCCACTACTGCTACTTCTGTTGCTATTACTTCTAGCCTTCGTTGCTAGAGAAAGAGGCGATTCTGTTCTAGTAATGGTTGGAATAAGGAACGGTCCAGAACCAGAAAATACCACAGCAAGGCCAAAATTCGTTAGCGGAAGAGGAACAAAGGATGATCCATTCGTTCTCAAACCTGCACATGTCAAAAACTTTGGAGATAGCGTAAACAGCGTAGAAACAATCACTATATCGAAACTTGACCCAAGTTCGTTGATTACCGTAACTGACATGGTTGCTGCAACCAACCGTGGTCGTTTCAACATGGACTCAATTCTAGTCGAAGGTAATCCAGACGAGAAAGGTTCTGGCTCTATTGTGTTCCAATTACAATTTGATGACAATGTTACAGAGGATGATGTAAGCGGAGTTTACACCGGTCAAATCCGAGTTGGAAGTGCATCAGTCTACCTACAGTGGGAAGTCACAGTAGGAGACCCAGAAGAGGACATGTTTGCCGCTGCCGACTTAAGAGCAGCTGAACTCAAGTCCGAAGAAGAAGCTGAACTCAAGGCGATTGAAGAGGCTGAAGCAAAGGCAAAGGCCGAGAAAGAAGCTGCTGAAAAGAAAGCCAAAGAAGAGGCTGAAGCAAAAGCAAAGGCTGATGCTGAAGCTGCTGAAAAGAAAGCCAAAGAAGAAGCCGAAATTAAAGCAGCAGAGGAAGCAAAGGCAAAAGCCGAGATAGAGGCTGCTAACCTGAAAGCAAAAGAAGAGGCTGATGAGAGACTACGAATAGCAGAAGAGAAGGCTGCTGCTGCTGAAGCAAAAGCAAAGGCTGCAGAAGAAAAAGCCGCTGCTGAGAAGAAAGCAAAGGAAGAAGCCGAAGATGCTGCACGTGCTGCTGCTGAAAAGGCTGCTCAGGAAAGACTTGAACAAATGGAAAAAGAAATGGAAGAGCGACGTAAGAAACTCGAACAAATGGATGAAGCCACTCGAAAGAAAGAGGAAGAACTCATACGAATTTCTGAAAAAGCTAAGAGTATTGATTTCACTACTTTGGGTGTAGCTTCAAGAAGTGTTATATCAAAACCAGTAGAAAAGGGCGCAACTGAAATGGCGATCGGTGACACATCATCATTCGATGAAACCGGAAGCGCTTGGGTTCAAGATGATGAAGGTGGCATGAATATCTCCTGGACTGGAAAGACTGCAACTGCGCTTACTGGCGTTAAGGGGCTGAAGAGAGCATTTGCTGCTGCCGCAACAGTAACAGCAAGCGACGACCTACAAAGAATCAAAGGAGTAGGTCCTTTCATAGAAGATAAGTTGAATGCTTTAGGAATCTATACATTCGAACAAGTCGGTAACATGACTGCTGAAATCGAAGAACAAGTAAATATCGCAATTGAATTCTTCCCTGGAAGAATCAAGAGAGATAAGTGGGCAAACCAAGCACGAAAGTTCGCTAAACAGAAGTGAATTGATATCGTTTGATAGCAAATTTCCTCTGTAAAAAGAGGATTCGCTTTGCCGCTGGTTTTGAGATATTCCAAGACTTCGTTGTTTTCCAGCATATCCATGATAACTTCATTGCCAAGTCTGACTTGGCGGTGTTTAATGAGAGCAATTTTCTACCTAATGATGGTATTAATTTGTTCAACTCAAACCACTGTTGCAATGGTTGATGCTGAGTATTCAGAGGTATACCTCAAGCGCACTATACTCGTGGAGGAAAGAACCGCAATATGGTGTCCTAGCTGCGCAGAAATAGACCCTGAGTTAGAATTAGTTGCTGAATCTCACGGTTCACGAATTGCAATTGTTGGTATTCACGTTACTGATGAATTTGAAAATAATGCTAGCATAGCTAGAATTCAATATCAGAAACAAGTTGACAATTCATCTTACGGAACACCTACTTTTTTCGTAGATGGAATAAAGACTGCTGAAGGTTATGGAGCATGGGAGGACGTACAAAAGCGCATCTTAACCCAAGAAAACAAGAAAACTTCTCCTATTGAAATTGCTTATGACCTGTCTGATGCAGATTTTGACCTTGAGGCTCCTGAATATGGTCAATTAACGATTATGGTTTTAGAACATCGAAAAGAAGTTCCTGATGATGCTGATAATCCTGGTGATGATACACGTGACAGAGTATTAGTTGGAATGAAAGTCATTACTTCTGAAGGAGATACCTCAGTCCATGGAGACCTGACTATCCCAGAAACTTGGTCGGTCTTGCTAATTCATGAACCTATTGAGGGTGGTGAACCCTATGGAGTTGTTGAAATATCTAATAGAGTGTTTGAAAATGTGAAAGATCATAATTTGATGTTCATACTAGCATCATGCCTAATTTTAGGAGGCTTGGTAGTATTTTGGCCTTCCAATATTTCCAGTAATCGGGAAGAAGAGTAATTTTATTGCAGTAATCATACTGAATTAGACCATTTTACTCCTTTTTATGTCAAAAATGATGCTTTTTACCGAATCTTTGATAAGGTTGGAAGATAATGTATGTACATGGAAAGGACCTTTGACACAGCAGAAGATTATGAGACAACACTGAAATCATGGATGGTTGAATTTACGGTCAAAGTAGACGAAGATTCTCATCGGCACCTTACAATGATAATGGCTACAGATATTTCTACAGTTCATCATCAATTGCTAAGAGAATTAAGAAAAGAATATCAAGATAGTGCTAGAGTAGATGTAACTGTTCACAGAATTGAACCTGTTACAACTAATACAGATGCATTATACTTCGAAGGAATATTTGTACCTTAATTCGAGGTGTATGTAATTACGATGTTCTGTCCATCAGCTAAGACCAGTTTTTCATACTGAGTATTATTTACTCCGTCTACAGTCATTTGAATCGAACCATCCCTGTAATCAAAAATTCCTGTTTCATCAAAGTGCTTCCCCCATACGTCGAAGAACACTTCAAGCGGAACGTCGACTTCTTGATGCCCCTCGACATGGATTTTACCAGTCGCATCATGTGTGTGAGTCATGTGCATAGCGTTTGGACAGATGCCTGTATCAATTCCTGTGTTGGTAGGTATCACTAACTCCTCTCCATCTATGATAATAGTTAGATAAGGATGGAAGTGCATTACAACATCGTGATTCTCTAAGCATTCGTAGCCAAGAGCGTGGACTTCGTCAGAAGTGTCATACAATGAAGATTTACTTTCATCTTCACCAATTAGATTGATCATACCCTCGTACTCTAGCAATCCAATTAATGAAGCGAGACAGACCGCTGTGAATATCATCCAAAGGCGTGACTCGTCCATTTTTATTCCTCTTCATTACTTTGCTTTGGAGCAACATATCCACCGCGCTTGCGACGAGCTTTAGCTGTCACTTCCTCATCGGTTTTTTCAGTACCATTCCAATTACCTGATTCGACCATTCTTGCTACACGTATGAAACCTACTGTTGTAACTACATGGGCAACGTGAGCGGTTGTGCAAAACTGGCATATTTTACCGATATCATATTCTGCATACATCAGGTATAGGACGATGAATAGTCCGAATATTCCAAAGTTAACTCCAACTTTGATGTTCTGAATAACCCAATTAGCACCTGGTTCTTTTGCGATTGTTATGGCTAACCACATGAATAAAGCAAACGCTAGCATTCCCAATAATCCCCAGGGCAATCCTAGGAATGGAACTGTATTCCATTCTGAATTTCCAATTACACTTGCACAATCACATACATTGCCGGAGGAACAGAAAGCACCTCCTCCCATTTCTGCTGCTTTATTGTGCATCCAAAGTGTATGTGCAGAGACTGTAAAACCACCAAAGCAAACTAGAATCAAACCTGCAAGTGCTCTACCTTGTACTGATTCAAGTGAAGGCCACCTTGAACTGAAACCTCTGGCAATACTTTCACCGAGAGGAGTCATAATTAATATCCCGAGAAGTATAATGCCAATGTGTGGCATCAGAGTTAAATCAAAACATTCCAATCCTGCAACCATATCAATCACCTCTTGGAATAACGCTTTCCATTGCATCCCAAACTGAATCTCCAGCTGCTTCAGGAGATGCATATTCTATTATTCCATTAGGTGCAACTAAGAAATATTGAGGAGTATAATCAATTCCCCAAACATCACGGTTTGAGTTATCTAAGTCATCCATGTACGGGAATATATGGTCATATTCTTGTCTAAAATCTTTGATTTCTTGTTGGCTGTATTCCCAACCATCGGCATCTGGGTTCAGTGAAAATGCCACAGCGATGAATTGAACATCCATATCTGGAGGCATTGACCTACTACCTGGCTCAAGCCATTTGCTTTGTTGAGGGACAAAATCTGGAGCTGACTTCTGGCAGGCTCCACAATTTGTGTCCATGAATTCTATCACATACCAAGTTCCATCTTCAGAATCTTCAGTCCATGTGAAATCTAAATTTTCGTATAAATCAAATTCGACCCATGATTGACCGTCCCATATTTCACCACTCAATTCAGGCACTTTGTCACCAACGCCAACACCAGTGTATACCGGATTAGTTGTAAGCGCGATGTATGTAAATGCCGCAATAAAAATCACACTCACTATCATTAGACCGTCTGAACGGGCACCTGCTTCGTTATCCATGTCTCTTCTAATCATTTCATTCACCCATGATTTCTGATATCAGAACTCTTGCAGTGTGTGCCACTGCTTCCTCACTATCATAGTTAACCCCAAATCCAAGGTTTACTAAGCGATTTATTGATAACATTGCTTTTGGTATGTCTCCAGCCCACCCTCGATCGCCACCAGTATATTCGATAGTTGCTTCTGCACATCCAGTTTCCCTAATTACAATAGCCGCAATGTTTCTTACGCTACATGTGTCATTTGAACCCAAATTATAGAGATTCATTTGTTCATTTGTGTTTTCAATAACAAACAAAATTGCATCGACACAATCACCTACTTCCATGTAAGATTTCTCTTGTAGTCCATTGCCTAAAACTTCAAGCCGATTTGGGTCTTTCTTCAGTTTATGAATAAAGTCAAAAATTACGCCATGAGTTCCTCTTTCGCCGATAATATTTGCGAATCTGAACACCCATGCTTGGAAACCAAAGGTTCCTACCCAAGCACCAATCAAACCCTCTCCACCTTGCTTTGATGCACCGTAAAGTGAAATTGGAAGACATGGCCCATGTTCTTCAGGAGTCGGCATTGGAGCATCTTCGCCGTATACTACAGAAGATGATGAGAATGCAATTTTTGAAACTCCTGCAAGACGCATAGCCTCTAGTACGTTGTATGTTACAATAGTACCTTCTTTCAAATCAGTATCTGTTATTCTTGTCCCTAATCTGATATCAGCATTTGCTGCTAAATGGAAAACCATTTCTACGCCAATAAATGACCCTTTGATAGATTCAATGTCTTTCAAATCAAGATTATGGAAATCTACTTTGCCAGAATCTATGTGGTTTTGGATAAATTCAAGCCTGCCTGATGACAGATTATCAACCACAATTACCTCATCACCTCTGTCAACTAACCTGTCAACTAAGTGTGAACCAATAAACCCTGCACCGCCTGTAACTAGTGCCCGCATATTTTGTCGTCATGAATCATTGTTATAATATCTAGCAGTCTCATGCTTTTCACCTAGCACCATCATTTTCACTTTCAGCAACCTGTATTGGAAAATATATAGCACCCGTGGCGATAAGTTGAGTCTGTTGTATCCGGAGCAATACAACGAACAAAACAAGAGCTCCAGGAGTGAAAAATATGAAAAAAACAAAACAAACAAACGAGCAAGAAAACGAAACGCAGAATAGTACACTGGTTGGATTTGTAAGAAAATCTAATGCTGGTCGTGCAATTAAATTGTCAATAAACACTGAAGCATTTCAAGAATGTGGCACATACGTCACTAGCGACGGACAGACATATGTGCAACTAGTAGTAAGTTTGAACGCTTTGAATGGCGTAATAGAAGGGAAAAGAGCAGTAACATCTGTAAATCACCTAGAAGATTAATTCTAATTGATTTAATCAATACCTATCACAAACCAATTACAAATCCTTGTTGGAGCCGAATCACATATAATGGACTCGTGAGCCCAAAGATTCATGCAAAATCCCCTAAATGGTGGATATTCCATCATTGCAGGACTACCAATGTATAACGAAGAAGAAACAATTGGCACTGTTGTCACTATGACAAAAGATTTTGTTGATGAAGTAGTTTGTGTTGACGACGGATCCTCAGATTCTAGCGCTAGAATTGCGGAATCATGTGGAGCTACAGTTCATCGACACAGAGTTAACAGAGGATACGGCGGTGCTCTGAAATCATTATTTCAAGTAGCAAGAGAAAAGGATGTAGACATCTTAGTCATACTCGATAGCGACGGCCAACACGATCCTAAAAGTATACCTGACCTAGTTCAACCCATTATTGACGGAGAAGCAGATTTCGTAATAGGAAGCCGATTTGTTGATGGTGGAAAAACAGAGCACATGCCTGCATACAGAAGACTTGGAATAAAAGTAATTACAGCTGCGTCTAATCTTTCTAGTGACTTGGATATTTCAGATACTCAATCTGGTTTTAGAGCATTCTCAAGAAAGGCTATCGAAAGACTGAGATTTGATTCAGATGGAATGGAATTGTCACTTGAAATGCTGGAAGATGCCAATGAAAAGAATCTGCAAATTAGAGAAGTCCCAACAGTCATTAGGTACGATGTGCCTAAAGGAAGTAATTTCACTGCAATTTCTCATGGATTTGCAGTGCTTGCGTATGCAATGATATCCCTTTCACAGAAAAAACCAATATTGGTACTCGGCCTACCAGGACTTGGATTATTTGCAGCAGGTACAGCAATGGCTTTCAATGCCATTAATGGAGTTACAGATTCTGTTGATGCGATTGTCGGTCCAGGATTGACATCATTATGGATCGGTGTTCTAGGAATATCGCTGATGGCAACTGGTTTAGTTCTACAATCTGCAAGGAACTTCATAAGACATCTTCTAATCAAAGAATTCGGCTTAGCCTAAACCAACAAGCACAGCATTCATGGATTGGTTGTGCTTCCATATTACCATGGGAGATGTACGTGAACAGCTCTCAGAGTATTCTCAAGTTGCTAAGGAGAAAGTTGAGGCGGGTTTAGAAACAGTATATTCTCAAGTATTAGCGCAACCAAAAACTACCCTTGTACTACTAGTAATATTGTCTGCATATCTTGGCAACATAGGGACTAATTTCCAAGACCAGATTGTGGACGATGTTGAGATATTTTTACCTGAAGGAGCAGAATCAACAGACCTTTTGATTGAAGTTAGAGAAGAATGGTCTACCGATATAGGTTTCATCTACATCAAGACACCAAATGCTTTTGACCCCGAGATTTACAAAGACGACTATAATGTATCTAATGTAGACATATTACACGAAATATCGTGGATAGAGGGGGATGATGAAAAATCCTCGTCACCAGGTTTGAAAAAGAATGGAATCGATTGGCATAAAGAAGATCATGGGAAAGAAGATGGTGTTCTATGGATTATTTCAATGCCACAAATAATCAAAGAAATTAATTCAAGTGATGGTAGATTTAATGATGCAATGTGTGGAAATACTGGTGAAAGGCTAACTGCTAATTTAATCGATTGTAACCTTTTATCCCAAGGGCAAAATGGAGGATTGTACGCAATCCCTGATGAGCAACAGCGTGTAGATGAAATCATAAATCAATCAAATGGGTCTCTTAGTCGTTTAGTTAATGACACTAATGGAGATGGAATTTGGGATACAACTTATGTTATGATAGGTATGATATCAGAAAACCAAATAAATGAGACTGGGAAATGGGAGAATTACAAAGAATTTTTCAGTCATGTGAATGAGATTATCGCAGAAGAAAATCGTCCTCAAGAGTATAGAGTGACTGAAATGACACAAACAGGTCTATCGAAAATTTTGGAAGACGTCTCTGATGCAATATATATTGACCTTCTGAATATGATGCCGATATCATTAGCATTGACTGTGATTGTTATCACTTTGTTACACCGCTCCTGGAAAGTTGTAATCATTTCAGGGACACCAATCGTTATGGCTCTTGCAGTGACATTTGGAGCATCAGTACTCTTGGAAATGACACTCACACCAATGATTATTGCTACATTCCCAATCCTAATTGGTTTAGGAGTAGATTATGCTTTACACATGGTTAACCGTATCGAAGAAGTGCGGCGTAAGCGAATCGATGCTGCTGTTGAAGAAAACGAAAGGCGGAGAAGAAAAGGCCAACAATCTATCGAAGTCCCTGATTTATGGGATCCTGAATTCTACAGATCATGTGTAATGGAAATGTCACGAACAACTGGAGTTGCAGTGTTATTATCTGCAACGACCACAATAATCGGATTCTCTGTGTTGATTATGCCAAGCATTGTATCTATTGTTCCGATTCGTTCTGTTGGACTGACATTAGTAGCAGGAATATTGTCCACATTGGTATTTTCCATGATTTTAGTCCCGGTGTTGACTTGGATTCTCAGATTCAATAAACGGACAAATCCACCAATGTGGGGTTCATTAGCAAAATTCCCAGTCAAAGGATACCTTGTGATAATTATGATTACAGCAAGTATTACCATTGCCGGATTTGCAAATCTTGACCAATTTGACAAACCAATTTCCGGTAGCGACCAAACACCAGACAATATTCCTTCTATGGAAGCTATGGTTGAATATTCAAACACATTTGGAGGAGGACAAACTTCTCTGTTTATTTTTGATGCGTCTCAGCACATAAATGATCAAGAAAAGAAAATTAGGTCTCTGGATGTTCTCGACGCCATGGATCAGTTAGAAAATCAAATTCAAACAGTCGATAATACATCTACTACTAGTTTAATCACATTCCTTGAATCAATCCCTGTTACAATTTCTGAACCAACAACAAACGTCACTATTTACGAAGGTTCTCTTTGGGATTTGTTACATGATAAATGCTGGGAATCAAACTCTCCAGATTGTGCAGCATGGGTATTGCTAGACGCAACATCTGCTGACGGTAAAGGGAGAGAGCATCTTCGTAAAGACATGGTGAATGTAGCATACGATACACTTTCCAAGGAAGTTCAATGGATGCTCACAAATGAAGGCGGAAGCAAAGCGCTAGTATACGTTACACAACCGTACATGAATCTAGATAACGCCAGCGTTCTAAGGGACGAGATAGATACAATGCTAGCAGACCCAATGGAAGAAGATGGCATACGAGTTTCACCCTTAACTGGGGGATTACCAGTTAGTTTAGACATCAACGAAGGAATTCATGACACTCAAAGTTATACCACAATTTTGACAATGATTATCCTAACAATCGTTCTCTGCATAGTTTTCAAATCGGTTAGAATTGGAATAATAACTATGATTCCAGTAGCTGCAATTATTGTTTGGCAACCGTTATTGATGAGTTCAGGAGATGTCAATGTCAACATATTTACTGCCATGATTGGAACTATTGTATTTGGTATTGGAGTTGATGATGCTATTCACGTGATGCATAGAATCCAAGAAGAAGGCGAAACTGCAGTTGGAATTAGCCATTCTATTGAAAAGACTGGCCAAACTATCTTTGAAACCACTGCAACGACTGTCGCAGGATTGGGAGCAGGATTCTTTGTTGCATTCCCGGGACTTGTGAATTTCTTCGTCTTGATGATGTTGCTGATAATATTTGCATTCCTTACAAGTGTATTCTTATTACCAGCTTGTATTACTGCTGAAAAGGTAACAAGAAGTAAAATTAGAGGGGATGAACATTCATTCATTGATTATGGGGATGGAGTTGTACTGACAGATTCATCAATGAAAGCAGTTGATGCAATAATTGAATGATTTCAATTATTTTTTTATATTCAGATTAACCATAGAAGACCATGGAAGCCATGGAGAATGACACCCAGCATGGTTATCCAAATTTAGCACCGAAAGTATTCTTGTTTATTCTAATTGCTAATGTAATTGGAACTAATGTTTTCATTCCTTATTTTACACTTGAATTCGCCTTCCAAATTTGGACATGGAGTTTATATGCAGATATTGTTTTCATTATCACGATGACACTGTCATTGATTATTCCATTGAAATTGCATGCAAAAAACGGCAGTATATTCACAAACGGATTGATTTGTGGTGGACTAGTTTATTTCGGATATATGATTAGTTGGTTTTTTGTTTGCAACACATCAGATGAATTTAGTATGGATGACTATACCATTGTATACCATGGATATTGGGGGGCACTAGCGTGTATGATCACATCGATGATAATGATGGCTAAAACTGACCCTAATTATATTGATAGTAAACAAAAAAATCACATAGAATGCCCTTACTGCAATAAATCATTTAGAGTCCCCAAGAATTATACTGGTAACGCAAATTGTACAGAATGTAATAGCGAATTTAGAGTAGTCAGCGCACATGGAGAGTCTGTAGCCGTATTTTTAGATGCAAAATTGCCAGAACCAGTTAAACACTCGGAATAAGTTGGAGGATGCAGGGAGTAAGCCCCTTTCTGTTCCCTTTCGGTGACTGCATTCAACTAAGCACCCTACCTGTCCCTGAGCGTGCAGCGTTATCGGGACTGTTTGGGCTTGCTCCAGCGGGGTTGCTCGTCTCATCGATAATATGGCAACCTCGTCCTTTCGGATTCATCGTACACACCATACCTCGTTCGTTTCTGCACCATTGACCGACCCATCTCTGTGTCTCGAATTGTTTCGACCGCCTGCACTGTGGAGAGGGGACTTTCCTCAGACTCGAAGTCTGTCAGCAGTCCTCCTGCATCCTCCAATCGCCGGTTGATGTACTACATTTGAAACCATTGGCTCAATCGAATTCAGATTCTTCTTCAGAATCTTCTTGATATTTTCTGTCTGAAACAACCAAATAACTGAGCAAACCAATCATTCCAATTATGACTATTGAAAAACCGGTAAGCATCGACGTATCTGCTCCTTCCAAGCCCTCGATTACATATTCAGATGCATCATCTGAAACCTTTACAGGGCTAGTTCTTGCAAATTTACCATCAGGAGTTGTAATTTCAATCCATGCTGCACCCGTTTCTTCTGGAATCCACGTAACTTCAAACGTTTCAGAATTATTCCCTGGAATTTGAAGATTGACAATTTCTATCAGTCGTCTGTTTTTACTGCCTTCTATTACCTCAATTCGCAAACTAGTAATTCCATCAACAAGACCGATATTTTCAATTGTTACGTTAATCTGAATTGGTTGGCCAACAACAATGTCTTGACTTTCTAGCGATATGTGATTGTCGCTTAATACCAGTTCGGAGGTTCTACTCGCTAATTCTAATTTAGCTAAAGGCATTGAACGGTTATTGAATTTATCAGATATCATTTGGCCAGCGAGGTCACTTCCTGTAACCCATACCCACAGATCCCAAGAGTCCTTTCTGCTAAGTTCCGGTATAAGGCCATCCAAATCAATACTAGATGCTAATGGAATAGAATCTCCGGAACCTGTTCCTGCAATGACCTCCATTGATGTATTTCCACTTAATATTGCAAATTCGGGCAAAAGCATACCTCTAGGCACTAACAACCAATTTAGCAAAATAGTGTCCGAGTCCAATCCTTCGGGCTCATTCAAAGAAATTTCAAACTGTAAATCCTTCCAGTCCCTTTCTTGTACTTGCTCAAACTGATTAGGTGCCAATAATTGATTTACAACCGGTTTATTTCCATCAACTACTACCCAGGCTACAATTCTATCATTTACAGTCCTATCTATTGCCCCTAGTGGGAGATTAATTAAATCGAGATTTATTGGATATATTCCAGAATAATTCGATGCTGTTATCTCAATCATAGCACTACCATTTTCTGTTGTACCATAGAAATAGTAATCGCTGTACTTCGCCATTACTTCAAATGATTCCATCACAGAAGAACCATCCTTTGACCAAATAACATCAGTTTGGAAATACCCTGGGTTTCCAGGCGCAACAAATGAGTTATTATTTGAGAACCCAGCCGAATCAAGATTTACTTCAACCTCACTAGAAAACCGCCATTTTCTCTCAAGTTCTTTACTGTATGATTGACCTGCATCATCTTCAACTTCAACCACAACAGTCCTAATCATTGAAGAATCGGGATTGAATTCCCAATCTAATTCAAATTTAACTTCAAGTGTGAACTCTGAATCAAAATGGCTAGCATTACTAATTATTGTACAATTTATTATTTGAACATTTGAGGAGGCGGAAATGCAACCTGAAAGAGCATCCCATTCCAAAATTAAATTTTCATTTGCTCCAAATCCTAAATCGATGCTAACCACTGAAATATCTCCGTAACCATTTGAATCGGAAATTGGAATATGAATACCATATTCTTGAGCCGGGTGTAACCAATAATCATCTTGAGCCCAACCAAATCCATTCTGATTGATTACAGGAGAACCATCATTTCCTATTTTTATTGTAAAATAGGGATTATCTATTGAACCTGAATCGACTAATTCATGACCTGCAGGATCAATAATTTCCAGCCACCCAGACACAACATCACCTTCATCATAATCCGACATATCAATTAGTTTAGAGTAATTACCTTGGAAGCCATTCAAGTTGTTTGGTTTGTCTAGTTCTATCACTTTAATGTCTGAGGAATCAGATGAAAGATGTAAGTATGCATGCCGTGGCAATACTGGTCTATCAGCGATTAAGAATTGTAGTGATAGGGGCTCATTAACGGGCATGTGGTCAAATTTCCCTACGTTTGAAGAAATTATAACGGGAGATATTTCGTCTAAGTAGAAAGTCGCGTTTTTATCAATGCTCCAATATACACTTTGCCCCAATAGACCAGCAACCGTAATTTCAATTTCAATTTTAGTCGCATCAGCATCAGGAGAAAAATTCAAAGTTGCGACTCCGTTGATTAGTTCTTGAGTACTATCCAGTAAATTTCCATCAACTACAAGTCCAATGTTTACAGTATTGTTCCTTGGAGTTGTAGTTAAATTCGCAAAATTAATCTCAACTTCGATAGTACACTCACTTCCAGTATCAATGTATGAATCGATTATTGAAGACCTGCTGCCATTGCCAAAAGAAATTCCCCAATCGGTAACAGTCAAATCCCTTTCAACTCCCATTGAAGTTCCTAAACCAAATCTAAGGGCGTTGGGTTGTGATGTAATTCCATCCATGTCAATGGAATTCAATGCTATTAGTGCTATTTCATTGGGCCATTGTGTAGAAATTTTAATTTTGAAATAGAATTCAACCTTAGAATCTGAAAATGAGTAATTGAATTCTTCAAAAATTATACCTTGATCGACAATACAACTTCTATCAATTAGAGAACAATCTATTTCTCTTACCCAATTATTTCCAGATAGCGAGAATAATGAATCCCAACCATTATTCAAGAAGTGTGTTTCTGCATCATTGAGATTCAAGTTCGTCAAATCGAATAAACTTGTAAACTCATACCAATCATTTCCAGCGACTATAGTTTCTGTTTCATTGGCTAAAGTTATAGAGATGGGATTTGGAGTTCCTGTTGTTTCTAATACATACTCTGTGATAGTGAGACTTCCCCTATTTGACATCAGAACTGGTATTTTTGAAACCCTTGTACCATCTTGGACATTAACTTCCCCAAGTTTAGAATTTATTGAAGAGATTATGTCTTTAGATGTTTCATCTTGGATTATAGCTGTAAAAGAGTACGGAATCGATAATCCAGAAAACATTATCTCTGCATTTGTATTACTTGAAATTTGAATTCTTAATTTGTGTAAATCCAATCCATTTATCGATGAGTCAGGATTACTGGATGCTATTTGTCCCTCGATTGACATTATATCCATACCTGATAATTCTATTCTCTTGGGTTGATTTAGTGAGCCGATAGACTTTGTAAGTATTTGATTACTATTGACATAGAACTCTAAATCAACATTTCCAATTGGTTGCGATTTTGGAGTTAAGAAAAATTGCATATTTGCTAAAGTTTTGAATTTAGACCGATTTTCATTAGAATAAGGATAAAACAATTCTAAACTTTGTTCGAACTGGGTTCCTGTATTAATTACTCTAGAATGATTGGAATCTATCAATCTATTTTGGTGACCCCAAGGACCTAGTCCTGTTCTTGACATTGACCATTCTGATATCCCGTCTAGTCCGATATCAATTTCAACACCTTCCGGAGAAGAATGACGTAACAACTCTGCTTGGAAGTATTCAAAATTATAATTTCCAGTACCATTCCACTTTACACTTAAGTGAACACTTGGTTCATTCAGCCGATATATTCCGTTTTGTGGAATTTTTGACCAATTGTTTGAATTACAATTTGTGTAATCGACAAAGCATACTTCGAGGCTGCCAGTTCCTGAAATCACACTAACAAAATGAGCCTCTGAAAATGGATTTGAAACACGCCATTTAGGAGAAAATATCTCATCTACTCCAGTTAGTTCACCGTTAGATATTGTAGAATAGCCGGTCCAACCGCCGTCACTATTTGAAAATGAATTTATGATTGCTCCACCGAATTTTATTTGATTGACCACTGGAGATTCCATTGTAGAAGTCATGAAGATTTTAATTTGTAACTTTGAATAGTCGTCTACAGAAATTGAACCAAGATCTGCGATTAAGTCTACACGGTCAGTAAAACCAGCTAATTCTTGTCCATCATCAAAGTTCACTAGAGTCCACTCAACGGATGACCCAGTCGGGATATCAGCATCGATTGCCATCATACCAAATGACGTAGACATCGCACCTTGAACTCCTGGGCCAAATGGCATGCTAGTCCAATTGCCTGAGCCAGTTCCTGCATTGGTTTTTGGCTCGATAGTTATGTCATCGATATTCCAACCTGTAAACTCAACAGAACCATCACTAGACCCTAGACCAAATCTTACTTGAAAATTAGAATTACCCGAAATGTATGAACTGACATCATGAGATGATTGTGAAAACGAACCATCATTTACAGTTCCAAATGGATTTTGATAGACTGTTATCCAGGCGTTGTTGGAATTCTTGACTTGCACAACAGCACTGTCATAGCTTCTAGATTCTACACCAAGCCTTTTCCAATACTTGAAATCCCATGACCCAGAACATGCTGAGCAATCTATAGAAGGAGATGTTGCATAGTATGGGCCGCCCATATAACTTGGATAATTACCGTTGTATGTGTAAAGGGCTGAATTACCCGAATTAACTCCAGATACTGAACCTAATGTTGTATCGAAACCATGAGCCCAACCTCCACCTGAAAAGGTCCATCCTTGTGCAGAACCTTCGAAATCCCATTCAAATGAGTTTGGGGCAACACGTAATCCTGAGTTATTGTAATCGATTCCTTCGATATATTTTCCACTAGACCAGTCTGTTTTCTTTGAAAGTGTCAATATATCATCAATCGCGTGCGGCTGGTCGGTGATTTCAAATTCCAATTTCGAAACAATATCTCCATCAGGAACCTCTATTGTGTAGTCGTCAGATATGCCATCTGGAGCGATATAAATTTCAACATCAATCTGGCGAGTCGTATTACTTGCTTCAGCAAGTGGTGAAACTAGTGATATTAAGAAAACCGAAACAAGGAAAATCGAACACAACTTCCCCTGCATAATGTAATTTAATTCATCTTAGCACTTTAGACATTCGCCTCACATTACTTATTGACTGATTTCTACTGGAAGGACTATGTCAGATGTTGAAGACCTCAAGAAAATGGCTGGAATTGAGGCTTGTAAATTTGTAAAAAATGGTATGAAGGTTGGGCTCGGCACAGGTTCAACTGTCAAATACACAATTTTAGAACTTGGAAGGAGAGTTTCTGAAGAAGGATTGGATATTGTAGGAGTTCCAACCAGCATAGCAACTGAGAAACTTGCTTTAGAGGTTGGAATTAAATTAGTTGAATTATCAGATATCGATGGATTAGACGTTGTAATTGATGGTGCAGATGAATTTGACGTGAACTTCCAATTGATCAAAGGTGGAGGTGCTGCCTTGTTAAGAGAAAAAATAGTAGCACAGCAAAGCAAAACCATGGTTGTAGTTGCCGATGACAGAAAGAAGGTTACTACACTTGGAATGTTTCCACTACCTATCGAGGTAACCAGATTTTCTCACATTTCTACAATAAATCAAATATCTAGACTACTAGACTGCGAAGTAAATTTGAGAATGGAAGATGGAGCACCAAAGATAACAGACAATGGTAATTTCCTCGCTGATGCCATTACAGGCCCTACTATTCTCGATCCTATTAAATGCGAATCAGATATTCTAAACATAGCAGGTGTAGTTCAGGTCGGGCTTTTCAACAACATGTGTGATGCTGTAATATTGGCTGGTTCAGATGGAATAGAAAGCCTGTACAATCCATCTGGAAATCTAGTTTAGCGGGCCTGACGGGGTTCGAACCCGCGACCGATGGATTAAGAGTCCATCGCTCTACCTGAC